>JBKPDL010000126.1:0-28026 GCA_046727855.1 Acidobacteriota bacterium
GTGCTCCACGGCACCATCTGGGACGAGGCCAACGAAAAGGCCAAGGAGCTGGTGCGCAGCGAGGGGCTCATCTACGTGCACCCCTTCGACGACGCCGAGCTCATCGCCGGCCAGGGCACGCTCGGCCTCGAGATCGTCGACGACTGGCCCGAGGTCGACGCCGTCGTCGTCCCCATCGGCGGCGGCCCCCTCATCTCCGGCGTGGCGATGGCCGTCAAAAGCCACAATCCACACGTTCGCGTGATCGGCGTCGAATCGTCGGACGGCCCTGCGATGAAAATGAGCGTCGAGGCCGGTTCGCTGCAGACCATCGACTGCCGGACGATCATCGACGGCCTGCGCGTGCGCCGCGTCGGCGAGCTCAACTTCTCTGTCGTTCAACGATTCGTCGATGACATTGTGGCGCTGCCGGATCGCGACATCTTCGACGCGATGATCTGGATCATGGAGCGCTGCAAGCTCGTCGTCGAGGGCGCCGCCGCGGCGCCGGTGGCGGCGCTGTTGCACGGTTTGATCAAACTCCCGGCTGGTGCGCGCGTGGCGGCGGTCCTTTCGGGCGGCAACGTCAATCTCGATCAATTGCGCGGCCTCAAATGGAATTGAGCGGCCTCCTCGCCGACGCGCGGCGAGCCGTTTCGTATCAGCTTGAGCCAAACGGAGGGACCACATGCCATCTCGTCAGCTGCGACAACAGTCACCGCTGGAGCGTTTCGCGACCAGGGCGACCGAGATCACCGGGTCGACGCCGAGTTTCATGACCGCTCTCGGGATCGTGATTGCATGGGCGTTGAGCGGACCGGTGTTCCGGTATTCGGATACGTGGCAACTTTGGATTAACACTGGTACGACCGTCGCCACTTTTCTGATGGTTTTTCTGATCCAGCGCGCGCAGAACAAGGATTCGCTCGCCGTGCAACTGAAGCTCAACGAGATCGTGGCGGCACTCGAAGGCGCCAGCAATCGTCTGATCTCGATCGAAGATTTGTCCGAGCACGAGCTCGGCGTTCTGCACGAGCATTATGGCCGGCTGTCGGAAATGGCGAAGCGCGACGTGGACCTGACGAAGTCGCATTCCGTCGAGGAAGCCGAAGCGCGCCACGCGTCGAAAAAAAGCGCCGCCGACAAACGCTGAGCCGCCGGGCCCGGCGGCGGCAGTCAGGGTTTAGCCCTGCATTCTGCGAGATTGTGTCTAGAAACCTTACAAGCCGCCATTCAACTGTTGGGATTTAAATATTTAAGTATCGCTAGGCACGAGACTTATCAAATTTGTGTCCGAAAAGATACGTTTGTGTAACGGCATGCGATTTGGACGTACGACGCGGTTTGTAAGACATGCAAGTTCGCATTACGCGGCCCCGATTCGGAGAGGTCGACGGCGTCTCTCTCAAGGACTACGAAGTTGGTCGGGTGTATGAAGTCTCGGAGTGGTTGGGCGCGTACCTTGTCGCCACCTCCAGCGCTGAAGCGGTAAGCGACCACGTGGTGGTCGACCCGCTATCAGAGCAAAGAATGAGTGCTTTCGGCGAGCGGTTGCGCGCCGTCGCGGCCGATCTTGGACGTCCTCGTCCTAAGCCTCCCGTGTCCGATTCGTAAGAGTCACGTTTCGCTCTCGGCACTCTCACATCTCGACGGCTTCTTTAGCCGGCG
Source organism: Acidobacteriota bacterium (assembly GCA_046727855.1). GTDB lineage: Bacteria > Acidobacteriota > Vicinamibacteria > Vicinamibacterales > UBA2999 > DASPWV01. Next base: position 1,648 of record JBKPDL010000126.1, read on the forward strand.
CGATCCGTTCCTCCACAAACGTGTTCCACTCGTGGCAATGCGGGCACTGCCACAACAGTTCCGTCGAGCGATAGTGGCATTTCACGCAGATATGCGGATCGAGGAAGAATACCGCTTCGCGTGCGGACTCGACGTAGCGCTGCACCAGGGCGCGATCGAGACCGACCTGGAGCAGCACCGTCCAGATGGCCTGATGCACCGTTAGACCATGCGGGTTGTGTGCAAGCGCTTCGAAGAGCAGCTCGAGCGCCGCCACGGGTTCGTTGCGCGCGGCCAGATGGCGGCCCAGCGCGAGACGGGCGCGCCAGTCCTGGGGATTGGACGCGAGGATCTGCCGGCAGCGCTCTTCGAATTTCTGAGGCGAGCCGCTGGCCTCGTGCAGCCGTTCGATCCGGTCGAACGCAAGATACGCGCAATCCGGTGAGACGTCGATGAGCCGATCCCACGACGCGAGCGCACCCGCGCGATCGCCCTGCTTGAACCGGACATCGCCGAGATTCAGATACGCCGGTGTAGTCGAGCGATCGAGATCGATCGCTGAACCGAAGTGCTTCACCGCCTCTTCGAGCCGGCCCTGTTTCATGGCCTCGACGCCGCGCTCGTTCTCCAGAAACGCGAGGATGGCCTGGTTCCGCGGCTGCGTGTCAGGCCCGCTCAACTCGACCAGCTGCTGCCGGATGACGAACGCCTCGTCCCACTGATGCTGCTCCTCGTGGAGTTTTTCGAGGTAGAGCAGCGCGTACTGGTTTTTCGGATCGAGCCGCAGCACTTCGTTGAACGCTTCGAGTGCGCGATCGACGAAGCCGCCGCGCTTGTAGTCGAGGCCCAGGCACAGCAAGACGTACGCGTGCTCGACGCGTGTCAGCTTCGACCGCTGCAGCAGCGCCTGATGGACCTGAATGGCGCGCGCAACCTGGCCACGTTCGCGATATACGTTGCCCAGGATCAAGTGGATTTCGAGCGCTTCGGCGTCGACGCGTGCCGCCTGACTCAGTTCTTCAATGGCGAGATCGATCTGTCCCGACACCAGAAAATTGAGTCCGAGGACGTAGTGGTGCGAGTCGCGCGCCCGGCGGCGATCGATCCATTTGCCGTCGCGCAGCTTGTAGCGCTCCCACGCCTTGCCGATGGCCAGCCCGGCCAGCAAAGCGAGAAGCGCTGCGATAAAAGGCAGATAAGACGGGTCCACCGCAGTGCTACACCAGTTCGGTGCGCCACAAATCGTGCAGGTGCACGACGCCTTCGATGTGGCGATCCCGATCAACCACCACGATCGACGTGATCTTGTTGCGTTCGAGGATGTTCAGCGCCTCGGCCGCCATCGCCGTGCGGTCGATAGTAATCGGATTCGAGGTCATGACGTCTCGGGCGCGGAGCTCGAGCACGTTCTGGTCCGTCGCCATCTTCCGCCGCAAGTCGCCGTCGGTGATGATGCCGAGCAGTTTGCCGTCTCCGTCGGTCACGCAGGTCATGCCGAGGCCCTTGCGCGACATCTCGTAAATCACGTCGCGCATCGGCGTGGCTTTGTCCACCGACGGCGTCTGCTCGCCGGCGTTCATCAGCTGCTCCACGCGCATCAGCTTCTTACCAAGCTTGCCGCCCGGATGCAGGTTCGCGAAATCTTCCGGTTTGAAGCCCTTCGCAACGCACACCGTCATCGCGAGCGCATCGCCAAGGGCTAGCATCGCCGTGGTGCTCGCCGTCGGCGCCAGGTTCATCGGACACGCTTCTTCCGGAACCTCACAATTGATCACCACGTCGGCGGCGCTGGCAAGCGTGGACATCGGGCTGCCGGTCATGACAATCAGGCACGCGCCCAGCCGCTTGATGTTTTCAACGATCCTGATGATCTCCTCAGTGTCGCCGCTGTAGGACAGCGCGATGACGACGTCGTCGCCCGTGATCATGCCGAGATCGCCGTGGACCGCTTCCGCCGGATGGAGAAAGAGCGCCGGTGTGCCGGTGCTCGAAAGCGTCGCCGCGATCTTGCGGCAGATGATCCCCGATTTGCCCATGCCGGTGACGATCACACGCCCGCGGCAGTTCTGGACCATCTCCACGGCTCTGCCGAAGCGTTCGTCGACGCGGTCTGCGAGCGCGAGAACGGCTGCGGCTTCGGTTTGCAGAACTCGGCGGGCGAGCTTGAGGTCAGGCATACGCCTTGACGATCCTATCAAGCTCGACCAGGCGGCGCAGCAGCGGCTCGAGACGCTGTAGCGGCAGCGCATTGGCGGCGTCGCTTCGCGCCCTAGCTGGGTGGTCGTGAACCTCCATGAAGACGCCGTCCACGCCAGCGGCAACACCGGCACGCGCAAGCGGTTCGATGTACTCCGCAAGGCCGGCGGTCACGCCGTCACCGGCCCCCGGCAACTGCAAGCTATGGGTGACGTCGAACACAACAGGATGCCCCAGCGCACGAAGCATCGGAAGGGCGCGGATGTCCACGACGAGATTGTTGTAGCCGAACGAGGTGCCGCGCTCGGTCAGGAGCACTCCTGTGGCACCGGACTCCGTCAATTTACTCACGACATGACGCATGTCATTCGGCGACAGGAATTGCCCCTTCTTCACGTTGACCGGGCGCTGTGTGCGCGCCGCAGCCACGAGCAGATCGGTCTGCCGGCACAGAAACGCCGGGATCTGCAGCACGTCAACCACTTCCGCGGCGGGTGCCGCCTGCCCGGACTCGTGAATATCGGTCAAGAGCGGAAGACCGGTGCGCTCCTTGACCTGGGCGAGCATGCGCAACCCGTGTGCAAGGCCCGGCCCGCGGAAAGATGACAGCGACGTGCGGTTGGCTTTGTCGTACGACGCCTTGAAGATGCACGGTACGCCGGCGCGACCAGCGATCTCTTTGACTGCGGTTGCCATCTCCAGCACATGTGTCTCACTCTCGATGACGCATGGCCCGAGGATGAACGCAAGCGGATGACCGGAGCCGAGCGTGACGCCGCCGGCGGTCACCGACGCGACGTCGTCCATCACGCGAGCGAGGTCGCGTCGAGCGTGTTGCCGCTGGCCGCGAGCTTCTGCCGGTGTGCCGCTTCCACGAAACTGGCAAAGAGCGGATGCGGCTTCAGCGGGCGCGACTGGAACTCGGGATGGAATTGCACCGCGATGAACCAGGGATGGTTTGTCAGCTCGGCGATCTCCACGAACTTGCCGTCGCGCGATCGCCCCGACACACGCATGCCGTTTTCCTTCAGCGCGGGCTCGTACAGGCAGTTGAATTCGAATCGATGCCGGTGACGCTCGTAGATGACGTCCGCGCCGTAGATCGCACGCGCTTTGGATCCCGGCGCGAGCTCGCATTCGTACCGGCCAAGACGCATGGTGCCGCCCAAGTCATCGACGCCGAGCAGGTCGCGGAGCTTGTAAATCACCTTGTGCGGCGCGGCTTCGTCCACTTCGGTGGAGTCGGCGCCGTCGAGCAGGCAGACGTTACGGGCAAATTCGACAGTGGCCCACTGGAAACCGTAGCAAATCCCGAAGTATGGCACCTGATGGCGCCGCGCGTACTCCGCGGCTTTCATCATGCCGCGCGTGCCGCGCGATCCGAATCCGCCCGGCACGAGAATGCCGTGCGCGCCTTCGAGCAGCCGCATCCCGCCTTCCTGCTCGAGTGCTTCGGATTCGACCCACTGGATGTTGATGCGGACGCGATTGGCGAAGCCGCCGTGATAGAGCGCTTCGTTGAGTGACTTGTACGAATCCTCGTAGCCGGTGTACTTGCCGACCACGTGAATGGTGAGCTCGTCGTCAGGGCGCTTGATCCGTTCGACCAGTTCCTCCCAGGGCTGCATTTTCGCTTCGGTCATCGGCAGGCCGAGCAGCTTGAGAATCACGATATCGAGACCCTCGGCCTGCAGTACGAGCGGCACTTCGTAAATCGTCGAGACGTCGCGGGCGGTGATCACCGCTTCTTCGTTGACATCGCAGAAGAGCCCAATCTTTTGCTTGATATCGCGCGGCAGCTGTCGATCGGTGCGGCACAAAAGAATATCGGGCTGAATACCAATCGAGCGAAGGTCACGAACGCTGTGCTGTGTCGGTTTCGTCTTCAGCTCGCCGGCCGAGGCGATGTATGGCACCAGCGTGAGATGGATATATAGCGTGTTGTCGCGGCCGACATCCTGGCGGAACTGGCGAATCGCTTCCATGAAAGGAAGGCTCTCGATGTCGCCAACCGTGCCGCCGATTTCGACGAGCACGACGTCGACGTCGCGGCCGACGGCACGGATGCAGTCCTTGATCTCGTTGGTGATGTGCGGAATGACCTGAACGGTGCGACCGAGATAATCGCCGCGGCGTTCCTTCTGGATCACCGACATGTAGATCTTTCCAGTGGTCCAGTTGCTGTTGCGCGTGGTGTGCGTGCTCGTGAAGCGTTCGTAATGGCCAAGATCGAGGTCCGTCTCGGCGCCATCGTCCGTGACGTACACCTCACCGTGCTGATATGGGCTCATCGTTCCGGGATCGACATTGATATAGGGGTCGAATTTCTGCAGGGTGACCCGGTACCCATGACCCTCGAGGAGCGCGCCGATCGATGCCGCTGCCAGTCCTTTCCCGAGTGACGAGACCACACCGCCGGTCACAAAGATGTATTTCGTGGGTCGTTTATCTGTCATCAGCTGATTCCTTCACGAGGTTGCGGACGCGCTCCAGGTCTTCTGCCGTGTCCACGCCAACCGACCCGTAGTCGGTCGCCACTACTTTGATGCGAATTCCGTGCTCGAGGGCACGAAGCTGTTCCAGCGCCTCTGCGCGCTCGAGCGGCGTTGCGGGGAGCTGGGCCAGACGCAGGAGAACATCGCGCCGATATACATAAAGCCCGATATGCGCGCGGGCAATCGCCTCCGCCGAGCCGTCACGGACAAATGGAATGGGCGAACGCGAAAAGTACAGTGCGAAGCCGGACTGATCGGTCACGACTTTGACGACGTGCGCATTGGCAAATTCCTGCGGATGGATCGGGCGCGCGGCGGTCGCCATCTCGAGACGCGGGTCCTCACGCATCGCCCCCACGGCGGCGTCGATCACTCGAGGGTCGAGCAGCGGCTCATCGCCTTGAACGTTCACGACGATGCCGCACGCAAGCGTGGCGGCGAGCTCGGCGAGGCGATCAGTGGCGGAGCGATGCGACGGTGACGTGAGGAGCGCAGCGCCGCCAAAGCGTTCCACTGCGCTCGCGATGCGGCTGTCGTCGGTCGCGACGACGACACCGTTCACGGAGCGCGCGGCAGACGCGCGGCGATACACGTGCTCGATCATCGGCCGGCCGTCGATCTCGAGAAGGGCTTTTCCGGGGAGTCGAGTTGACTGGTATCGCGCGGGAATGATCGCGAGAACCGAGGATTCCGTCAGCGCAAATGGTAAACGCGTGACCGGAACAGCGGGCACGGCGAATCATAGCACAAACGCAGTAGAATAGTGCCGGTTCCCGTCATGCGGCCGAAGTTCGTTGCGTTGATCGTTGCGGCTTCGCTGAGCACTGGTTGGCTGCTTGCGTCGATGGTGTCACCGCCCGTTGCGGAATTGCAGGTCTTGCCGCCGCGCGATCAGCCACGAGAGACACCGCGCGAGACGACCAGCGCCACTTCCTACAGCGAACAACTGCATCGCAAACTGCAAGCGGCGCCGCTGCCTCCCGTTCCGAAGCGCAATCCGTTTGTCTTCGGCACGCGCGAGCGCGTGATGGCGCCAGCGCCCGCGCGAACGGCTCCGATGTCCGACGCACCCGTGAGTGAACCGCTGCCGGCGCCCGTTGCCACGGGCCCGTCACTGCGGCTCGCGGGAATCGGAACGACGGGCACCGCGCGCACCGCGGTGATCTCGGATGGCATGACTGTGCACCTTGTGAAAGTGGGTGAGACGGTTGGGGGCTACGCCGTAGTGGAGATCACAGAGAGTAGCGCGACGCTCGCTGACGCGGCAGGGGCGCAATGGTTACTTCGCATGAAGTAGCGGAAGGTTACTTCGCGTGAAGTCGCGAGTAGCGAGTAACGAAAGTACCCTTGCTACCCTCTACTAGACGTTTTCGGTCACACACGAGCCAGCCACACCGCATTAATGCCGGGCGCCTTGCGGATCTCGTCGACGGTTTCCTTCGAGACCCCCGTTCCATTCGGATCGTCCACGTTCACCACGCCCACCGCACCATCGGGCCGCCGTCCGAGCGCAAAGCTCGCGATGTTCACATTGTTGCGGCCGAGAATCGTGCCGACGGCGCCGATCACGCCCGGTTGATCATTGTTCATCAGCAGCAGCATCGTGCCGTCGAGCGGCGCTTCGACGTCTACGCCATTGAGCAGCACAAGCCGCGGCTGATCGCGGACAATGGTTCCTTCGACCCAGCGCTCGCCGGCGCTGGTTATCAGCTTGATCGAAATCAGGCTTGTATACGTACGGCTGCGGCTGCTTTGCGATTCCGTAATCTCGATGCCGCGCGCCTTGGCGACCGCAAGCGCATTGACCGGTGTGACCGACTCGAAAAGGATCGCGCGGAACAGCCCGACGAGCACAGCGCTCAGGATGAGTGGATTGGACGCGCGCGCGAGCTCCCCGTAGTAGCGCACGCTCACGCCCTCGATGCGCGCGTCGCCCATTTGCCCGAGCAGGCAGCCAAGCTGCCGCGCGAGCGCGACGTACGGCTGCAGGCGCTGGAATTCGTCCGCCGCCACCGACGGAAAATTGACGGCGTTGCGGATGATCCCGTTCTTCAGAAAATCGCGAAGGGCGGTCGCCGTTTCAACGCCCACCAGCTCCTGCCCCTCGCGCGTGGACGCCGCAATGTGCGGTGTGGCGACCACTTGCGGCAGCGTCTCGAGCGTGTGGTCGATCGGTGGTTCCTGTTCGAACACGTCAAGGGCGGCACCGCCGACCTGACCGCTTTGAATGGCTGCCGCGAGCGCCTTCTCATCGATCAATTCGCCGCGTGCCGTGTTGATGATGCGAATGCCTCTCTTGCAGCGCGCGAGCCGCTCGGCATTGAAGAGCTGACGCGTTTGCGGCGTCGACGGCATGTGCAGCGACAGAAAATCGGCGCGCTCGCACAAGGCGTCGAGCGAGACGAGCTCCACGGCGAGATCGCGTGCCACCTGTGCGCTGATGAAGGGATCGTGGGCGATGAGCGTCATCTCGAAGGCCCGCGCGCGCCGTGCCACTTCCTGTCCGATGCGGCCGAGACCGGCAAGACCGAGCACCTTGCCTCGAACCTCTTCGCCGAGAAAACTCTTCTTGTCCCATTTGCCCTGCTTCATTGAGGCGTCGGCCGCGGGAATCTTTCGGGCAAGTGCCAGCATCTGCGCCATCGCCAACTCCGCCACGCTGATGCTGTTTGCGCCGGGTGCGTTCATCACCACGATGCCGCGCGCACTTGCCGCGTCCACATCGACGTTATCGACGCCGGTGCCCGCGCGCGCGATCGCGCGAAGCCGCGGCGCCGCAGCGATCAGATCGGCAGTGACCTTGGTGGCGCTCCGGACGACAATGGCGTCGGCGTCGGCGAGATCGGCCGCCAATTCCGGCGGCTTCCGTCCGCTGTGCGCATCAACAGTCCATCCTTCGGCATGCAGCAACTCGAGCGCGGAAGCGGGCAGGTCATCAGCGACGACGATTTTCATCCTTCAGATATAATTTCACAGTTTCTACAGCCCACGTTGGACGTGACGTGCGCAGCCACGTTGGTTCCTTGCTGGAGTTCCTCACGTGGGTTCCTTACGTTGGTTCACTTCGGTTCGTGACGAAGGTTCTTCACGCGAGGTCGACGTGGGTTCGAGAACCAACGACCCAACGTGAGGAACCTGCGTCAACCGCTGTGAGGAACCTCCGTAAGGAACTTTCGTGAGGAACCTCCGTGCAGCCCGCGTGCGTTTCACTGTTTTTGGTGCAATACGCTGTTTTCTTAGCAAACGCGTCCGTTACATGTTGTTGACGCGATGTTTTCAACACGGTTTTCCACAGAATCTGTGGACGCCGGCGAACGAGCGCGGGGCGATCTGACCTAATACGTGGAGCTCATATGAACCGAAAAGTGACAGTCGTCGGCGGAGCAGGCAACGTTGGCGCCGCGGTCGCGCGCGCGCTCGCGCAAAAGGAACTTGCCGACGTCGTGATCGTCGATATCGCCGACACCAAGGCCGCCGGCATCGCGCTCGACATCTACGAGTCGTGCCCGATCGAAGGATCGGCGGCGCGCGTCGTGGGTGTTGGCGCCAACGATTTTGCCGAGAGCGCCGGCTCTGACGTCGTCGTCATCACGTCGGGCGTGCCGCGCAAGCCAGGCATGAGCCGCGACGACCTGCTTTCGGTCAATTACAAGATCATGCAGGACGTTACGGCCGAAATCGTCAAGCACTCGCCTAACTGCATCATCGTGCCGGTCGCCAACCCGCTCGATGCGATGGCGCAGGCCGTCTATCGCCTGAGCAAGTTCCCCCGCGAGCGCGTCATCGGTATGGCCGGCGTGCTCGACTCCGCTCGCATGCGCACCTTTATCGCGATGGAGTTGAACGTGTCCGTCGAGAACGTGTCGGCGTTCGTGCTCGGCGGCCACGGCGACACGATGGTGCCGTTGCCCCGCTATTCCACCGTTGCCGGCATTCCGATCACGGATCTCTTGCCGGCGGACCGCATCGCGGCGATTTCGGAGCGCACCGCGAATGGCGGCGCCGAGATCACAAAACTTGTAGGTACGAGCGCATGGTTTGCGCCAGGTGCCTCAGCGGCCGCAATGGTCGAGGCGATTCTCAAGGACCAGAAGAAAATCATGCCCTGCTCTGTGTATTTGCAGGGCGAGTACGGCATCCGCGACCTCTTTGTCGGCGTGCCGGTGAAGCTCGGAGCCCGGGGCGTCGAGCAGATCATCGAGATCAAGCTGACGCCGGAGGAGAATGCCGCACTTCAGAAATCCGCAGGCGCGGTCAAGGAATTAGTCGACGTTATCAAGGTATAAAACCAGGCGACGGTCAACCGTCGTCAGTCGCCCGGGTCGCCGGTTTCCTGGCGACTGTTTGCCGTCGATCGACGACCGTCGACTTTTGCCGTTGAACGGTCACTGTCGACTGTGGACGGCAGCATTCCCTATGAAGATTCACGAATACCAGGCAAAAGCAATCCTCGCCAAGTTCGCCGTTCCAATTCCGCGCGGCGAGGTGGCGTTCTCCGCGCAGGAGGCGGGCGAGATCGCGCGGCGCCTCGGCGGCCGCGGCGCGGTCGTCAAGGCGCAGATTCATGCCGGCGGTCGCGGTAAGGCGGGTGGCGTAAAAGTAGTGAAGAGTCCCGAAGAGGCAGAGAGCGCCGCGAGGTCGCTCATCGATCGCAAGATGGTGACGTCCCAAACTGGTCCCGCCGGACAGGTGGTGTCGCGTCTCCTCGTCGAAGAAGGTGTGGCGATCGACCGCGAGTTCTATCTGAGCATCGTCATCGATCGATCGACCCAAAAACCGGTGCTGATGGTGAGCGCCGCCGGTGGCGTAGACATCGAAGAGGTCGCCGCGAAAACGCCGGAGATGATCTTCAAGGAGTTCATCGAGCCGGCGGTAGGCCTCACACCGTTTCAGGCGCGCAAGCTGGCGTTTGCGCTGCAACTGTCTGGCGACCAAATATCGAAGGCCACCAGGATGATGTTGGCGTTGTACCAGGCCTTCGTCAGTACCGACGCCTCCCTGCTCGAGATAAATCCGCTCATCGTCACCAAAAGCGGCGACCTGCTGGCGCTCGACGCCAAGATGAACTTCGACGACAACGCGCTGCCGCGCCATCCCGACATTCGGGATCTGCGTGATCTGTCCGAGGAGGATGCGCTCGAAGTCGAGGCGTCGAAGTTTTCGCTCAACTATATTCGCCTCGACGGCAACATCGGCTGCATGGTCAACGGCGCCGGGCTCGCCATGGCGACGATGGACATCATCAAGCTGGCCGGTGGAATGCCTGCCAACTTTCTCGATGTGGGCGGCGGCGCCAACGCTGAACAGATTCGCAATGCGTTCGAGATTCTGATGTCCGACCAGAACGTCAAGGCGGTGCTCATCAACATTTTTGGCGGCATTCTGCGCTGCGACATTCTTGCCGCCGGCGTGATCGCCGCGGTCAAGGAACTGGGCGTGCGGATACCGATCGTGATCCGCATGAAGGGCACCAACGTCGAAGAAGGAAAGCGGATGCTGGCCGAGAGCGGGCTGAACTTCGCAACGGCCGACACGATGAGTGAAGCGGCAGAAAAAGTTGTGTCGCTGGCTGGTTGAGCATCCTCCACAGGGAATGGGATTTGGCAGTACTTCTGGATAAAAACACGCGGCTGATTGTTCAGGGCTTGACCGGACGGGAAGGAACTTTTCATGCCTTGGCGGCAAAGAACTACGGCACCAACGTTGTCGGCGGTGTCACTCCGGGCAAAGGCGGCACGGTTCACGAAGGCTTTCCAGTGTTCGACACGGTCGCGCAAGCGGTGAGCACGACAGACGCGAACACGTCGGTGATCTTCGTCCCGCCGGCGTTTGCCGCCGACGCGATCATGGAGGCCGCGGATGCTGGCATCGCCCTCGTCGTTTGCATCACCGAGGGCATTCCAACCCTCGACATGCTCAGGGCGCTCACGTTTCTCAAATCGCATCCACGAACGCGCCTCATCGGGCCGAACTGTCCCGGCGTCATCTCGCCGGGCAAAGCGAAGGCGGGCATTATTCCCGGCCATATCTGCAAGGAAGGGCGCGTCGGCATCGTGTCGAAGAGCGGCACGCTCACGTATGAGGCGATCGACCAGCTCACAAAACTCGGCCTCGGCCAGACGACATGCATTGGTATCGGCGGCGATCCGTTGATCGGCACCATGTACATCGACGCGTTGCAGCTCTTCGCCAACGACGCCGACACCGAAGCCGTGGTAATGATCGGCGAAATCGGCGGCTCGGCGGAAGAAGAAGCGGCGTCGTGGATCAAGGCGAATTTCAAAAAGCCAGTGGTCGGCTTCATCGCCGGTCAAACGGCGCCGCCGGGGCGCCGCATGGGTCACGCCGGTGCAATCATCGCAGGCGGCAAAGGCACCGCGGCCGAAAAGATGGCCGCGCTCACAGCCGCCGGCGTTCGCGTCGTGAAGTCGCCTGCGGACATGGGAGGTGCGGTCGCTGAAATGTTACGACCGTGAATTTGGAGATCTGGAGATCTCGTGACTTGGAGAAAATCCGGAGATCTCCACATCTGGAAATCACCAAATCTGAAGATCTCGAGATCTACTCCAAATCTCCACATCTCGAGATCGTCAGATTCACGTTTCACTGTGCCAGCTTGCACCGTTCCGCGACCATCTCCACCTTGTCCAAGGCGAGCGTCACCACTGTCGTGGGAACATCTTGTTCCTTTGGAGTCTGACCCGGATTGGAAACGCGCGCTTTGTCCGGCGTCGTCTTCACCTCAGTACCGTGGCCCTCGATTTCAGCGACCGCGCCGGTCGCCTGGTTCCTGATTTCGATCTCTGATTTCTCCACTCCCGCGACCTTGCCGGTGATGCGCACTTGATGTCCGATATGCGGCTTCAGCTTGCTGACATCTTCAATCCAGTAAACGACGCGCCCGTGGGTGGCCGGCTGCGCCGGCACATCGGCAACATGCGTGAGCACCAACTTGTCGCCATTTCCGTTTTGCGCCTTCTCCACGCACGAGACGAGCGTCACGGTCGAGCCTTTCGCGGCTTGTTTGTATTGAGCCGTCGCGTCGCCGGTGCCAACGAGGAGCGCGGCGGCAGCAAAGAGCGTAAGACCGTGCTTGAAGTGCGTCATGATGTTCCCTTCCTCGGGCCGACACACGTCTGCCCGATCAACCAACTGCAAGCGTGGGACCAGGAACCGGCTGAGCCGGGCGGGCTATAATCGTTCGGATATATGGAACGTACATTTGCCATCATCAAGCCCGACGCGGTGCGGAAGGGTGTCATGGGCCGCATACTCGCGCGGGTGGAGGAGGCAGGCTTCAAAGTACGCGCGATGCGCCTGATTCATATGTCGAAGGCTGAAGCGGAAGGTTTTTATCACGTGCATCGCGAGCGGCCGTTCTTTGGCGGGCTCACCGATTTCATGTCCTCCGGACCGAGCGTCGTGATGTGCCTCGAAGCCCCCGACGCGATCCGTAAATGGCGCGATCTGATGGGCGCCACCGATCCAGCCAAGGCCGCGGACGGGACGCTGCGCAAGGAATTTGGCGCGTCGATCGACAACAACGCGACGCACGGATCCGATGCGCCCGACACGGCTGTCTTCGAGCTCGGCTATTTCTTCCGCGGCATGGAACTCAGGTAGCGGTTCCTTGGGTCAAGTTCTCGTCGTTATCGGCCTGGTGATCGTCGCAGCAGGCGCCTTGATCTGGCTCGGCGTGCCGCTGGGGCGGCTTCCCGGCGACATTGTCATTCGACGCGAGGGTTTTACGTTCTACCTGCCGATTACGACGTCGATTCTGGTGAGCGTGGTGCTGACGCTGGTGGGATTGCTCCTGAGAAGATAAGGCAGGTCGGGCGGGTCCAAGCCTTTGATTGGCGCTACCTGACCACTGGATCAACCAGACCAAACATATGGCAATCAAGAGTGATCGGTGGATCCGCAGGATGGCGCTCGAGCACGGCATGATCGAGCCATTCGAGGATCGTCGCGTGCGCGAGGGTGTGGTCTCGTTCGGCTTGTCATCGTACGGCTACGACATCCGGGTGGCGGACGACTTCAAGGTGTTCACCAACGTTTACAACTCGGTCGTCGATCCAAAGGCGTTCGATCCGCGATCGTTTGTCGACATCAGGGCCGACTGCTGCATCGTGCCACCCAACTCGTTTGCGCTCGCCCGCACCATCGAGTACTTCCGCATACCGCGCGATGTGCTCACCGTGTGTCTCGGCAAGTCCACTTATGCGCGTTGCGGCATCATCGTGAACGTCACGCCGCTCGAGCCCGAGTGGGAGGGGCACGTCACTATCGAGATCTCGAACACGACGCCGCTGCCAGCCAAGATATACGCGAACGAGGGCATCGCGCAGGTGTTGTTTTTTCAGAGCGACGAGCCGTGCGAGGTCTCGTACAAGGACAAGGCCGGCAAATATCAGGCACAGCGTGGAGTGACGCTGCCAAAAATCTGACTCCGCCCACGTGTCGCCGCGGACCTTTAGGTCCGCAATCACGCATGAACACCAAGCCTGCCCGCGGCATGCGGGACTTTCTTCCTGAAGACGTTCGACGTCGCCAACACGTCATTGGCGTAATCGCGGACGTGTATCAGCGCTACGGTTTCGAGCCGTTGGAGACGCCCGCCGCCGAAAACATCGAGACATTGACCGGGAAGTACGGGGAAGAAGGCGACCGTCTCATCTTCCGGATTCTGAAGCGCGGAGAGGAAGGCAAAACCGGGGACGCCGATCTGGCGCTACGCTACGACCTCACGGTCCCGCTTGCGCGCGTGGTTGCCGAATACCGGGCGACGCTGCCGAAGTTTTTCAAGCGTTATCAGGTGCAGCCAGTGTGGCGGGCTGATCGACCGCAGAAAGGTCGATTTCGTGAGTTCTATCAGTGCGACGTCGACGCGATTGGGTCGCGGTCGATGGTGGTAGAAACCGAGCTGCTCGCGGCGGCAGCCGACGTCATGCTGCGGCTTGGCTTCCAGCAATTTGAAATTGCCCTGAATCATCGTGGGCTGCTGACCGCGTTGTTGAAGGGAGCTGGAATCCCCGCTGCGAAGCACAGCGACGTACTGGTCGCACTCGATAAGCTGGACAAGATCGGCGCCGAAGGCGTGTTGAAGGAGCTTCAGGATCGCGGCGTCGATGCCAGGGCCAGCCAAAAACTCAGTTCGTGGATTGCCGCTGCGACTCGTGCCGACTGGCTGGATTGGATGGCACAGCAGCTGACGCTCGACGAGCGGGGGGCGCTGGCACTGCGCGAGGTGAAGGAGATCCTGCGATTGGGCGCGGCCACCAGCGTCGGCCGCCATGTGCAGATTCAGCCCGGTCTTGCGCGCGGCCTGTCCTACTACACCGGCGCGATCTTCGAACTACGCGTTCCCGATCTCGCCGGGTCGCTTGGCGGCGGCGGGCGCTACGACGACTTGATTGGCATGTTCCTTGGCGAGGACGTGCCCGCCTGCGGCATTTCGCTCGGTCTCGAGCGGATCCTGGTGGTGATGGGCGAGCGCGACATGTTTCCTCCATCGCTCGTCGCAACCTCCGCGGATGTCATGGTGACCATCTGGAATGCGGATAGGGCCGCAGATGCGATAAGACTGGCAGGCGAGCTTCGCGCAGGCGGATTGCGCGTGGACGTTTATCCCGACGCCGACAGAATCGGCAAGCAGTTCAAATACGCGAGCTTACGAAATGTCCCCTTCGTCGTCATCATCGGAGACGACGAGGCGGCGCGTCGCGAAGTGGCGATCAAGAATCTGACCAACGGCGAGCAGGTTTCGGTTGCTCGCGCGCAGGTCGCCGAATTCGTAAAGAATCTGCGCAATTCCCGGCGACTGGGGACCGGCGACTGACGACGAGTGTATGGCCGAACAGTTAGGTAACCTCAAACGCACTCACACCTGCGGCGCGCTGCGCGCAAGCGATGTCGGCAAAGACGTCGTCCTCCTGGGCTGGGTGCATCGCATTCGCGACCTCGGATCGCTGCTCTTCATCGACGTGCGCGATCGGCACGGCCACACGCAGGTGGTAGTCGAGGGCGACGAGTCGCTGATCGAGCGCGCAAAGCGGCTGCGATCCGAGTTTGTGATCGCCGCGATCGGTACGGTCGAGCGGCGGTCGCCAGAAACGACCAACCCCAATTTGCCGACCGGCGAAGTGGAGGTCCGCGCGCGCGATCTGCGCGTGCTCAACGAAGCGCGCACGCCACCCTTTCCGATTTCCGAAGAGTCGAACGTCTCGGAAGAAATCCGCCTGAAGTACCGGTATCTCGACCTGCGCCGGCCGCGTCTGCAGTACAACATCGGGCTTCGTCACCGGATCGCGTTCGCCATCAGGAAGTACTTCGACGAGCGGGGCTTCTGGGAAATCGAGACGCCGATTCTGACCAAGTCGACGCCGGAAGGCGCGCGCGACTTCCTGGTACCGAGCCGCATCCATCCAGGCAAGTTCTTTGCGCTGCCACAGTCGCCACAGATTTTCAAACAGATCCTGATGATTGCCGGCATGGATCGCTACGTTCAGATCGTCCGCTGCTTCCGCGACGAGGACCAACGGGCCGATCGTCAGCTCGAATTCACGCAGGTCGATCTCGAGATGGCGTTTGCCACGCCGGAGCAGGTGTTCAACGTTGTGGAAGGCGGGCTTGCCGCCGCCTTTGGCGAGATTGGCGTCGAGGTGCCGCGTCCGTTTCGGCGGCTGATGTACGCGGAAGCCATTGCCAGGTACGGGTCCGAGAAACCTGATCTCCGATTCGGGCTGGAGATTCAGGATTTCGGGAGCCTGTTTGTCGACTCGCCATTTGGAATCTTCCGCGAGGCGGTCGCGCACGGCGGCACGATTCGCGGATTTGTGATTCCCGGCGCGGCGAAATACTCGCGTCGCGAGGTGGACGAGCTGGTTGATCAAGCCAAGCAGCTCGGGGCTGCGGGATTGGTGTGGGCGCGATATGCGCCGGAAGGCGCCGCTGGCGGCGCTCCAACCCCGTCGGTGCAGTCGTCTGCGAAAGCCATCGGCGAAGAAGGCATTCGACGTGTGCTCGAAGCCTGCGGCGCCAAGCCCGGCGATCTGCTCGTGCTCGCTTCCGGCGCGCCCGATGCAACCTCTAAAATGCTCGGGCAGTTGCGACTGCAGGTCGCGAAAAAAGAGAACCTCATAGAGGAAGGCAAGTGGGCGCTGCTCTGGGTGACCGACTTTCCGCTGTTCGAGTGGAATCAGGACGAACGGCGGTGGGATTCGGTGAACCATCCGTTTACCGCTCCTCGCGAAGAAGATCTTCCACTGCTCGAGAGCGATCCCGGCAAGGTGCTCGCGAAGGCCTACGATGTCGTCCTCAACGGTTGGGAGCTTGGCGGCGGCAGCATCCGTATTCACGACCGCGAGACACAGGCGAAGGTTTTTCGGCTGCTCGGGTTGTCGGACGAAGAAGCGAAGGATCGGTTCGGCTTCTTCCTTGAAGCCTTGGAGTTCGGCACTCCACCGCACGGTGGTCTCGCGCTCGGCCTGGACCGCATCTGCGCGCTGCTGGCCGGCGAGTCGTCGATTCGAGAGGTGATTCCGTTCCCGAAGACCACTGCCGCGGTGGATCTGATGGCGGACGCGCCGTCGAAAGTGGACCCGCGGCAATTGCGCGAGTTGAGGATTCGCACGATCTAGACATCTCCTAAGGCTGAGGGCGTGAATATAGAAGCAAGTTTTCAAGTGCCTTGGAAGATGTCTAAGCCCCGCCGGAGGCGGGGCAAAACAACATTTATGGCAGTGAAGCGGAGCCTGTAGTGTTCTTGGCGGTTTGTGGAGCTTCACTGCCGGTCCCTGGCGCAGGCAGGGAGTGGCTTGGTCGGGGCGTCCGGAATGATGCCAATTTGAGTATGCAATCCGCCGAATTTCCGACCAGCCCGACTCGACCGACCAGCCCAGCCGACTTCTTGACGCGTCAGAATCAGCTTGCTACGATCTCGACAGGTTAAATTACTGTAGCGGAAGGAGATACGCGAATCCCACCGACATCCGCGCGCAAGATCGCCGTCCCCGAGGCGGCTATCGAAACCCTTTTCGGGGCATACGACGAGAACCTCCGTCATCTCGAATCGCTTCTCAACGTCCGCGTCAAGACGCAGGGAAACGAGCTGATCGTCCAGGGCGATCCCTCAAACACTGAAAAAGTCGCGCGATTGGTCGATCAGATCAGCGCGCTCATCAGCGAAGGCCATAACCTTTCGTTGCGCGACGTCAAGACCGCGATCGACGTCCTTTCGGAAGACGGCGAGACGGATCTGCGCGAGCACTTTCTCAAGGGCGGGCAGCTGCGGCAGGCCGGCAAGCGCCGGATCACCGCCAAATCGGTCAACCAGCGCCGCTACCTCGATGCGATCGAGCACAGCGACATCGTCTTTGGAATCGGACCGGCGGGTACGGGCAAGACCTACCTCGCCATGGCGCAGGCCGTTTCGTATCTCCTCGCCAAGAAGGTCTCGCGTATCATCCTCGCGCGTCCCGCGGTCGAGGCCGGTGAGAAGCTGGGATTTCTGCCTGGCGATTTGCAGGAAAAGGTCAACCCTTACCTCCGCCCGCTCTACGACGCGTTATACGACATGATGGAAATCGAGAAGGCCGAGAAGATGCTCGAGCGCGGCACCATTGAAGTCGCGCCCATCGCCTTCATGCGCGGTCGCACCCTAAACGATGCCTTTGTCATTCTCGACGAGGCGCAGAACACCACGACCGAACAGATGAAGATGTTCCTTACGCGGCTGGGATTCGGCTCGAAGGCGGTGGTGACGGGCGACATCACGCAGATCGATCTGCCGACCGGGCGCACCTCGGGTCTGGTCGACGCGATGCACGTGGTGGGCCGGATCGAAGGAATCGAGTTCGTGTATTTCGACGAACGCGACGTCGTTCGTCACAAGCTGGTGCAGGCAATCGTCAAGGCCTACGAGGCGTACGGCAATACCGACGTTGATCGCGACGAGGCGCGCGGTCGGCGTCGCAGCGATGCGGGGTTGCGGCCCGCCTGACAGCGCATCCATATGGCTACCGCTGATCGACGCCGTTCCGGATCTCCGGGCCGGTTGAACGTCGTCGTGACGTGTCCCGACAGCACTCGCATCGCGTGCCGCGCGCTCGCGACCTGGCTGCGGAAGGCCGCGCCGCCGCGTGCACGTGGCGACGTGACGGTCGCGCTGATCAGCGACGCGCGCATGCGCACGTTGAACCGCACCTTTCGTGGCAGGGGCTACGCGACTGACGTGCTGTCGTTTCCTGCCGGTACCGAGACATTTCTCGGCGACATCGCCATTGCCACCGGCGTCGCACAACGGCAGGCGGACGAGGCCGGGCATTCGATTGACACCGAGTTGCGCGTGCTCGCCTTGCACGGGTTGCTGCATTTGCTCGGCTACGATCACCAACGGGACGGCGGCCAGATGCGACGCGTCGAAGCCCGGTTGCGCAAAGCGGCCGGACTCAAGGAAGGGTTGATCGAACGCTCTCCTTCGACAAACTCGTCGAGACCGCTCGGGGCAGGTCCTTCAACCGGGCTCAGAACGGGGCCTTCGGTAAGCCGCTCGCCGACACTCAGGGCAAGCCCTTCGACAAGGCTCAGGGCGAGTCGCCGTAAAGCTCGCCCACGGAAGCGATGACGCCGCTGCTCATCTTTCTCATCGCGCTGGTGGTCGTCTACGTCAGCACAGTTATCACCGCGTTCAGCGCGCTGATGCGGCTCTCGCTCCGTTTGATGGCCGAACGCGGCGGACGCGAGGACGCACTCAGGCGCTATCTGGAAGATCCATTACGACTGTTTATTCCCGCGCGCGTCCTGCTCGTGCTGCTCGTTGTAACGGCGGCGGCGTTGCTTGCGCGCGTGACCGGCGTGGACGCGGCACGCGGCCTGCCGCTGCTCGTCGCGTCGATGGTGGCGTTCGTCCTGGTATGCGAGCACATCGTGCCGCTCGCCCTCATCCGGAAGAATCCGGAGCGGGTTCTGGAACTGCTTCTCCCGTCGTTCGAAGTGCTGGCTCGCCTTCTGAAACCACTGACGATGGCGCTCGTGCACCTTGGGGTCGCCCGGCGCGATCGCGTGACGTCTGCGGTGCGGGCACCGGCGTCGGGCGCGCGTCAACCAGCGGTTTCGGCCAGGACGCCGGAGCCCGAGGAGCCGCCGAGTGCGGAACCCGAGCCGTCGCCGCAGGACGACGGGCACTTACAGGAGGGTCAGGCGCGCGAGCTGCTGCGGTCGCTCGTCGAGTTCCGCGAGACGATGGCGCGCGAAGTGATGACGCCGCGTCCCGACATCGTGGCGATCGGTGCCGATGCGACGCTCGGCGAGCTGCACGCCCTCGCGCGCGAGCAGCAGTATTCGCGCATGCCGGTCTATCGCGAAACGCTCGACAACATCGTCGGATTCATTTCCATCAAAGACCTCATCCTGCTCAGAGAGGCGGAAGCCAATCAGCCGATTGCGCCGCTTGTGCGCCCCGCTTACTTCGTCCCGGAAACCAAGCGCGTGCCGGAGCTGCTCAAGGAGTTCCAGCGCAAGCGCGTCCAGGCGGCGATCGTAGTGGACGAATATGGCGGCACGGCGGGGCTGGTCACCCTCGAGGATCTCCTGGAGGAGATTGTCGGCGAGATTCGCGACGAGTACGACGTCGAAGCCGAGCCCGTGCTCGAGAACGAGGACGGCAGCTTTGTATTCAGCGGCCGGACACACGTCCGCGAGCTCGCTGAGCGTCTGAATGTGAACATCGAGGAAGGCGAAGGCTACGAGACCGTGGGCGGCTACCTGCTGGCCCACGTCGGCCGCGTTCCCGCGGTTGGCGAGACGTTCGATATCGACGGGCTATCGGTGGAAGTCCTGGAGGCGGAGCGCCGTCGCATTACTCGCGTTCGTGTGCGGAGGCTCGAGCCGGAGCCAGTGGTGAGCGCGGAGCCGGCGGAGTGAAAAGCGGGTTTGTAGCGCTGATTGGACGTCCGAACGCGGGCAAGTCAACTCTTCTCAATCGGCTCGTCGGTGAGAAGCTCGCTATCGTTTCAGACAAGCCGCAAACTACGCGCAATCGCATCATCGGCGTTCGCAACTACGACGATGCGCAGGTTGTTTTCGTCGACACGCCTGGTGTTCACCGGCCGCTGCATCGCCTGAACGTCCGCATGCTCGATGCCGCGCTGGACACGCTCCGCGAAGTCGATGTCGTGACGGTCGTGGTGGATGCGACCGAGCCGACCGGCGGGGGCGATCGGTTCCTCATGGATGTGGTCCGCAGGGTCAGGGCGCCGCGTGTGCTCGCGTTGAACAAGGTCGACAGGCTGCAGAAGGAAGCGCTGCTCCCGCTGATCGAGCGCTACGATCGGGAGGTTGGGTTCGCGGACATCGTACCGGTGTCGGCTCTCAAGGGCGACAACGTCGATCGACTCGAGGACGTGCTGCGATCGCACGTGCCGGAAGGCGAGCCGCTCTACGCCGAAGATTTCCTGACCGATCAGCCCGAACGGTTTTTTGTGGCAGAGATCGTGCGCGAACAGGTTCTGCAGCACACACGCGCCGAGCTCCCATTTGCGTCGGCTGTGATCGTCGATCGCTTCGAAGAGCCGCAAACACCCGGCGGCCTTCTGCGGTTGTATTGCACGATCCTTGTGGAACGCGAATCGCAAAAGCCGATCGTCGTCGGCAGGGGCGGGGCGATGATCAAGGCCATCGGCACCGCCGCCCGGCAGGAGCTCGAACGCTTCTTCGACGCCAGGGTCTTTCTCGATCTCCGCGTTAAAGTGCGGGCCGACTGGCGCGAAGACGAACGTGCCCTCGACGAACTCGGCCTGCCCCGCAGAAGGACTAAGCGGGGATAGCGGATGACGCGGATGAGAAATCATTTCAGATCGTGGCATGCCTTCGGGCGTGAATGGCGGCCGGCCATCACGAATGGCCTCCAACGGCGCTTGCCATTGTGAACGGCGCAATCCAGTCCAAGATACCGACCAGTTCTTTTGATCCGCGCACTCCGCGTAATCCGCGGATGTCCCAATCCGCGTAATCTTCGTGCTACATTTGCGAAGTTGTACTGGTTCACGAGGGCGTGTGAATGGCAGCACCGCGCAGAATTGATCTCGTTCTCGACTCGGTCAAGCGACTGCTGCGCATTGGCGCGACCGCGAACCTCCTGAATCTGCTCCAGAAACAGCACCCCGCCGACCTTGCGCAGATCTTCGGCTCGCTGCACGACAACGAGCGCCACGCCGTGTTCAGCGTGCTGGTGGAGCGCAACCCGCGGCTCGCGATGGAAACCGTCAGCGAAATGGGGCCCGAGCCAGGCGCGCTTCTGCTCACCGGCCGCTCCGCCGAGGAGATCGCCAGACTCCTGCAGGAAATCCCCTCGGACGATGCCGCCGCGTTGATCGATTACCTGCCTGAAGAGCTCTCGCAGGAAGTGCTGGAACTGATGCGGCGGCGCGAATCGCAGCAGGTCGAGAGCCTGCTCGAGTACGGCGAGCAGACCGCGGGCCGCATCATGAACCCGAGCGTGTTCGCGCTCAACGAAGACCTGACGGTCGGCGAGGCCATTACCGCACTACAGAGCTCCCGCGACGTGGAAATGGTGTTTTATCTCTACGTCGTGGACTCGCGCCGGCACCTGGTGGGCGTAACGTCGCTGCGCCGGCTGCTGCTTGTCTCGCCGGAAACGCCGCTCAAGCGGATCATGACGCCGGAAGTGATCAGCGTCCGTGTCGATACCGACCAGGAAGAGGTCGCGCGGCAGGTGGCGTCCTACAACCTCCTGGCCGTCCCCGTCGTGGATGAGGAGAACAAGCTCGAAGGAATCATCACGGTTGACGACGTCATCGACGTCATCAAGGACGAAGCGACTGAGGATATCTATCGGCTGGCCGGCGTGGCGGGAGACGAGCGCGTTGCGACGCCACCGTTTGAGGCCTTGCGCAAGCGGTTGCCATGGCTCGGCGTGAATCTCGTGACTGCCTTCGTCGCGGCTTCAGTCGTAGCGCTCTTCGAAGGTACGATCAGCCGAGTCACAGCGCTTGCCGTGTTCATGCCCATTGTGGCTGGGATGGGAGGCAACGCGGCCACGCAGACGCTGACCGTTATCGTCCGCGGTATTGCTCTCGGCGAGCTGTCGTGGGGCAACGCGCAAAAGGCGCTGCTCAAAGAGGTCGTGATCGGATTGGGCAGCGGCTTCACGCTGGGCGTGATCGCGGCAGGGGTGGCATGGGTCGCGAAAGGTCAACCGATGATCGGTCTGCTGCTCGCGCTGGCGATGCTGTGCAACATGCTCGTGGCGACCATCGCCGGGACGCTCGTGCCGCTGGGGTTGAAAGCGATGCGCATCGACCCGGCGCTCGCCTCATCGGTGTTCATCACCACTTTCACTGACGTGGTAGGGTTTGCCTCGTTCCTGGGCTTCGCTACCGTTTTCCTCCAGTATCTGCCGCTTTAATGGCCGTGGCCCACGGTAAAATCGAAGGCACGGACTCTGCAAGTGCCCCTTTACACCGCTGACGCCCTCGTCCTCCGGACCTATAAGCTCGGAGAATCCGACCGCATCGTCGTCTTTTTGACGCGCGATCGCGGCAAGAAGCGCGGTGTCGCGCAGGGCGCACGCCGGCCGCGATCGAAGTTTCGCGGCGCGTTGGAGCCGCTCACCGAAGTCCGCATCGCATATTTCGAGAAAGAGCGGCGAGAGCTGGTCAATCTCAATTACGCGGAGCCCGTGCGCTCGCCCTTGGGCGCCGCCACCCCCGAAGCGCTTGGCTACACCCACTACTTCGCGGAGTTGATCGACGCGTGGGCGGCGGATGCCGACGCCGACGAGCGGCTGTTTCGGCTTGGATGCTCCGTGCTCGACGCGCTGTCGGCCGGCACGCCCGCCGACGCCCTCGCGCGCTATTTCGAGTGTTGGCTGCTGCGGCTGCAAGGCGTGTATCCGTCCAACCTCTCGCTGTCCCCCGGCGCGCTTGCCTTTGTGGACGCGACGCGGCAGGCGTCGCCGGCTGATGCCGGCGGGTTGGGCGCCACCCCGCGCGTGCTGCGCGAGCTCGAACGCAAACATCAGGCGCTCATCGTGTCGCATCTCGAAAAGGAACTCAGGTCGGTGCGCGTGATGAACGCCCTTCGACCCTTCGACAATGCGCCGAAGGACGACCGCGGGCGATCCCATTGACGCTTCAAGATCTGATTCTGAAACTCTCCGCGTTCTGGGCATCCCGCGGCTGTCTGCTTCAGCAGCCGCTGGATCTCGAGGTTGGCGCCGGCACGTCGCATCCAGAAACGCTGTTTCGTGTCCTCGGCCCACGGCCATGGAGCGTCGCCTACGTGCAGCCGTCGCGGCGGCCCGACGATGGCCGCTTTGGACAGAATCCCAATCGCTTGTTCAAGCACCTGCAGATGCAGGTGATACTCAAGCCCGCTCCCGACGAGGTGCAGCAGCAGTATCTCGATAGCCTGGAAGCGTGTGGCATCAATCCGCGCCAGCACGACATTCGGTTCGAAGAAGACAACTGGGAATCGCCAACACTCGGCGCGTGGGGCATCGGCTGGCAAGTGATGCTGGACGGTCAGGAGATCACGCAGTTCACCTACTTTCAGCAGGTCGGCGGCGTCGATCTTGCGCCGGTCTCCGCGGAGATCACGTATGGTCTCGAGCGCATCGCCATGTTCCTGCAGAAAGTCGACAACGTCTTCGACCTCGAATGGGCGCCAGGCGTGAAGTACCGCGAAGTGCGGTTACGTGAAGAGGTGGAGCAGTCGAAGTACGCGTTCAATCAGGACACCGGGATCGACCCGGCGACGTTCGCCGCGTTTCACCGCGACCAGTTCGACAAGAACTACGAGTTTGGCGAACGGCTGTTCAAGGCAGGGTTGTTGTTGCCGGCGCTGGAGCATTGCCTTCGGTGCTCCCATCTCTTCAACGTGCTCGACTCGAGCGGCAGCGTTGGGGTGACGGAGCGGACGGCGTACATCCTGCGCGTGCGGCAACTGGCGGTGGCGATCTGTAAACAATACGCGGCCGAGGAGGAAGCGGCCGCGGCGGCGCAAAAACTTGAAGAGGAAACGGTTTAAGAGGACAGAATCTGGAGATTTGTCGATGTGGAGATTTGGAGTCGATCTGGAGATCTGGCGATCTGGAGATCTGGAGATCTGAAGATTCGGCACCTTCACAAATCTCGAGATCTCCAAATGGGGAGATGCACAAATCTCGAGATCTCCAGATCAGCTCCAAATCTCATCTCCAAATGGCCAAATTCAGCGAAGAATGGACCGAGAACTTCTAATTGAAATCGGCGTCGAAGAGATCCCCGCCAGCTGGCTGCCCAACCTCACGACACAGGTGGGCACGCGTCTCGAGGCTCGTCTCAAGGATCTTCGTCTCCCGCCGTCGGCGCCGGTCGAGGCGTTCAGCACGCCGCGTCGTCTTACGGCGCGGATCGCGAAACTCGCCGAGCGGCAAACGGATTCCGACGAGGTGTTGCTGGGACCACCTGTGTCAGCGGCGTTCACGCCCGACGGGACCCCGACACCGGCCGCCGCAGGCTTTGCGAAGAAGCAAGGCGTGGACGTGTCAGCCCTGGAGCGGATGGAAACGGCAAAGGGTACCTACCTCGCTTTCAAGAAACAGTTGCGCGGCAAAGCGGCTGTGGACGTGCTGCCCGAGATTCTCAGTGGGCTGTTGCGCGAGCTGACGTTCCCCAAAGCCATGCGCTGGGACGCCATGCTCGAAGACGGCATCACGGAGCTGCCGTTCGGCCGCCCGATTCGCTGGATTCTGTTTCTCTACGGCGGCCGAGTGGTTCCGTTCTCGCTGTATCGGACAGCAGTGGCTCAGGGACCGCTCGTGCAGGAGGTCCGCTCGGGCGCCGTCACCTTTGGTCACCGTTTTCTCACCACCAGCGGCCGCGCCGGTCGCGCGATCAAGGTCAAGGGCTTCGACGACTACCGCAAGCGGCTGGCAGAAAACTTCGTCGTGCTCGAACGGAACGAGCGCGCCGACCGCATCACGCGGGAGCTCGACATCGAGGCGCGGCGCCGCGGCGGCCGCGTCGCGCGCCAACTGGTTGGCCAGACGCTCCTGCAGGAAGTGCCGGATCTGGTCGAGTACCCCACGGTGATCTCAGGGACGTTCGGCGACGAGTTTCTGTCGCTGCCCGAGGAAGTGCTGACCACCACGATGATTCACCATCAGCACTTCTTTCCGGTCGTCAACGACCAGGGAAAACTCCAGCCGACGTTTCTGGCCGTGCTCAACATGGAGCCGGACAAGCCGGAAGTGATCGCGCGAAACCTCGAACGCGTGCTAACGGCGCGCCTGCGTGACGCGCGCTTCTTCTGGGACTCCGATCGCGAGCGCCAGCTCGAAGGTTTTGCTGAACGGCTCGACACGGTGCTGTTTCACAAGAAGCTGGGCACGTACGCGGCGAAATCCGAGCGCGTGGCCGCACTCGCGCGCACGATCGCGGCCAACGTGCTTGGCGCCGACGAAGCCACGGCACTTCATGCCGAGACGGCCGGACGCTTGAGCAAAGCGGATCTCGCGACCGACATGGTGCGGGAGATGACCGAGCTGCAGGGCACGATGGGCGGGATCTACGCGCGCGAAGACGGGCGCCCCGAGGCGGTTTGGAAAGCGATCTATTACCATTACCTGCCCGTCGGCGTGGAGGCCGACGCGCCGCCATCGAGGGATCAACTCGGCTCGGCGGCGACGTCGTGGGCGGCCGTGGCGCTCGCCGACAAGCTCGATTCGGTCGCGGGCATGTTCGCCGCGGGTGAGCGTCCCACGGGTTCCCGCGATCCGTTTGGATTGCGACGCGCGGCGCAGGGACTGGTGCGTCTCCTCATCGATTTGCCCGACATCACGGGGATCGATCGCGCGGTTTCGCTCGGGGAACTGGTCGGCCTCGCACTCGCACAGTCAGGCGCGGCAGCCGATTCGGAGCCGGCCGTTTACGAGTTCCTCGTCGATCGTGTTCGCTACGTGCTCGAACAACGCGGCTTCGACGTGCGCAACGTGCGCGCGGTGACATCGGGCGACCCGCGCGCGCTGCGGCCGCTGCAGGCACGCCGCAAGCTGAGCGTGTTACCCGAATTCACGGAGTCGCCGGAATTCAGGCAGCTTGCGCTCCTGTTCAAGCGGGTGCGCAACATCGCAAAGAACTTCAGCGGCGATGCCGCGTCGTCGAGCGACGGCCTGTTGAACGAGCCCGCGGAGCGCGCGCTCGTTCAGGAGATCGAGCAGCGCAAGCCGATCATCGACGCCTCGGTGGCGTCGGGTCAGGGCTACCGGGAGGCGTTTGCAGAAGCGTCGCGGTTTGGTCCGACCGTGGCCAAGTTTTTCGATGACGTGCTGGTCATGGCGGAGGACACCAGGCTGCGCGAGGCGCGGCTCGCGCTCATGAAGCGGCTCGAGGGATTGATCCTGCAATTGGCAGATATTTCGGAAATCGTTCCGGAATCGTAGAGGCATACATCCAAAATGGTGAAAAAGGCGGCGAGACGGGTTAGCAAGACGAAGAGCAGGCAAAGAACGAAAAACACTCGAAGCACCCCGGACAGCAAACGAGCAAAGAAATACGTTTACTTTTTCGGCAACGGCAAAGCGGACGGTGATCGCACCATGAAGGACACGCTCGGCGGCAAGGGCAGCGGCCTCGCCGAGATGACCAACGCCGGGTTGCCGGTTCCTCCCGGGTTCACGATTTCCACAGCCGCGTGCAACCTCTATTAC
>JBKPDL010000127.1:0-15684 GCA_046727855.1 Acidobacteriota bacterium
CCGCAGAGCACCATGAGCGGGACGGCAATGGCGCCAAGTCGTCGCGGAACTCCGAACTCGGGGATCGCCCAACATTCGAGCGCCACTATCGGGTCGGGGAATTGGCGACGATGTGGAATCTAGGCCGGGAAACTGTTCGACTCCTGGTGAAGGACGAGCCAGGCGTGATCAGGATTCGCCTGGGTCGCAAGAAGGCTCACACGATCTACTCCGTGCCTGAATCGGTAGCAGAGCGAATTCACACTCGGCTACTCAACAGCCGCTAATGACGACCACCGGGCAGAACCGTCAACGTGGGCTTCGGTTGGCCCTGGAATGCCTCTTTCAAGATCTTCGTCAACCTCGCCTGCCTTTCAGGCACCCAGCGCGCATAGTGCTCACGCACCGTCTTCTCGTCGTCGCCGAGCAGGTCGGCGACATCCGACACGGGCACGCCGCGCTGCAGGAGAATGCGTGCGAACGTATGCCGAAATCGGTGCGGCGTGGCCGGCTCCTCGAATGGTGCCGCCGCGTCGAAGGCCTTCGCGATTCGCCTTCGCCAGGTATTGGTGATGGTCTCGAGGCGATCGGACCGCGCGACGATGAACGGCCGGTCGCCGTACCGCGCCGCTCGCGCCTGCAGGCGATCGCGGAGCCAGTCAGGCACGTAGGCAAAGACGTCTCCACCGTTCTTCTTGGCTCGAATGAACACCTGATCGCCGTGCAGACGTTTCATGCTGAAAAGCGTCGCATCGGAGATCCGGAAACCCGTGTAGAGCATCAGCCAGATCAAGTCCTTCAGGTCCTCACCCGTCCAGACACCAAGACCGGCTTCATTCTTCCACTCGACCTTCACGCTGTCGCAGGCGTCGAAAATCCGCTTCAGCTCGTCGTCCGTGAAAGGCGCCTTGTTCGCCGCCTTGCTCGAACCGACCGGCGCCTTGATGTCAGAGCTAACAGGCGACTCGGGAATCCACTTGCGGTTGGCGCAGAAGCGGAAGAACGCTCGCAGCGTCGTGAGCCGCTTGCCCTTCGCACGAGCTCCAAGCTTCCAGTTCGCCCAAAACCGATCGATGTCGGCGGGCGTGATCTGGTCGAGCATGACGTAGCCGCGAGCGTGGGCGTAGTCACCGAGCTGCTTGGCGAAGGTGCGGTATTTCCGGAGTGTGGCCGGCGCAAGCCCGGCGGCTTCGCGGTTGACGATAAAGATGTGACAGGCGTCGGCGATCGTAACGCGCGGCTTCTCCGACGCAGGCTCGGGAGCCTGCGGCAACGGGTTCGGCTTGCCGGTCCACGAGCCGGCCTCCTCGTAGTCGTCAGCGATCCGACGAGCGTCGAGCCAGTCAGCCGTCTCGGTGCACTTGCGGGAGAACTTCCGATCGAGCGTGCCCGAGACAAAGATGAGGCACGCACATCGCCTCCAAGTCTTCTTCCGCTCCTCGAATTCGCCGGAGCGGGAATCGAACGCGTGGCCGCCTTCGCAGGCTTCCCGATGCCGCCGATAGAGGTTCAGCGCCACAGGGGCATTCTAGCAGCATTGCCCGCTATTGCCCGCAAGAATCGCTATATCCCCGTAAGTGATTGATTTGATTATGGCGGAGAGGGTGGGATTCGAACCCACGTACCCCTTACGGGGTAAGACGCTTTCGAGGCGCCCCCGTTACGACCACTTCGGTACCTCTCCGCTAGACTGGAACCGCGAAAGTCGCGGGAATTCTCAATTATACAGAACGCGTGCCTGACCGCCTTCGCCAGGGCTACGGCCGATCGCGGACCTAAAGGTCCGCGCTACATACGGTGTTGAGATCACGAACCTGAAGGTCCCCGGCCCCTAGAGGCGGACCTGAAGGTCCGCGGCCACGTACTAAAACTTGACGCGAACGCCATAGCTCGGCAGCCGCGGGAGGCTTGGGGCGACCTCGTATTGACCGGGGAAATTACTGCCGAAACCAAGCAGCGCGCTGGGGTGGAAATTCTCGCGATTGAAGATGTTGATGATCTCGCCGTACGCCTCAATCCACTTCGCGATCACGAACGTGACGCGGCCGTCGGTGCGTGCGTAAGCAGGCATGCGCGCCGAGTTGAGCAGCGACACGCGCAGGAATTCGTTGGGATTGCTCGCCACCATGAACTCACCATTCGACTTGCGGAGCGCTCGGAACGGTGGCGTCAGAGGAAACACATCCTTGGTAAAGAGGACTTCCGGGTGAAGCGCCGTGATCGGAAAGCCGGTTGCGTACTGTGAATTCGCTGACAACCGGATGCGCGAGGTCACGTCGACGTTCACGACGACGCCGATCGCATGCCGGCGATCGAAGTCGAATGGCACCGTGCTCCCATAGAGCTCTCGCTCAGCCTTGCTCAGCGCGTAACTGATCCAACCCGTCACGCGTCCCTGATTTCGTTGCACAAGAACCTCGAGACCGATGGCGCGACCGGTGCCCGTGCTTTCGGGATGGATCGTGGGACGGTATTCGAGGATCGCACTGTCCGCCGGCAGATCGGGCGGCACTATGTAGCTCGAGAGCCGCTGCTGACGTTCGCCCTCTGTTTCCTGGCGCTGAACCAGCAAGCGATCGAAAGCGCGATGATACGCCTCGATTCGAACGCTCGCGCCTCGTGCGAGGTTCTGTTCAAAGCCGGCCACGACCTGACGCGAACGTTCATTTCTCAAGCTCGATGCCTCGGAACCAGTCAGTTCGTAGTACGAGATCCCCTGCTGCATCGTCTCGTATCCGGGCGTTTGCGCCTGCCATGAGAGGCCCGCCCACACCGTGCCGTGGGCGATCCGGCGCGTGAGGCGGAACCGAGGTTGGGCCGCTGTTTCACCGGTGAACGAGTTCCAATCGATGCGCACTCCGGGTTCGACGCTCATGACGCTCCCGATCGGAATGCGATCTTGCAGCCACGCTCCCAGCTGCGTTTTGGTGATGCGCGAGTCGATGGGACCGTCGCTATATTCGATGTGGTTGCCCCACGTGTCGGGTCCGACAGCACGGCGATTTGGCGCCGGGATCATGCTCATCATCGCCCAGCGGCTGCGAAGACGATGCGCCTCTACTCCGATGTCGAGCATGTGACGACGAGACCACGCGACCGAGGCTCGCTGTCGGACGCCGAAATCGTCCACCCGGACTTGACGATCGAACGGCCCGGTGGGGGGATACTTGAAGTGATCTTGGAAGCGTGATGCGTTCGAATACCCGGTGACCGTTGTCGTGGTGGAGAGACGCGGACTCGGTGTCCACCAGAGATTGGCGACCGCGAGCCGATTGTCGATCGCCAACTCACGGTAGATGTTGCCCTCGATGTAGCGCGGGTCGGGGTCGCCGAGGAAGGGGCGAAGCATCGTTTCGCGACCGACGAGGCCGAGCAAGGACAACCGCGTGTGCGTCGTCGGCCGCGCAGTGACCTTGAACTGCGCGTCGACAAATGCCGGGATGTCGCCATCGCGAAATCGCTCGGCCACGTACTTGTAATAGGTGCCACGGGTCGTCGCCCACCACGATCCCGAGGTCGTTCCCGGTAGTCTCCCCTCCACAAGGAGATCGCCACTCGTCAACCCCGCTGACCCGGATATCGCCAAACGCCGATCGATTGCTCCATCGCGCGTTTCGAGCACTGTGACCGACGAGAGGCGCCCGCCGTAGCGCGCATCGAGGCCTGATGCATCGAGTGCAATGCTGCCGGTCGTCGATGGATTGACGAAGCTCGTCCCGAAATCGCCTAGGCGTTGCGGACTATGAATCTGCACGCCATCAAATACGATGACGTTGTGCTCGGGGCCGGCGCCGCGCACAGCAAGCTTGCCTTCCTCATCATCTGTGGCGGCAACGCCCGGAAGCGTCGACAGGACCTGAAAGACGTTCTCGAGGCTGCCGGCCGTCTCGAACACCTTGCCGATCTCGAGTTGATAAACGGAAGGCTCGCCCGCGAGATCGCCGAAGCGATCGATCACTTCAACCTGCTCCTCGATGCGAATGGTGGGCGTCGAGGGATCCGGGGGACCTTCGGTTGGGGGCGCGATTTTCTCCCGATTTGTCGATTGCGGACGTGGCCGAATCGTCGAGGCGCGGACGACAAGCCATGTATTCCCTGGTCCGTTGGCAAGCGTCAGACCGTGTGGCGTGAGAATCTGTTCGACAATTTCGCGGCGTGTCCTTCCGCGCGGCTCCGTCATCACGAAAAGGTCGCGCGGGACCAGTGTGCTCGAGAACAGAATCTTCGCGCCTTCTGCCTGGAGCTGTCGCAGCACCTCCTCCACGCGACGCCCCTGATATTGGCTTTGCTGCAATGGTTCGGCGATCGCCATTGCCGGCAGCGATGTTGCAAGCGAGATAAGGATTGCGAGTGTCGCGGGCATCGTCGTTGCACCTATTGACCGCTGAGCGCAATCACGAGTTCGTCGCGGCGAAGCTGATACGACATGCCGCACGTCGGCAGGATTGCTTTGAGCGCCTCGATCGGCGTGAGCCCCTCGATCGATCCATGCAGCACGACGGCCTTTCCATGTCGCTCGGCTGCGCCGTTGGCAAATCGCCAGGTGAATCCGAGCTCGCGGCTCACCCACTGCAGAAAACTCTCGAGGGTTGCGCCCTCGACCGCGAACTGCTCGGCCATTGATTCAACCCACGACCACTCAGGCCCGTGCGTTGCGATGCGGCGCCGCTCGACGCTGCCGTTGCGATGAATGGTGATGCCTTCCGCCTTGCTCACACTCAGAGGTGTATCAGCACGATCGATCCGTACGTCGCCTTCTCTGACGCGAATCTGAAGTGATTCGGACACGACGTTCACCTCAAACTGCGTACCGATGTCGTGAACCAGTCCCAGGCTCGTGGACACTTGGATGCGCTCCTGCCCTGTGATCGCGCGCGTGTCGACGTAGATTGTTCCCTGTTCGAGCCTGACTCGCGACGGTGTTTCCAGGACGATGCGCGTGCCGCGGTTGACGCGGAGGGAGACATCATCCCCAAGCTGCAACGCGGCGCGTCCGCCGAGCGTGGTGTCGATCGCCGCGCCGACGATCAACCGCGCACCCGCGACGAGCGGCCGCGCTGCAGATGACGACTGCACGACATGCGCGATTCCTTCCACGCGTGTCGCCGTTCCAGCTTCCCGCGGCGGCGCCGGCAACGAACGGGTCTGTGGCCGAAGCCATACCGCCAGCAGCAATATCGCCGCGGCCGCCACGGCCCAATGCCATGCGGACCAGCGCGATCGCCCCCGAACCGATCGACGCCATTCCCCTTCAACCGCCGCTCGCACCCGAGCCGCGCGCAACGCAGGTGGCTCCCGCCGGCGTCCGGCGAATCGAATCAGATCGGCGATCAACGGATCGACTCGCGCGTCATCTGGCGCTTGGTCGAAAGACACTGGCTCGCTCACGACGTTTCTCCATGCGTGCGCCGCCAGCCTGTTGGCTCGAGCTCCGGCGCAATCGTGATCACGAGATCCCGAAACGCGGCGCGCGCGCGCGTGAGCAGCGACTCCGCCGCCTTGTCAGTGACATTCAGCCGTGCCGCAATGTCGCGTACCGAGACGTCATCGAGGTATTTCCACTCGAGCACGTTGCCGTAGTGCACGGGAAGGTGATCGAGAACGCGTTGAACAAGGGCGGCCAACTCGCGGCGTTCGATCGTCGTCTGGGTGCCGCGGCGCTGGTGCTCGTGCAGCGATTCGAGGGCGGCGCGAATCTCCGATGCATCCTCCACGAGCTCCACGACGGTTTCGTGCGGATGTTTCCGCCGCCAGGTATCGATCTCGCGGCGGCAAATCGTACAGATCCACGTGAAGAGACTTGCCTCGCCCCGCCAGGTTGCGAGTCTGCGCATCACCTGGCAGAGCGTCGCCTGCGCGATGTCCTCGGCGGCATCTTCTCGCTGTCCGACGCGCGCGAGGGCGAAGCGGTAGACGCGAGGAAACATCAGATCGAAAAACTGCGTAAAAGCGTCTTCCTGACCGTTCAAGACCCGCTCGACCAGTGCTCTATCCGTGTCGAAATCGTCGGTCATCGTCAGCGATGCACCGTTAGAGGGGATCAACGGTCGAAATCCTTCGCCGTGAGCCGAACCGGCTCGGCTTTGCACCTTAACGCTGCAGGAGGACTTCTCATGCTCCGCGGTCGACTGGCAAGTCTCGTCGTTTTTCTCGCGGTTTCCGCTACCCGGGCGCTGGCGCAGCCGGAATACACACCCGTCGAACTATTCGGGGGCTACTCTTTGTTGCCCGCCAACGGTGACGACTTTCCGCGCCAAACGTCACACGGCGTGCAGGCCAGTGTTACGGGCAATCTCAATCACTGGTTTGGCGTGATGGGTGACATCGGCATCCAGTCCAACACTGCCGACGATCTGGGACCAGGCTTTGAAGGACGAGTCGCGCGGACCAGGGTGACGGAATTCCTCGTCGGTCCGCGTTTCACTTCCCGGTCGAACCGATTCAACGTCTTTGCGCATGGCCTCTTCGGTATCGCACGCGGCGACGCGGGCGACGACTTCAGCGGCTTCTCCGACTCGGCGTTGGCGTTTGGCGGCGGCGGCGGTGTCGACGTTCGCGTCAGTCGAAGATTCGCGATCCGTACTCAATTCGATCTGCTCGGGAGTTTCGCAGATATCGTTGGGGGCAACTCCCGGTTCGCTATTGGTGGTGTCGTCGGCTTGGGCGGATCCTGAATCGTCGCGTGCTATTGCCCTGGGGACGGCACAATCACGTTTATGCCACTCACGTCAGCGCCATCAACCGTGATCTGCTGCTCCAATGGCGACACCCCGGCGATACCACCCGACGTGCCGCCAACCATCGAGATGGACGACCCGCCTCCCGACGAGAAGTGGACGAATCTCCTAGCGTAGATAGCGTAGTTCCCCGCGATGACGCCGCTAATCGTGAACGTCCCGTCGACTTTGCTCGAAGCGGACAGCGGTGGCGTGAAGCCGCGTTGTGAGATATCGCCCGTCGGGCGCAAGAAGATCATCACTTCGGCAACGGGTTTGCCCGATGCGTCCACGGCGATGCCCGATACACGATATGCGGGCGCAGACACCATGCGGAACTCGAGGTCCGTGACAGTATCAGCCTGCTGGAGCACCACGATCTGAGCGTCGGCCTGATTTGTCGTACCCGGATAATACGTTGGCGCCCAAGTCACTGCTGGCGATGAAGGCGCCAACAACGTCCTGGTAAACGGACCGATCGGCTGCGCAGCACCCATCAACACATATTCGCCAGGCGGCAAACCCGACACCCGGAACTCGCCGAGATCGTTCGTCGTCGCATCGGCCGCCGCAGCCATCACAAATCGGTCGCCGCGGTCGGGCATGCGGCGTAGCGCAGATACGCGCATGTCCGGCAACGGCTTGCCCTGCTGATCGAGAATCCGGCCTGCCAGCACGGCACCGCGCGGCAGAGCGATATCGAGCGACGATGGCTGCCCGGGCTGCAGATCGACAATCGGCGCGTTGAGGGGATCGAACACGTACCCTGGCTTCCGCACAGTTACTCTGAACCGCCCTGCCCGTATGCCGTCGAAGGCGAACCGGCCACGGTTGTCTGTGAACGTTGACGCCGGCGTCATCGGCGTGATCGGCGATCCAGGCGTTCTCACGGGCGCCAGGATCACACGCGCGCCGGCAACGGGCGCCTTCGAGTCGGCATCGACGACTCGACCCACGACCTGGGCGCTGGAGGCAGCTGGTTGCTGATCAACCTCACTGGCAAAGAGCATTGCCGCTGCACAAAAGAGCGTCGTCAGCATGTCCGTCCCCTCCAGGGTAACGCTTGGTCCATTAGACGCCAACGGCGCGAGAACGGACGCGCCGCAAGAGACGGTAGAGTGCCTTAGCCCAACCGCTAGCAACCTCCGTCCCCGCTCGCGGGGACCGAGGTTGGTGATAGGGACGGAGGTCGCGATGGTTTGCGCCGTTGCCGGCCGTCGGTCATGCTGAGCGGCGATGTTTGTCATCGAGCTGACCTACAAGGCCGATCTCGCCAGGATCGACGCCCACATGGCCGCGCACCTTGCGTTCTTGAACAAGTATTACGCTGCCGGCAATTTCCTCGTCTCCGGCCGCAAGATACCGCGTGACGGCGGAATCATCGTCGCGGTCGGGGCCAGTCGCCAACAGATCGAAACCATCGCGCACGAAGATCCGTTCTACGTGCGCGGGCTCGCCGATGTGAGAGTGATTGAGTTCCGTGCGAGCCAACGCGCAAAAGACATTCAGCAGCGAATCGAACGATACTGAGCGCATGAGGATTGCCAGGTGATCGTGCGATCTGCGCCGGGATGTGTCCACCTCATCACGCAGCCCGATCACGCCGCGTTGTCGCGCCGCGTGATGGAGCACTGGGCGCCGCTTGCTGATGCCGACAGGCGCGACTCCATTCTGCTTGCAATTGGTGAGCACGACAACGGCTGGCGTGAGCCCGACGCCAATCCGGCGATCGACGACACGGGCCGCGTGATTGACTTTGTCAACGCCCTCGCTGACGTGAAGCAGCCGGTGTGGCCGCGCGGCGTCGCCAGACTTGCGGCCGACCCGTACGCCGCGGCGCTGGTCGCACAGCACGCGATCACGGTTTACGACCGCTTCCGCGGCGAGCGCGAGTGGGGTTTGTTTTTTCTGCAAATGGAAACGGCACGCGACCACGTGCTCGGTCTTGCAGGTGTGTCACGAGAAGCGCTGGTGCGCGACTATGCGTTCGTACGCCTCGGCGATCTGATCTCGCTCACTTTCTGCACCGGATGGCGCGAAGAACAGAGGTACGACCACTGGCGCGTCTCTCTCGTCACTGACACCCAGGTTCGTGTGACACCACACGACCTGGACGTTGATGAACTCGCAATTGACGCGCCCGCCCGAGAACTCCGCGGCCAACCGTTTCGTTCCGCCGCGGAGTTTCACGCTGCGCTTTCCAACGCCACGAGAGTGACCCTCCGCGGCACCGTTTGAGGTTCCCAGGTTGCGGATGCCAGGATTCGAAGTTCGTGAGTTCGAGGTTCCGACGTTCCGCGGTTGGAGGTTGCGACGTCTGCGTTGACAATCGCTTGCTCGACGTCGATCGCACGCGCGCCTTGGAGAAAAAAGGGGTCTGAGCCTTTTTCGAGGTCCGCGGCTACATGACCGATCACTCGAATCGCAGCGCCTCAATCGGATCGAGCGCCGCGGCCTTGCGCGCCGGATAAAAACCAAAGAACACACCCGTCGCCGCGGCGACACCGAACGACAGCAACACGGAATTGGGGGTGACCACGGTCGGCCACTGCATCACCTGACTCACGCCGTAGGAGACACCCGCACCGAGCAGAATCCCGATCGCGCCGCCCGTCAGGCTGAGCACAATCGCTTCGACGAGAAACTGCGTGAGCACGTCGAGATCGCGGGCGCCGACCGACTGACGCAGTCCAATCTCGCGCGTTCGCTCGGTCACCGAGACGAGCATGATGTTCATGATCCCGATGCCGCCGACGATGAGCGAGACCGCCGCGATGCCGGCGAGCAGATACGTCATCGTGTTGGTCGTCGAGGTGAGCATCGTCGTCATCTCTGCCTGCGTGCGGATCATGAAGTCGTCTTCCTCACCCTCCGTCAAACGATGCCGTGTCCGCAGCGTTGCGCCGATCTGTTCCGACACGGTGTCGAGCGACACGCCATCCTCAGCCGAAACCAGGATGCCGCTCACGTGCTGCACGCCGAGAAGCTTGCGCTGCACTGTAGTGAACGGCACGATAGCGGTGTCGTCCTGATCCGGACCCATCGCGGCTTGACCTTTGGCGCTCAGCACGCCGACGACACGAAACGGCTGATTATTGATGCGCACGGTCGATCCGACCGGATCGGCGCCCGCGCCAAACAGCTGATCGCGTGTCACTGATCCGAGCACCACGACCTTGGCTGCGCTCGCCACGTCCTGCGCCGTAAAGAACGCACCCAACTGCATGGGCCAGGAGCGAATCGACGGCAACTCGTCGTTCGTACCCTGGATCTGCGTGTTCCAGTTCGATATCTCGCCGATAATCTGCGTCCGCGTGTTCAGCGTCGGCGAGAGATAACGAATCCCTTGCACCTCGCGCCTCAGCGCCTCCGCATCGGCATCGGTGAGTGTGGTGACGGCCCCCTGCCCCTGGCGCACAGGACCGAAGTTGCCGGCGCCGGCGTTGACCATCACGATGTTCGACCCGGCGCTCTTGATCTGATTCTCGATCGATGTGCTCGCGCCGGTGCCGATCGCAACCATCACGATGACGGCGGCCACGCCGATGATCATCCCCAGCGTGGTCAACGCCGTTCGCATCGCATTACGCCGCAGCGCCTTGATCGCGACGGCAAAGGTCATGAGAAAGGACATCGATCGCTCCTACGCCACGTCGGCGGCGTCGTCCGCTTCGGCTTCGAGCCGCGCCAGTTCCACGGCGGCACGACGCCGGGTGGTCACCGGGTAATCCATGCGCACGCGTCCGTCGCGAAAGGCCACGATGCGGGTGCCGTATTCGGCGATGTCGGGCTCGTGGGTCACGAGCACAATCGTGAGATCGCGTTCGTCGCTGAGCCGCTGGAAGATGCCCATCACCTCGATGCTGGTTCGCGTATCGAGATTGCCGGTGGGCTCGTCTGCGAGCAGCAGCTTCGGGTTGTTCACCAGCGCGCGTGCAATCGCCACGCGTTGCTGTTGGCCGCCAGACAGCTGATTAGGATGATGGCCGAGCCGGTCGCCAAGCCCCACCGCGCGCAGCGCTGCCGCGGCCCGCTCACGACGCTCTTTCGCGCTGCGTCTGCCCGCATAGAGCAGCGGCAACTCCACGTTCTCGAGCGCCGTGGTGCGCGGCAGCAGATTGAAGCCCTGGAACACGAAGCCGATGTCGGTGTTCCGAATGCCGGCCAGCGCGCGCTTGTCGAGCGACGACACGTTGCGGCCGTGGAGGAAGTAGCTGCCCGACGTTGCGCGATCGAGACATCCGAGCAGGTGCATGAACGTGGACTTGCCGGATCCCGAAGGGCCGGTCAACGCCACGAACTCGGCAGGCAGCACGTCGAGCGTGATTCCGCGCAGCGCGCGCACCTGCTGCTCGCCCAGGTCATACGTCTTCGTCAGATCGCGCACGGAGATCACGGGCGTCATCGGCCTGCCCCCGGCGATCGCGTGCCGCTGCCCTGGCGCGCTCCGCCGCCGGCTCCCGGTCGCCGCCCGCCGAAAGGCATCAGCGGCGACGTGGAAGTCTGACTCGACGCCGTCGTCGGGGTCGCTACACCTGTTATCACGGTGGTGTTCTCCGCCAGTTGCCCGTCGACGATCGCCGTCACGGTGCCGTCGCTGATGCCCGTGCGCACACGCACGGGACGCAGCTGTCCGTCCTGAAGCGTCCAAACCCGGGCAACCGCGTCGTCTGCCGTGCGGTTGCCGCTGGCATTGGGTCGTCCGGGCCACGCCGCACGAGCGGGGCTGCCGCTAGGTGAATCCGTGACAGGCGCCTCCCCGCTGTCGTGCGAACGATCGGTGGTGCGCGCAACCTGCGGCAACATCTCCTGTGTCGGCCTGAAGCGCAGCGCCGCATTCGGTACGCGGGCGACGTGGTCGGCGCGCGCCACTTCGACGGTGACGTTTGCCGTCATGCCTGGCTTCAGCTTCAGATCGCGATTCGGAACATCGATGATCGTGACGTAGCTCACCACGTTTTGCGCCACGACCGGATCGAGGCGCACTTGCGACACGGTGCCGGTGAACGTGTCGTTGGGGTACGCATCGACCTTGAACGTCACGTGCTGCCCCGCTTTGATCTGGCCGATGTCCGATTCGTCCACACTTGCGTTGACCTGCATCGCGGTGAGGTCTTTCGCAATCTCGAAGAGTGTCGGCGCCGACATGCTGGCCGCTACCGTCTGGCCAACGTCCACGTTGCGCGAAATCACAATGCCATCCACCGGCGCGGTGATGACGGTGTGGCTCAAATTCACGCGACTCTGATTGAGCGAGGCCTGCGCCTGCGTGACTTGCGCTTGTGCCGCTTTGAGCGAGGCCTCGGCCTGACGCGCGGTAGTGTCGGCGGTTTCCAGATCAGTTGCGGGAATGAGACCGGCGCCGAAGAGCTCTTTCGCACGACGCAGCTTGTTCTGCGCATCGTCCAGCGCGATGCGCGCGCGGTCCACGTCGGCGTTCAGCCGTACGAGCGTGGCTTCCGCCTGTTCCACCTGCGCTGCCATGACGGAGGAATCCAGCCGCGCGACCACCTGACCCTTGCGCACGCGCGAATTGAAATCCGCGTGGAGCGATTCGATGGTGCCGGAGACCTGCGAGCCGACCTGAACGGTGGTGACCGCCTCGAGCTTGCCGGTCGCTTCAACGACCTCCACCACATCACCGCGAGTGACTGTGGCGGTCATGAATTGCGGAGTTTTGTCTCCGCTCGCGCTCCGGTAATAAGCAGCAACCGATGCAGTAATCACTAACAACGTGAGTAAGACAAGCAGCGCGCGCTTTTTCATACGTCTTTAATAGACGCCGAGGTCGTGGCGGCCGTGTGGCGCAGCCATGACAATTCCGTGGCAAGCGGTGCCACACTTTTGTCACAGATCCGCCACGCCGGTTCCATCAGTTGCGAGTGAAATGGAAGCGATGGAGCTCCAGCCTCCCGGCGCTACACTGACCGACAGAGCGGATATGGAGAGCTCGGCTGATCGCCAGCCCACAGTGCTCGTCGTCGAAGACGAGCAGAACATTCGCGAGCTGGTTACCCTTCACCTGCAGCTTGAGAATACGAAGGCCGTGGAATCGGCCAATGGCACCGACGGTCTTGCAAGAGCGCGCGCCGAAAAATTCGACCTCATCATCCTCGACGTCATGCTGCCCGGCCTCGACGGCGTGACGGTGTGTCGTGCGATTCGCCGCGACTCGCCCAACGCCGACACGCCGATTCTGATGCTGACCGCGCGGCGTGAAGAATCAGACAAAGTGCTCGGTCTCGACAGCGGTGCCGACGACTACTTGAGCAAGCCATTTGGCGTCCGCGAGCTGATGGCGCGGGTGCGCGCGCTGTTGCGCCGCCGCCGTGGCGAGCGCGTCCAGCCAGACAGCGCGACAGTTGTTCGTTACAAACACATCACGCTTGATCCGCCGCGCCGCACGGTCAAGGTCGGCACCAGGGATATCGACCTCACCTGGCACGAATTCCAGCTTCTGCAGGTGCTGATGTCCAGCCCCGGCATCGTGTTCAGCCGCGAGGCGCTGTTGCGCAAAGTGTGGAAGGACGAGACGGCGGTGACCGAACGAAGCGTGGATACCCTCGTCAAGCGCGTGCGGAAAAAGATCGAAGACGATCCGGCGAATCCCGTTGTTCTCATCACTGTCTGGGGATCCGGTTACAAGGTGGCCGATGTCGACTGACGCGCCGTGTGCCGATCGTCTCTGGTATCGCAGCCTCTATTGGCGTGTTGCGCTGGGTCTCTTTGCGTTTCTCGCGCTGATGCTCGCGGCCGAAGCGGGATTGCTCCTCTGGACATCCGATCGTCTGGCCGGCTCGATGCCGGCTCGCTCACCGCGCCGTCTGGCCGTGATGGTCGCATCGGATCTGGCGTCTGCGATCAGTGCAAATCCCGAACAGGATCTGCAGGAGTACGTCCGCGATCAGTTCGGGCACATCGTGCAGACCTTTGTAGTCGTGATGCGCGACGGACGCGTCGCGTCGAACCACGACGACGTGCCGGAGCGATTGCGGCAGGCGATCACCGTCGAGCGCCAGCGGATGGAGCAGTTCGGACGTGAAGGCCCGAGTGGACCTGGCGGTCCTGGAGGGCCTGAACGCGGGCGCGGCCGATCGCTTCCGCCAGACGTTCCATGGGAAAGCGCCGTAATCCGAGTCGAGGGACGGCCGACAGGGATTGTGTCCGTCATGACAGGACCGCCGCCGTTCTCGCGCGTTTTGCGCGCGATGGGTCCAACCATGGCCGTTGTCGCTGGCGCCGTGCTCATCTTCGGCACGGCGCTGATTGCCTTTTTCGTGTTCGGGCCCGCGCGCCGGCGTCTCAAGGAGGTGCAGTCGGCGACGGAGCGGCTGGGCGCGGGCGATCTCGCCGCGCGCGCACCGGAGCGCGGTGGCGACGAGGTGGCGGCCGTGGCGCGGTCCTTCAATCGGATGGCTGACGACCTGACCACTCGTACTCGCGCGCTCGAAAGCGCCGACCGCGCAAGGCGGCAGCTGCTCGCGGATGTTTCGCACGAGCTTCTGACGCCGATCACAGCAATGCGCGGGTATCTCGAAACGCTCGCCATGCCCGAAGTGCAGCTCGACGCTGCAACCCGCGAACGCTATCTCAGCATCGTCAACGACGAAACCCATCGGCTCGAGCACATCGTTGGCGATCTGCTCGATCTCGCGCGTCTCGAGGGCGGCGGCACCACGCTTCGCCGGGAACGCGTGGCGATTGCATCGCTGTTCGATCGCGTGCGTGCGCGTCACGAGCGCGCGGCCGCGACGAAGGGCGTCGGATTGTCAACCGTGATTGGCAGAGGCGCCGAGTTCGTCGAAGGCGATCCGGAACGGCTTGAGCAGGCGCTACAGAACCTTGCCGCCAACGCGTTGCGGCACACTCCGGACGGCGGTGAAATCCGGCTCGAAGCCACCGTGAGCGGCGACCGCATTCACGTGCGCGTTCGTGATACGGGTGCGGGCATCCCGCCAGAACATCTTCCGCTGATCTTCGATCGCTTTTACAAGGCGGATGCCGCACGAAAAGCCGCAGCCGGAAGCGGACTCGGGCTGTCGATTGTCAAGGCCATCGTGGAACGGCACGGCGGAACGATTGCCGCCAGCAACGATCGCGGAGCGGTGTTCGACATCTCGCTGCCGGCGGCTACACACGCTTCGCTTTGAAAAACTCCTGAATCATTGCACGGCATTCATCTTCGAGCACTCCAGCGAGGATCTCGAGACGATGATTCAGTCCGGGCGATTCGTGGGCGCGCACCGTTGATATCAATGCACCGCTTTTCGGCTCGGCCGCCCCGAACACGACCAGGCCGATGCGCGCGTGCACCATTGCGCCCACACACATCAAACATGGCTCAACGGTAACGTAGAGCGTCGCGCCGGTCAGCCGGTAGTTGCCTACCGCGCGTGCGGCTTCGCGCAGCGCGCCAATTTCGGCGTGCGCGGTGGGATCGTTCGAGCTCATCGGACGATTGCAGCCCGTCCCGACCACCCGGCCGTCCACCACAACAATGGCGCCGACGGGAACCTCGCCGAGGCTTCGAGCTCGCTCCGCTTCTGCGAGGGCCAGACGCATCGCGTCTTCGTCGGTCACCTGGTGTCCCGCGCTGGCATGAGCGTGAGTATAAGATCGACCCCATGCGCGCTGTTCTCGCGGTGATCGTCTCGCTGAGTGTGGTTGGTCTCGCGGCCCACCAAAGCGACATTTTCATCACGCTCGGCACGACCAGTGCCGACGCCAACAACAGGATCATCGGCAGCTTCACCACGGGCGCCGTTTCGCTCGTCGGCGAGGCCACCGTATTCAAGGCCGCCAGTCCCGAGCAGCGGGCAGCCTTGGTGCGCGCCGTCATTGGCGCCGTGCGCGCGTACACCGAAACCGAGGATTTCGCCAGTCGCTACGCGCGCTTCCGCGAGTTTCAACGCCCGGAGCGGCCGTCAGTTCCGCAAAACGGCGAGGAGGCTCGGGCCGCGCAGCAGAAGCAACTCGACGAAGTGGTTGA
>JBKPDL010000128.1:0-21965 GCA_046727855.1 Acidobacteriota bacterium
TCGACACCGAGGTGAACGCCGGTCAAATACTCCGTGCTCTCGTTGGAATCCCACGCTTCGACGTAGGATGCTGCGGTGACGTCTGCCGTCCATGCGCGACTCTGCGCCAACGCCGGGGCCGCGGCCAGCAGCACGATTGCGACGCCGGCTCTCACGTTCTTCATTCTGCTGAATTCATTGCTCGCCATCCAACCGGCAGCGGCGCAACGTCTCACCGCCGGCGCTGACCTGCTCTTTTATGGCGACAACACAGAGTTTGCCAATCCGTTCCGCGAGGGCGAAACGCTTCTCGGCACCGCGGGACGCGCGTTTGTGGATCTCGAATTGAGCGACGCCGCCACCTTGCGTGCGGGCCTGTTTGCGAAGGGGCGATACGGCGCCCATGAGTTCGTGGAAGAAGTCGAACCGGTCATTGCGCTCATCTTGCGGCGCGGCACATCGCGATTTCTGTTTGGCTCACTAGATACCGCGACGTTCGACCATCGTATACGCGGGGCGGACGAAGATACACCGCATGGCCTCCTCCCACCGTTACAGCGCGAGACGCTTACCTTCGAGCGCGCCCACGAAATGGGCTTGCAGTGGCGTGTTGAATCACCGCGCCTGGATCACGATGTGTGGATCAACTGGCAGCGCCTCAACACGGCGTTACACCGCGAACGCTTTGATGCCGGGGTCCGATCGCGGGTTGCAATAACCGCATCGCTCGCGCTACATGGACAATGGCATGTCGTCCACGAGGGTGGGCAACAGTTTGCGAGCGGTCCGGTCCGCGACAGCCACGCGGCGGCCGCAGGCGTCGAGTGGCGACACGTGCTCGGCGGCTCTCGCCTTGTGATTGATGGGCACATCGTGGCCACACGCTACGTCCCGGATCGGGAGCGTCTCGACGCCAGCGAAAACGGTGTCGGCGGATTCGCACGAGCCGCGGTCGAACACGGACCCTGGCGTGCTCATGCCATTGGCTGGCGTAGCCGCGATACGCTCAAGGACGAAGGCGATCCGAATTATCTGATGCTCCGCCGCGACGGTACGTGGTTCGGCAAGGTTCGCGATTACGGCGAGGTGGGTCTGACACGCCACTTCACGCCCGCCCCGACTGTGCAATTTGATGCATCGCTCCGCCTGCATCGCGTTGAATCGCACTACGAATATTCTTACCGGCTGGCCGCCCGCATACGATTACGACACACTCGATGACGGAGTTAAGCTAGAGATATGCGTCTTGCCAAGCTCGCCGTGGCGAGCCTCAGCCCCACGGTCGGTGCCGTCCACTCAAATGTTTCGCGCCTGATCGATCTCGCGCGCGAGATGGCGGATGCCGATGTGACTCTGGCGGCTTTTCCCGAGCAGGCCGTCGGCGGGTATCCGCCGGAAGATTTGGTGCAGTGGCGTGGGTTTCTCGAAGGGCAACGGACCGAGCTGGAACGTTTCGCCGAACACACCGCTGACACGCCAACGGTATTCGTGATTGGCGCGGCAATCGGCGTCGGCGGCCAGATGTTCAATGCCGCGGCGATCCTCCACCGCGGCCGTATTCTCGGGTTCGTGCCGAAAGAGAAACTTCCGACCTATCACGTTTTTTACGAAGCACGGACGTTCTCGCGCGGAGGCCCCAAACTCGCTCTCGACGCCGGCGGCGTACCGGTCGGCGATTACATCTTCAAATTCGATTTCGGCATTGTCGCGACCGAAGTGTGCGAAGACGCGTGGTCACCCGACGGCCCGATGCGGCGGCGCTGCTACTCCGGCGCCGAGATTGTCGTCAATGTCTCGTCGTCGCCGTATCGCATGGGCATCGACAGCACGCGACGCGAGATGCTGGCGACGCGCGCGGCAGACAATCAGACCGTTCTTCTCTACGCCAACGCGGTGGGCGCTCAGGATGGATTGATCTTCGATGGCGGCGGTTTGATTTATCAGAACGGGCGGCTGATGTTGGCCGCGCCACGCTTCCGGACGGGATGGTGGTCCGCCGTCGTCGATCTCAACCGCACCGGGCGGCTGCGGCGCGAAAACACCACGTGGCGCACCGACTGCGAGGATTTCCGCCTGCAGCAGCTCGACGTTCCCGTAATCACCAGCGATGGGGCGACGGCCCCCCGTGACGCGCTGACCTATCCCGCACCGGAAGGCGGCAGCTTTTTCCTCCCCGCGTCGAGACCTGCCGCGACCGATCCGCGCGACGCCGCGATCGATGACCTTTTCGAAGCGCTGGCGCTCGGCGTCAAGAGCTACTTTGAGAAGACTTCCGCGTTCCGATCGCTCGGCATTGCGCTCTCTGGTGGACGCGACTCGATACTGACGCTGCTGGTGGCGTGGCGCGCTGCGCAGTTGATGCGCGAAGACTACGACGGCCGCGACATCGAGGCGGCGGGGAAACTGATCACCGCGTTCTACATGCCAAGCCGGCACTCGCAGCCCGAGACGCGGAGCGCGGCGCACCTGCTCGCCGATGAGCTCGGCGTCGAGCTGCGCGTGGTGCCCATCGACGACGCGTACGACCGCGAGCTTCAGGTTACCAGGGAGATGCTCAAGGGCGCCGAGCCGAGCGAGCTGACCAAGCAGAATATCCAGGCACGGCTTCGGGCGCAGCGGATGTGGAACTGGGCCAACACCTCGGGCGCGTTGTTTCTACAGACCGGCGATATGAGCGAGAAGGCCGTCGGCTACACGACGATCGGCGGCGATCTCGAGGGCGCGCTGTCGGTGATTGCCAATGTGCCGAAGACGGTGGTGATTGCGCTGCTCGAGCGTCTCGAGCGTCGCTTTAGATTCCAGGGGATTGCCGCAACGCTTGCAACCGATC
Organism: Acidobacteriota bacterium; assembly: GCA_046727855.1. Classification (GTDB taxonomy): domain Bacteria; phylum Acidobacteriota; class Vicinamibacteria; order Vicinamibacterales; family UBA2999; genus DASPWV01. Next base: position 2,810 of record JBKPDL010000128.1, read on the forward strand.
CCGGCCCGGAGCTCGCCGAGGCGCAGACAGCCGAGGCCGAGCTCATGCCGTTTCCGGTGCTCGACGCCTGTCTGCATCTCTACGCGAGCGAGAAGATGTCGCCGGACGAAATCACGGCGGCCCTCACCGATCTCTTTCCTGATATCACCGAATCGCAGGCGCGTGCGTGGGCAACACGGTTCACCCAGCTCTTTACGACGTCGATTTACAAGTGGGTGCAGTCGCCGCTCTCGCTCCACGTGGGATCGCTCGATCTGGAGCGCGAGCGGGCGCTGCAGATGCCGGTCGTACAGAAGACCGAGTGGACCAAGACGGCGACCGATGCGGTCGAGAAGGTCACGCGCATTTCCGGCGCACGTAAGAAGAAATAACGAACGAACATCACGACGCTGCACGATTCGCTGCGCGAGCTTGGCATGCAGCACGTAGGCTGGGGCGCGCGGCCCGAGCATTACCGCCTTGTGCGCCACGCGCTCGTCACTGCCATCCGCAAGTCCTCTCCGCAATGGGACGACACGCTCGCGCAACACTAGCGGAGCGCGATCACCGCGATTATCGTTCCGATGCTGCAGAGCGCCGCCGTGCACACCGTCATCGCCGAGCAGCTCACCGAAGCAGAGTGACATCTGCCTGCCGGATGAGCGAGGCCAGTTAACGCCCGCTCTTACGCGTCGGCCTGACGAGTCTTAGTGAGCAGCCGGCGGCGAGCGAAACTGTGGCGATAGCTGTAGGCCGCGTAAATCACCAGGCCCATCACCATCCAGATGATCAACCGCCGCCATGTCGCGCTCGAGAGGCCTGCCATCAAGGCAAACGACGCGAGCGCTGAAAGCGCAGGTATCCAGGGCACGCCCGGTGTGCGGAACGGGCGCTCGAGGTCTGGCTGCGTGCGACGCAGCACTATCACGCCCACGGCCACCACCACGAATGCGAAGAGCGTCCCGATGCTCACCAGTTCGCCGAGAACGCTGATTGGCGTAAACCCGGACGCGAACGCGACGATGAGACCGGTAATGATGGTGGTGACGTGGGGAGTGTGAAATCGCGGATGAATGGCGCTCGCCCATCGCGGCAGCAGGCCGTCCTGCGCCATCGACATGAAGATGCGTGGCTGCGCAACCATCTGGACGATGATCGTCGACGAGAGTCCGGCGATGGCGCCTAACTTCACGATCAGCGGCATGAGGCCGACGACGGTCTCCCACGCGCTTCCGGAAGCGCGTACGCGCGCGGCATCCACGGCCAGCGCCATGGGCGCGGGCACGCCCAGTTGCTGATACGGGACGAGTCCCACCATCACCCCGGACACGAGCACGTAGAGCCCGGTGCAGATGACAAGCGACGCGAAAATGCCGCGCGGCAGATCGCGTTGCGGGTTGCGTGCTTCCTGCGCGGCGGTCGAGACCGCGTCGAAGCCGATGTACGCGAAGAAGATCACCCCCGCTCCGCGTAACACGCCGCTCCATCCGAAGTCGCCAAATTGGCCGGTGTTCGGCGGCAGCATCGGCCGCCAGTATTCGGGATTCACGAACATGCTCCCGATGCCGATGATCAACAGCACCACGGCGACCTTGATGCCGACAATGACGCCGTTGACGCGCGCCGATTCTTCAATCCCGGTGACGAGCAGGATGGTCACGGCGATCGAGATCAAAATGGCCGGCAGATTGAGAATGGCGCTCGCCGCGGACCCGTCCGCGAGCACGACGGGCGTGCCAGGCGCGGCGCTCAACAACGGCGGGAAGCGGATGCCGACGTCGGCGAGCAGGCTCACGGCGTACCCCGACCATCCCACGGCGACCGTTGCCGCTCCGAGTGCGTACTCGAGGATGAGATCCCAGCCGATGATCCAGGCGACGAACTCGCCGAGCGTGGCGTAGCTGTAGGTGTAGGCGGAGCCCGCCACCGGCACCGTGGAGGCAAACTCGGCGTAGCACAACGCGGCGAGCGCACTCACGATTCCCGCCACGACCATCGACAGCACGATCGCCGGACCGGCATGCATGGCGGCGGCTTGTCCGGTGAGGACGAAAATGCCGGTGCCGATGATTGCGCCGATCCCGAGCATGGTGAGATCCACGGGCCCAAGCACGCGGCGCAAACCGGCGCTGTTGTTGGCGCCAACCTCGGCGCCTGCGCCGGCGGGGCTGCCGATCGATTTGGTAATGAAGAGCGACACGAGCGCACCTCCCGTGGCTACAATTGAGTCCACGGGCGCAGGCCACGTCCTGAAGGTTTCCTGAAGAAAGGCGGAAGTTCTGCGGGTTTCGTTCGGTCCTTTCCAGTTCGACGCCGAGAACGGGCTGTGGCGGGCGGGCGTCGAGGTGCCGTTGCCGCCGCGCGCGCTCGGCGTTCTCGCCGCGCTCGTGGCCGACGCCGGGTCGGTCGTCTCGAAGCAGGCGCTGCTCGACGCGTCGTGGAAGGACACGTTCGTTACGGAAGCGTCGCTGCTCGAGGTGATTCGCCTGCTGCGCGAAGCGCTCGGCGACGATCGCGCCAAGCCGCAGTACATCCAGACGGTCCACCGCCGCGGCTATCGCTTCGTCGCTCGCGTCGAGCTGGTGAACGGACCTCCGTCCCTGCTAGCGACCTCCGTCCCGGCCAGCGACCTCCGTCCCGTTCGGCAACCTCCGTCCCCGCCAGCGACCTCCGTCCCGCCTGCCGGGGACGGAGGTCGCTCGGAGGGACGGAGGTCGCTAGCGGGGACGGAGGTCCCTGGCGGGGACGCAGGTCCGGAAGCAGCGAGCGAGCTCGCCTGGTGGCAGCGTCCAGAATGGCGACCACTGGTTGTCGCCGCTGCCGCTGCCGTCGCCGCCACTGTTTGCGCCGCGATCGTGTTTGCACTCTTTGGCCAGCGCCCCGCCGAGCCACGGCCGACGATGAGGTTCACGATCGCGCTGCCGCAAGACACCGCGATCGATCCACTGCGCGGTGCAGTGGCGGTCTCGCTCGACGGCACGCGGATGGTGTACGTCGCCGCGCACGAAGGCCGTCCGCGACTCTTTCTTCGCACCATCGATCGCGACACACCAGAGCCCGTCGACGGATCCGACGGCGCGGCCGATCCGTTCTTTTCACCCGACGGACAGTGGATTGGATTTTTCGCGCACGGCAGCCTCAAGAAGCTGCGCGTCGAGGGTGGAGCGCCGGTGGTGCTGTGTGCCGCGCACGCCGGCGCGGGCGCCAGCTGGGGGCGCGACGGGACGATCGTCTTTGGCGGCGGCCCGGGCGGAGGACTCGCGCGGGTGTCGCAGGAAGGCGGTGAGCCCGTGGTGCTCGCGGCGCCGATCGCAGGCTCGCGCGAGGTCAGCTACGGGTACCCGGACGTGCTGCCAGACGGCGGCCGCGTGGTGTTCACGCGCGTCAGTCTGGCCGACACGGCTGTCGCCGTCCTTGATCTGGCGTCGGGTCGGCGGCACACAATCGTCGAAGCCGCCGCCTTCGGCCGCTACTCGCCCACCGGGCATCTCGTCTTCGAGCGGCGAGGCCGGCTCGAAGCCGCCGCGTTTTCGCTCGCCGAGCTGAGGCTGACGTCCGCGCCTCGACCGATTCTCCGTGGCCTTGCCACGGCGGATGCGACACTCGCCGGACCGCGCTACGCCTTCTCACGAACCGGCTCTCTCATCTACGTGCCTGGCGCGTCGAACGACATCGATGAACGGCTGCACTGGATGGACGCCGAAGGCCGGCTCGACCCATTGCCTCTCCCGCCGGCGCCGATCGGCACGCTCGACGTCACGCCAAACCTCCGGCGTCTCGCGCTGGCCGTCGAAGGCGACCGCGGACAGGATCTCTGGGTCGGCGATCTCGAACGGGGCGCGCTCAGCCGTCTGTCGTTCGACGGACGAAGCACCAATCCCACGTGGCGTCCCGACGGGCTCGAGATCGCGTTCGCCTACAGCAAGGCGGGTCCCTTTAACTTGTTCGTCCGTCCAGCGGACGTTGACGGCACGCCGCAGCCGCTGCTGGAAAGTTCTTTCAATCAATTCCCGACGTCGTGGTCCACTGACGGTCATTTCCTCGCGTTCACCGAAGTGCATCCGCTCACGGGTGCCGATATCTGGCTGCTCGATCTGCGAACGCGTGAGCGACGACAGGTCGTGCGGACACTCTTCGACGAATCACACGCGCGCTTCTCGCCGGATGGCCGCTGGCTCGCATACATGTCGAACGAGTCGGGACGCTGGGATGTGTTCGTGCGTTCCGTGGATGGCGCTCGGCCGCGCGTTCAGGTGTCGACGAGCGGCGGCGCGTGGCCGTCGTGGTCGGTGGACGGACGGACGTTGTACTTCGGCGTCGGTGGACATGCCGAAGCCGCTGCCGTACAAACGACGCCCACGCTCCACGTGTCCGCACCCCTGCGTATCTCGACTCGAGAGGATCTGCAGCTGGCCGGAACTCGTGGCGATCTCAATCGCGTCCTCGTCCGCCAGGGCGGCGCCGTTCCGAGCCGGCGTGAGCTGCGCGTCGTCCTCGAATGGTTCTCTGAGCTCACGCGTCTGGTGCGCCAGCCCGCGTGATCCGCCTCGCAACGCTCGACGACCCGCGAGTGGCGGAGTACCGCCAGCTCGCCAATCCAGATGCGTTGCGCCGAGCCGGACTGTTTGTGGCCGAGGGGCGGCTGGTGATCCGCCGGCTGCTGGTGAACCCACGGTTTCGCACACACTCGATCCTCGTCACCGACGCTGCGTTCGATGCCCTTCACGACACGCTGGAGCACGCGCACGTCGACATCTTCGTCGTCGATCAACCTACGATGAACGGCATCGCTGGATTCAACATCCATCGCGGGTGTCTGGGGCTGGCGGAGAGGCCCGCGCCGCAGACGCTGCACGACCTGCCGCTCGACACCATGCGACGGGTCGTGGTCCTCGAGGGCGTCAACAATCCGGACAACATTGGCGGCATCTTTCGAAGCGCCGCTGCGTTTGGCGTCGATGCCGTCGTTCTCGGTCCCGCATGCAGTGACCCGCTGTATCGAAAATCCGTTCGCACCTCGATGGCGGCAACACTGGCGGTGCGGTTCGCCGACGCCGGACCATGGCCCGACGCCGTGGACGTTCTGCGCGCCGCAGGCCTTCGCGTGCTGGCGCTGACGCCGGCGCCCGACGCGACCTCAATCGACGAGCTGCGCGGCGATTTCGAGCGCGTCGCGATTCTGGTCGGCGCGGAAGGTGAAGGACTGTCAGAGGCGGCGATGCGGGCAGCCGATCATCGTGTGCGCATTCCGATGAGCGGCAACGCCGACTCGCTCAATGTCACTGTCGCAACGTCGATTGCATTATTCTTCGCGCAGCGCGCTGATCGGATCCACTCGCATCGCGCGGCGAGCGGGTAGGTAGCACGTAAGCGCTGCGATCGCCACGAGCAGCAACGGAGCCACGGTAAACGTGAGCGGGTCGAGCGCCTTGACGCCGATGAGAAACGATTCGAGTAGCGGCGTCATCCCATACGCGCCGCCGATGCCACAGGCGGCGCCAATCGTCGCGAGCGCGGTGGACCCCGCGCGGTCGCGCGGGTGAGATCGCGGACCTGAAGGTCCGCGCTACGTACCATTTTCGGGCGGACCTCAAGGTCCGCGCCAAGTCCTACGTCATCACGTAGCGCGGGGCTTTAGCCCCGCGACCCGATCGGCGCGCAGCGCGACCGATCCGACCGCAAGCGCCGCGAGGGTCCCACCCGAGCGCCCCGACGGTCCGTCGCCTCACTCAGCCCAGTCCAGCGAGCGTGTGACGGCTTTGCGCCAGCCGGCGTAGAGACGATCGCGTTCCACCGCCGCCATCTGCGGCGCAAACTCGCGATCGAGCGCCCAGTTGCGGCGCACATCGTCGAAGCCAGCCCAATACCCGACCGCAAGGCCGGCGAGGTACGCCGCCCCGAGCGCAGTGGTTTCGCGCACGACGGGACGTCGCACGGGAACCCCCAGCATGTCGGCCTGGAATTGCAGCAGCATCGCGTTTGCCGCGGCGCCGCCGTCCACCTTGAGCGTCGACAGCGAGAGCTTCGCCTCCTGCTGCATCACTTCGAGGACGTCGCGGGTCTGGTACGCCATCGCGTCGACTGCCGCGCGAGCAACGTGTGCGACCGTGGAGTTGCGCGTAAGACCGACGATGATGCCGCGCGCGCGCGGATCCCAGTATGGCGCGCCAAGACCGACAAAGGCAGGGACGAGATAGACGCCGTCCGTATCGTTGACTTCGCCCATCAGCTGCTCGACATCGGCCGAGGCCCGAATCGACTTCAATCCATCACGCAGCCACTGCACGGCCGCGCCCGCGATGAACACCGATCCTTCGAGCACGTAGTTTGTGCGCCCACCGACTCTCCACGCCACAGTCGTGAGCAGGCCTTTCTCCGACGGAACGAGCTCGTGACCGGTGTTGAGGAGCATGAAACAACCGGTGCCGTACGTGTTTTTCGCCGTTCCTGGCTCGAAACACGCTTGCCCGAAAAGCGCCGCCTGCTGATCGCCCGCATCGCCGGCAACCGGGATCGCCGCTCCCAACCACTTTGCATCGCTCTCGCCGTACACCTCGCTCGACGATCGCACCTCCGGGAGCATCGCCCGCGGTACATCGAGAATTCTCAGCAGCTCGTCGTCCCACTCGAGCGTCTGGATGTTGAACAAGAGCGTACGGCTCGCGTTGCTGACATCGGTCACATGCTGCCGGCCGCCGGTGAGCCGCCAGATCAAAAACGAATCGATCGTGCCAAACAGAATCTCGCCACGCGCCGCGCGCGCGCGCAGCCCGTCGTGCGAATCGAGCAGGTGCTTGATCTTGGTGCCGGAGAAGTACGCGTCGATGACCAGACCCGTTTTCTTTCGAAACAGCGCCTCGTGTCCGGCCGCCTTGAGACGATCGCAGATTGGCGCCGTAATGCGGCTCTGCCAGACGATCGCATTGGCCACGGGACGACCACTGCCACGCTCCCAAAGCACCGTTGTTTCGCGCTGATTGGTGATGCCGATGGCGGCGATCTCGGCTGCGGTCGCGTCCGCGCGCGCGATCGCTTCGCGCGCTGTTTGCAACTGCGTCTCCCAAATCGCTTCGGGGTCATGCTCGACATGACCAGGGGCAGGAAACAGTTGCGGGAACTCCTGCTGCGCAACGGCAACGATCGCGCCGCTGCGATCGAACACGATCGCCTTGCTCGACGTCGTCCCCTGATCGAGAGCGAGAACGTACTTCCGTCCGGGTCCTGTCGCGGCCGCGCTCATCGCGCCTCCGCCGCGAGAGGCGGATGGTGCCGCGCCACGAACGCGTCGTACGCGATCGCACCGGCCACCGCACCGATACACGGCGCCACAACGGGCACCCACCACCAGCCGCCTGCCGCCGTAAACACCGATGCGCCCCAGCCTGCAACCGCTGTGAACAGCCGCGGGCCGAAATCGCGTGCAGGGTTGATCGCATAGCCGGCGTTGAAGCCAAACGCCACGCCGATGACGATGACGATGCCGCCCACCAGCACGGGCGTGAACCAGCCAGGCGCCGCGTTGTTGCGCTGATCGGTTACCGCGAGTACACCCGCCATCAGCAATGCCGTGCCGACGACTTGATCGATGAAACCGCCGGAGATCGAAAGAAACGGCTGGGGATACGTGGAAAAGATTCCGGCCGTGCCTCGCGGCCCGAGCACCTGACGCGTTCCGCCATCGAACGCTGCAAACGCTTCGTGGTAAGTCAGAAACACCACGGCCGCGGCCACAAGCGCGCCGGCCGTCTGCGCCAGGATGTACGGCGCCACCTTCGACCACGTAAACCCGCGTGTCACCGCCAGCGCGAGCGTCACAGCAGGGTTGAGATGCGCACCGGACACGCCCCCTGCCGCGTAGACACCTATCATGACTGCAAGACCCCAACCGATATTGATCGCGAGAAACGATCCGTTGGCCCCGCGGCTGAGAACGGTCTGCGCGACGACACCGCATCCGAACACGATGAGCATGAACGTTCCAAAAAATTCGGCAGCGGCTTCCCGCGCGGTGCCCTTGAGCATGACCTCGCCTCCCTGGCCTGAGAGCCGCGCGCATTATACTGGTCTCCCCTGACGATGCCGTTCACTGCGCGCCTCGCGTCACCAGACGACGCGGAATCTATCGCACGCATTTACAACGATGGCATCGAGGATCGCGTCGGCACGTTCGAGACACGCGAGCGGACGACCGCTGAAGTGCGTGCATGGTTCGACGGCGTTCACCCAATCGTTGTGGTCGAAGCGGAAGAACGCGTGATCGCGTTTGCGTCCACTTCCACATATCTCGCGCGTGAGTGCTATGCCGGCATTGCCGAGTTTTCGGTGTATGTGGACCGCGCGTGCCGCGGCAAAGGCGCGGGTCTCGTCGCGATGCATGCGTTGATCGACGCCGCTCGGGCCGCCGGATACTGGAAATTGACGTCGCGCGTGTTTGTCGAAAACATCGCCAGCCGGATGCTGCTGGCCAAGATCGGGTTTCGCGAAGTCGGCATCTATCAGAAGCATGCCCGGCTCGATGGCGTGTGGCGGGATGTCGTGATCGTCGAGCGCCTCATTCCCGAGAATCAGGCCATGACGGTCGCGAGCCGATGACGCCCTCGCTTCCAGCCTGGATTTCCCGCCTGGCGGTTGCGCTGGGTGTCGCCATTCTCATTCGCACGCTGTTCTACATCGATCGCGCAGCGACGCTCGACGAAGTGCGTCAACTCGGCGCGCTGCTGCCGCTCGTGTTACTACCAGGCGCGGGCTGGCATGTGCTGCGAACGCTTGGACTGTTCTGGTGTTTTCCTCCGGACACGCGTCCGGGGTTCTGGCGGTTGTTTCGCGTACGTCTTGCCGCCGACGCCGTGTCGTACTTCACCGTGCGTGGCGTGGCGAGCGAACCGCTGCGCGTGATTCTCCTTCTCGATCGCGTTCCCGCCGCGGCGTCCGCGGCAGCAGCGCTTCTCGAGCGAATGGCGATGGGCGCGATGGCCGTTGTGATCGTCGCTGGCTGCGCGGCAGTAGCCATGACCTCCGACCTGCTGCCGGAAGGGTGGCAAGAACTCTTTCGCTACATCACAGTTGGCGCCATCATCGTCATCGCGGTCACCGCGTTTCTCCTGACGCGCCGCGAGCGCTACGTCGGGCCGGTTCTGGAGCGGATGTATCGGCGAACAGGCTGGGAATGGACCGAAGGCCGCGTCGCGCGCTTCATCCGCGACGTGGAAAGACTCTTTCTCAGTCTCGCGCGCGACGATCCGCGGCGGCTGCGGCGGCTCGTGGTACTCGGTCTCGTCTGCTTCGGCTTGATGGTCCTCGAGATCTGGATGGTGTTCTGGGCCATCGACTCCGAGATCTCATTGTGGCGGAGCGCTATCGTCGAAACGTTTACGCGCGTCGCCAGCGTGCCGGGCGGATTGATCCCTGCCAACCTCGGCGCGCTCGAGGCATCAAACGTCGCGGTCGCGAGCGCACTCGGCGTCGCGGGCGGTGGATCGCTGGCGCTGACTCGCCGCGTGCGTGGTCTTTTCTGGGCGGTGCTGGGGCTGCTGCTCTATCCACGCGACACGCTGAGAACACACTCGAAGGAAGCGCGCTAAATGCTGCAAGCCGTCCGGTCGGCGGTTCAGGCGTGGGCTTTGGAGCTTGGCGGGCTCGGGCTGTTCATCATCGCGGCGCTCGACTCCTCCTTCATGTCGTTTCCCCAGGTGAACGATCTGCTGGTGATGTTTCTGAGCACCAGGTATCCGGCGCGCATGCCTTATTACGCGACGATGACCACGCTCGGATCGCTCTTGGGATGCTTTGCGCTCTACTTCGTGGCGCGCCGAGGCGGGGAATCCTTCCTGCGCCGTCGATTCAGTGGCGCACGTGTCAATCGCGGGCTGGCCCTGTACAAACGCCACGGGCTGCTCGCGGTGGTGGTGCCGTCGCTCCTTCCGCCGCCTGTTCCCTTCAAACTGTTCGTGCTGCTTGCTGGTGCGGCACGTGTGTCACCCCTTCGGTTCGGCGCTGCGGTGGTTCTGGGACGCAGCATCCGTTATTTCGGGCAAGGCTACTTGGCGGTGCTCTATGGCGAGCAGGCGGCTGCGCTTGCAAGAGCCCACAGCGCGGTCGTGGGGATTGGCCTGGCCGCGTTGGCGCTTGCTGTCGGCATTACTTACTACCTGTGGCAGCGCCGAAGAGAGCGGGAAGCTCCGCCGGATCGAACAGCCGATAATCCGAGTACTGGCGCAGGTAATCGATCGCAACCTTCCTGAAGAGCATCGCGCGGCCGCTCCCGGTAACGCGCGTTTCAACCGGCAGCCAGACGTCGCCGATCTTGCGCCGGACAAACACCGCCTTTGTGCCCTTGTGCAACCGGGCAATGATGCCGAAGCCGAACGTCGTGTCGCTCAGCGCCTCCGCTTCGACGCGAATCACTTCGTATTCGTGCTCGTGCACCCAGGCCTGTCCAGCAAAGCTGCTCGCAATGCGTCCTTCGCGCGAACGCGGCCGTGCATTGTTCCTGGGCTTGAACGCCACGACGATCACCGGCTCTCCGTTGAGCTGATCGCGTCCCTCGAGACTGAAGTCGAACAGATTGATCGCTTCCTCGGCCCTCGCGCGATCCCGCTTGCGATCGATTTCTTCCTGTCGAAGCCGGGCGTCGCGCTCGTTTTTCCCCTCGCGGCTCAAATCGTGGCGCCACCGCCGGTAGTGCGCCATGAACTCGCGATCCTGAACCGCAAGTTCGGCAGGGGACAGTGGCCGTCCGCCACGTTCGACGAGGCGCCTGTATGTGAGATCATCGCCCGCAACGGGGTACACGTCGTAGACCTCGATGGGACCCGTACCGATCTCGCCGAACGGGTTCATGCGAACGTCCGTGACCCGCTGACGATAGGCATAACGGCTTTGCCGCAGGTCGTTGCTCGCGAGGCGTTTGCGCGTCTCCGCAAAAAACGCATCGCGATCGGGCAGCGGCGCAGCACTTTGCGCATGCGCCGCCAGACTGCTGACGCAGGCCACGGCAGCCAGGAGAGCAGGCGCGCGCCTCATGAAATAATGATCGCATCCTTTTGACCTCTCGACCCGCATCCGCTCGCCCGGGGGAAACAGTACTTCCGATCGATCGCGTGGACGTGTGGACGGCCGCGACGCATGAGGCCGGTACGGTCGAGCGGCTGCGCCAGTACTGCATGTTTCTGCCCGAGGACGAAGTGTTGCGCGCCGAGCGCTTCGTTCACCGGGCCGATCGCGCACGATTTCTCATCGCCCGCGCGATGGCACGGACGATGCTGTCGCGCTACGTGCCGATTCCGCCGCAGAAGTGGCGATTCAGAATCGAGCCGTACGGCCGGCCCGAGCTCGCGGACCGTCCGCCGGGCGCGCCCGATCTCCGCTTCAACCTGTCGCACACCGATGGGCTCGTCGCATGCGCAGTGACCGTCGGACGTGAAGTGGGCGTCGATGTCGAGTACGTGCATCGCGAGCTTACATATCAGGTGCCGGAGCGGTTTTTCTCGTCGCAAGAAGTCGCCGATTTGCGCGCGCTGCCGTCCGACCAGCAGCCGCTCGTGTTCTTCGATTACTGGACGCTGAAAGAGGCGTACATCAAGGCAAGGGGACTTGGCCTCGCGCTGCCGCTCGGCCAGTTCACGTTTTTGCGGCCGCCCGGGCGCGCGCCGGTCATCTGTTTTGCACCGGAACTGCACGACGACCCCGCGTCGTGGCAGTTCGCGCAGTTCTGGCCCACGCGCGACCATCGCATGGCCGTGGCCGTACGCCGAGTCGGCGGCGATCTTCCTATCGAAGTCGTTGCGCAACTGCCCGAGGCGGGCGCATGAACCTATGGGCAATCAGCGATCTTCACGTTGGCTACGACGAGAATCGGCGCGCGATTGAAAACCTCACAGGCTCGCCGGACGACTGGCTGATCGTCGCCGGCGACACGGGCGAGTCGGCGGGGCATCTGGAGTTCGTGCTCAAAACCCTGGTGCCGCGTTATGGCCAGATCATCTGGACGCCGGGCAATCACGATCTCTGGACGCCGCGCGCGTGGCCTCCGGAGAAGCGCGGCGAGGCGCACTACGATCGGCTCGTCGGCATCTGCCGGCGGCACGGCGTGCTGACACCCGAAGATCCCTACGCCGTTTGGCCGGGCGAGGGCGCGCGCACAGTCATCGTTCCCACGTTTGTCCTCTACGACTACTCGTTCCGGCCGGATCACGTACGTGAGGAAGATGTGATCGCCTGGGCGGCGGAAAAGGGCGTTCGATGCGCGGATGAGGAATTGCTGGCGCCTGATCCCTATCCCACACGAACGGCCTGGTGTCACGCGCGGGTGAGGCTCAGCGAAGAGCGTCTCGCCGCGATCCCCGGCAACGCGCAGATTGTGCTGGTGAATCACTTTCCTCTCAGGCGCGATCACGCGGTGCTGCCGCGCATTCCGCGGTTCTCGATCTGGTGCGGAACACGAGCGACGGAAGAGTGGCATGTGCGGTATCGCCTGAAGGCGGTCGTGTACGGACACCTGCATCTCCGCAGCACTCGCACGGTTGGCGACGTCAACTTCGAAGAAGTGTCGCTGGGCTACCCGAAACAGTGGGATGCGGCGAAGGGGATCGCCGGGTATTTGCGAAAGATCCTGTAGTTGCGGGGCTGCCGCCCCGCCCGGCGCCGGCCCGGCTCGAGCCGCGCCACTACACGCGCCGCAGCCGTTCGGCAGCGGCACGCAGCGTTTCTTCCTTCTTCGCAAAACAAAACCGCAGCACCGGCCCGCCGCCGTCCTTATACAAGAACGCGGAGCACGGAATCGAGGCGACGCCGTGCTCGGTGATCAACCGCATCGCCATGTGCCGATCGGTGTCGCGGGCAATTGCGGAGTAATCGAGCAGCTGAAAATAGGTACCCTCGCAGCGCAGCGGCTTGAAGCGCGAGCCTTCGATCAGCTTCAGGAACAAGTCCCGCTTTTGCTGGTAAAACGGCGCCAAGGCCGATGCCTCCGGATCGCGCCGCACGAATTCGGCAAAGGCGATCTGCGACGGGCCGTGCACGGTAAACGTCATGAACTGGTGGACACGCTGCACCTCGGCGAGAATCGGCTGCGGCGCCACGCAGTAGCCGACCTTCCATCCCGTGGTGTGAAACGTCTTGCCGAACGAACTGATCACGCACGCGCGCTGACGCAGATCGGGATGGCGCAACAGACTCTCGTGGCAGCGGCCGTCGAAAATGACGTGCTCGTATACTTCGTCGGCAATGATCAGAATGTCGGTGCCGTCCACGAGCGCGGTCAGCCGGCGGATGTCGTCCGCTGTCCACGTCACGCCCGTGGGGTTGTGCGGGGTGTTGACGAGAATCGCCCTGGTGCGCGGGGTGATTGCTCGCTCCACTTCGTCCCAGTCAACGGTGTAGTCGGGGTAGCGAAGGCTGGCGAACACCGGGACGCCGCCGCTCAAGCGAATCACCGGCACGTACGAGTCGTAGCAGGGCTCGAACAACAGCACTTCATCGCCGGGCTGCACGAACGCGGTCAACGTCGCATAGAGTCCCGCCGTGGCTCCCGAGACGACTTGAACTTCGCTGGTCGGATCGAATTTCGCGCCGTAACAGCGCTCCACCTTGACTGCAATCGCTTCGCGCAGCGCCAACACCCCAGGCATGGGCGCGTATTGGTTGTGCCCGGCACGCATGGCCGACGCGACAGCGTCGACGAGCGCCGGATCGCAATCGAAATCAGGAAATCCCTGCGACAGATTGATGGCGCCGTGCTCGTTGGCGAGGCGGGTCATCACCGAAAAGATGCTGATGCCGACGTCGGGCAGTTTCGAGTGGACAGCAATCGTGCGTGACATAAAGAAGGCAGAATACCTCAGGCAAGACAGGTCGTCCCTGCCTGGCTGCGAACCTACACGATCATTGCTTCGTCTTGATCGGCGTATCCTCCCGGTTCCCCCACTCCTCCCAGGAGCCGTAGTAATTCGCGAGCTTCTTCAGATCGTGGCCGATCAACGCCAGCGTGAACAGATCGTGTGCCGCCCGCATCCCGACCTGGCAATACGTGATCACCTCGTCCGACGGCTGAACACCACGCCCGCGATAGAGCTGTTGAATTTCGGCTGCGCTCTTGAACGTCTTCGTTGCCGGATCGAGCGTGTCCTCCCAATAGACCGGCACCGAGGACTCGATGAAGCCGCCGCGCTTGATGCCGCGCAGATCCTTGCCGTCGATCTCTCCCTGCGTGCGCGCATCGATAAGCTTCGTGCCGCTCTCGTTGATGGCCGCCTTCACATCATCCGCCGTCGCCACCCTCACGGTGCCCGGTTTGACCTTGAACGCCGCGCGCGTGCTGGCCGGCACTACGCTGCTCGTCGGCAGTTTGTCGGCCGACCACTTCACCCATCCGCCATCGAGCAACGCGACGTTGCTGTGTCCGTAGTGATTCAGGATCCACCACAAGCGCGACGCGTAAATGCCGCCGCGTTCGTCGTACGCGATCACGCGTGTGTTGTTGCCGATGCCCAGCTGCGACATCAGCTCCTCGAACTCCGCCGGCGTAGGAAGAAACGAGGGCGGACGCGACGCGATGCGTATCGCGTTGTTGTCCAGCCAGACCGCGCCAGGCACATGGCCGTCGGCATACCCGCGCGGACGCAGGTCCACGATCCGGATGTTCTGGTCGTTGACGTGCGCGGCAAGCCAGGTCGCATCGACCAGCAGCTCGGGCCGCGCGTAGCCGGACTGCGCCGCGAGCAGAATCGCAATTACAGAAAGCATGCGCCATTCTACCCGCCGGTGGTGCCAACCGGTTGCGTCTTCGTCTCGTCCAAGCGTCCATGCGCGCTCACGACCTCACGCTGGCGTTCCGTAACCTCTTCCATCGCCCGCTGTTTGCCGCCACGGCGATTCTGCTGATGGCGCTTGCCGCCGGAGCAAACGCCGCGGTCTTCAGCGTCGTGCGCGGCGTCCTGCTCAAGCCGCTGCCGTACGCCGATCCGGAGCGAATCGTCTCGGTCTGGCCGTCTCAATTCGTCTCCGGCGAGGAGGCGGCGTACTGGCGCGATCACGCGCGCAACTTCGAGCGGCTGTCACTGATGTCCCCCGGCTGGCTGATGGCGATGGTGGCCGACGGCTACGAGCCACTGAAGGTCACCGGCGCGCGCGTCACTGACAACTTTTTCGTCACGTTGGGCGTCGGCGCCGCGCTCGGCCGGACGATCAATCCGGGAGATGCCGGGGCGGGACGACGCGGTGTGCTCGTACTCAGTCGCGACATCTTCGAGCGCCACTTTGGCGGCAATCCCGCCGTGATCGGCCGCATCGTCCAGATCGATCGCCAGCCGCACGAAATCATCGGCGTGATGCCGGCCGGGTTCGAGTTCCTCGCGCCCGGCACCGACGTGTGGGCAGCGCTTTTTGTCGAGCCGGGCAGTCCGAATTACAAGGCGCAGTTCGCACAGGCGTTCGCCCGTTTGCGGCCGAACGTTTCACCCGACCTCGCCACCTCAGAACTGCAGTCGCTCGTGGGAGCGATGCGGGCGGCGCTCGCCAAGCCGGTGGACTGGGGCACAACCTTGCGCGTGGAGTCGCTGCAGAAGACGATTGCGTCGCCGCTCGCGCCAACGCTCCTGATTCTCCTCGCAGCAGTCGGATTCATTCTGCTGCTCGCCGCCGTCAATCTCGGCACGCTCGTGCTCAGTCGATCGCTCGAGCGCGCGCGCGAGATTGCCGTCCGCACCGCGCTCGGGGCCTCGCGCATGCGTCTCGTGCAGCAGTTGACCGTCGAACAGTGCGTGATCGCCGCGTGCGGCGCGCTGGCCGGGTTGATCGTGGCGCGCGGCGCGCTGCCGCTCCTCGTCGCGCGCATCCCGCCGAACATGCCGCGGCAGGGTGAGATTGCGCTCGATCCGGTGGTCTTTGTGACCGTCTTTGCCGCAACGGTCGGGATCGCGTTGCTGTTCGCGCTGATGCCGATCGTGCTGATCGCGCGTCCGGAGCTGCAGCCGCTCCTGCGGCAACAGCAAAGCACCGATCCGACGAGCAGACGACGAGCGCTTGGCGCTCTCGTGGCAGCGCAGATCGGACTGGCAGTGGTGCTCGGAATTGGCGCGGGCTTGATGCTGCGGTCGCTGTGGAACCTGCAGCACGTCAATCCCGGATTCGATCCCGAGCGCGTGCTCACGTTCCGACTGCAATCCACTTCGAAGTACAACTCGCTCGCCAACGGATTGCCCTATCTCGAACAGGTCGTCGAGCGGCTGCGGGCGTTGCCGGGCGCGACAAGCGTCGGCTCCATTCAGCATCTGCCGCTGAGCGGCTACAACTGGACGGCAAGCATCTATCCCGTTGAAAAGCCGCCGGCCCCGGGAAGCACGCCACCCAGTGTCGTGTGGCGATTTATCGGCTGGGACTATTTCGAGACGATGAAGATTCCACTGCGCGCCGGGCGTCGCTTTACGAATCTCGACACGACGAAGTCCACGCTCGTGGGCATCGTCAACGAGACATTCGCGCGGCAGCAATACGGATCGGCGGATGCAGCGCTCGGGCGTCACGTGAAAAGCGTTTCGGCCCGCGGTAGTGAAGAGGTGGAGATCGTCGGCGTCACCGGCGACGTCCGCTTTGCCTCGCTCGACAAGGCGCCACGCCCTGAGATGTACCGGCCGCTCGCGCAGACGTTCATGTTTCCGATGGCGTTCGTGGTCCGGACCTGGGGCGATCCAGTGCAACTTTCGGCGGCGGTGCGGCAGGCAGCGTACGCAGTGGATCCAACAGTACCTGTCGCAGAACTGCAATCGCTCGACACGCTGCTCGCTTCGTCACTCGGCCGACCGCGCCTGCTCGCATTTCTACTCTCAGTGTTCGCGGCAATAGGTCTGCTGCTCACCGTCGTCGGTGTGTACGGCGTTGTCGCATATTGGGTGCGGCAACGCGAACGCGAATTCGGCATCCGCCTCGCGCTTGGCGCCGCGCCCAAGCGAATCGCGAGCGGCGTTTTGGGGCAAGGCATTGTCTATGCGGTGATCGGCATCAGCCTGGCGTTGCCTGCTGCGTTCGCGCTCACTCGGCTGATGCGCACTGTGGTCTATGGCGTCAGCGTTCACGACCCTCTCACCTTCGTCATCTTGCCGCTCGCGGTCGTCGCCGTGACGGTTGCGGCGACGTATTTCCCCGCGCGGCGGGCGGCGCGGGTCGATCCGGTGACGACGATGAGGGGCGATTAACGAAGCATCCGTCATCTGATGGTGTCGTGATGTGGCGATGTGGCGATGTGATGCATCGATCTGGCGATGTGGCGATGTGTCTGTTGATGTGGCGATGTGACGTGGCGATGTGACGTGGCGATGTGACGTGGTGATGCGGCGATCTGGTGATGTTCGGCCGCCTATTACATCACCACATCGTTAGACCCATCACCAGATTCCTGCATCGACACATGACATCGCCACCTCGCTATATCGAAACATCGCTAGATGGCACGCGCCGCTCCTTCCTTTCGCGAGGCGAAGCCGAGCGTACCGACCCGAGCACAGCGAAGGTCCCACCTCCGCGGCGGTCGCCATATAATCCGGCTCCGGAGGCCTTTGGTTATGACCCGCCGTGTGTTTGTACTTGTCGCCGCATTAGTCGTCTCATCGCTGACGCTCAATGCCGGCTCAGCCGCCGTCCGCGCCAAGCGGGGCATGGTCATTTCGGCCAGCGCCATCGCGTCGGACATTGGATTTCAAGTGATCAAAGACGGCGGCAACGCCATCGACGCAGCCGTTGCTACTGCGTTTGCGCTCGCGGTGACGCATCCCACGGCCGGCAACATCGGTGGCGGCGGATTTCTTGTTTATCGCCCCAACACCGGCGAGCCGACTACGTTCGATTTCCGCGAAGTGGCTCCGGCGGGCTCGAAGCCCGAGATGTGGTTGAAAAACGGCAAGTACGACACAGAGGTGCATCACAACAGCCATCTCGCGGTCGGTGTGCCGGGAACCGTGGCGGGCATGCACCTGGCGTGGAAAACGGCGGGCAGCAAGCCGTGGAAGGAGCTCGTTGCGCCCGCGATCAAGCTCGCGCGCGATGGCTTCGAGCTGAGTGAAGCACTGGCGCGATCGCTCGAGCGCACACTTCCCAACTTCAAGCGCTATCCAGCGTCGTTGGCGCAGTTCTCCAAGAACGGCCAACCCTATCAAGCGGGTGAAATCTTCAAACAGCCGGATCTCGCGCGAACACTGGAGCGCGTCGCCAACGACGGTCCGGCCGGCTTTTACGAAGGCGAAACGGCGGCCGTGATCGAGAAAGAGATGAAGGCCAATGGCGGCCTGATGACGCGCGAGGACTTGAAGAACTATCAAGCCAGGCAGCGCGCGCCGATCCGCGGCACCTATCGCGGCTACGACGTCATCGGCATGGCGCCGCCAAGCTCCGGCGGCGTCGCTGTGCAGCTGGTGCTGAACATCCTCGAGGGCTACGACCTCAAAGCCAGCGGCTTTGGGTCGGCGCAAACACTCCACCTCCTTGCCGAATCGATGCGGCGCGCCTTTGCGGAGCGCGCCCAGCATCTCGGCGATCCGGACTTCGTCAAGAACATGCCGATCGATCGGCTCATCTCGAAAGACCACGCGGCGCAGTTGCGCAAGACCATCAGCCTTTCGCAAGCATCCAAGTCGTCGCCCACCAGCTTCACATGGACAACGGAATCGCCAGAGACAACGCACTTCTCGATCGTTGATGCGCAGCGGAACGCGGTCTCGATGACGTATACGCTGGAAGCCGTTTACGGATCGAAAATCGTCGTTCCCGGCGGCGGATTCCTGCTCAACAACGAGATGGGCGACTTCAATGCGGCTCCAGGCATGACCACCGAGCAAGGCTTGATCGGTACGGACGCGAACCTCGCGCGGCCGGGCAAACGGATGCTGTCGAGCATGTCGCCGACGATCCTCACCAAAGACGGCAAGCTGTTCATGGTCACTGGTTCACCAGGCGGCCGGACGATTATCAACACGGTACTAATGACCATTCTGAACGTGGTGGACTTCGGCATGAACGCGCAGGAAGCCGTAGATGCTGGACGCATTCACCACCAATGGCTGCCAGATCGGATCACCTACGAGGAGCACGCGTTCTCGCCCGATACGCTCGCCATCCTGAAGAAGATGGGGCACACGCTGCAGAGCGTCGACTCGCAGGGCGTGGACGAAATCATCATCTACGACGTCAA
>JBKPDL010000129.1:0-12019 GCA_046727855.1 Acidobacteriota bacterium
CGATGAAGTTGGGAATGCCGCGAACGTTATAACGTTCAGCTAGCTGCGGGTGCTGGTCGCTGTTCACTTTCAGCACGAGCGCGCGCCCGGCAGTCGATTGGGCAACGCGCTCCACTTCGGGCGCGGACATCCGGCACGGACCGCACCATGGGGCCCAGAAATCGACGAGCACTGGAACTTGCGCGCCGTTCACAATCTCGTCGAACAGCGCTGAATCGGCCTCGAGCGGCTCCGCGATCGGCGGAAGCTCCGCCTTACAGGCGCCGCAGCGGACGCGTTTTGCGACATTTGCAGCGGCAACCCGATTCTTGCGACCACAGGTCGAGCAGGTGCGGGTCATGGCTGCAGACCTCACTTGCAATTCAGAAGCCGGGCGTGAAACTAAAGCTCCAGACCCAGCCGCGTCCGGGCCGCTGAAACGGATACGCCAGGTCGAACTGACCGACCGCGAATCCGAACAGATTGGCGCGGAAGCTCACGCCGGCACTGGACACGCCCCGACGATCGCCGCCCAAAAACGTCGGCCGACTATCGCTCGTCCATGCCACGCCGGCGTCGGTAAAGAACGCCACTTCGACCGGCAGCGGTCCGTACATCGAACTGCGCACGCCGAACGCGCGCAACAGCGGCATGCGTAATTCCAGATTGCCGACGAGCATGCGCGATCCAAGCAGCCGATCGAACACATCGCAGCTGCCAGCCGGTCCCGCCACGCACTCGCTGCTGCGGAACGAATTGATGTCGTAGCCGCGAATCAGCTCCGGATAGCCAATATAGAGCGGCAGCAGCATCGTATTCTCGCCGTCGCGGCCATAACGCCCGTAATGCATCACGCGACTCGCGATGGTGATGAACGGCGACGGCATGTCGTAGCGCCGATAGTCCGCCAGCGCGCCGGTGTAGGACAGCGATCCGGCCGTCGGCGAGATCTCGAACCGCGATCGATACCCTGACACGGGACTGGTGGCGCCAAACCGCGCCGCATCGAACACGAGCGCCATCGTGGTGGTGCCGAGATGCAGCGTGTCGGCAAGCGATGTGGTCTCGGTGGTGTCGGAAATGGTCTGTCCGGTACGAATCGACGTGGCGATCGTGCGTACCTGCTGATCGAACGTGACCTGCTGGTAACCGCCGCCAAACTCGACGCGCGTTGTCTCGCTGAACGGGTAGGCCACCGCGCTTTGCAGACCGCGATATGTCTGCCGCTGAAGGATTTCCTGCTCGACGATCGCGGGCTGGCCGTCCACCGTCGCCCTGCCCGAGGCAAATGCGCCCGCGATGTACGGCCGCTGGCCGCCGCCGACGCCCCAATTCCAGCGATGCTCCAGGTTCTGATACGCGACCAGGCCGCCGGTGTTGCGATAGAAATCGTTCCAGCTGCCATAGGTATTCACGTCGACGGCAGCGAACAGATTGTGATTACCGAGCATGTCGCTCAATGAAAACCACATCCCGCCGCCGTACATCCCGCCAAAACGATCGACGCCGGCCGCGATGTACGGCTGACCGATGCCATCGAGCGACAGACGTGCGCGATACGGCTTTTCCGTTCCCGCCTCTGTGGCCAGGCCCGTGTCCGCGTCATTCAGCAGCGGTGTCACTTCATCATCCGCGCGCGACGACGGTGGCAGAACGGCTGCTGGCGGTGCGGCGTTCGTGTTTGCCGCGACGCCCGCGGCGTTCGTCATCACCGGTGCTGCCTTGAGCGCATCATCAGCGTCGATGAGGTACAGGCCAATCCGTCCCTCCTCATACGCGCTGAACGCCAGTCGATTCGAATCGCTCGACGATGAGAGTGCGGGGCTGAGCGCCGTGATCCCGCTGGCACCTGCATCGAGGTTGGTCAGCCGCGCGATGCGCCCTGACGACACGTCCAGCGCGTATGTGTTGGTGACGCCCGTCACGTCCGACAGGAAGTAGAGCGTTCGACCGCCGGGCTCCCATTGCGGGTTGATGTGCTTGCCGTGATCGAACGCGCGCAGCGGTTCGATGCGGCCGCTTGCCACATCGATCAACGCGAGCTCGAATCGGCCCGCCGCCAGCCGCGCAAGATCGGTCGAGAAGCGATCGGTCACGAAGGCAATTCGATCGCCGGCCGGAGACCACGCCGGCTGCATGTCGGCAAACGCGTCGCTCGTCAACCGGCGCGTCGTTCCCGCCTGAAGATCGTAGACGAAGAGATCGGAGCGCCCGCCTGTCATCGCGGAGAAGGCAATCGCCCGTCCGTCGGGAGACCACGTGGGATTCAAAATCTCGCCGAGATCCTTGAACGGAATCTCGCGCACGCGCTCGCCTTTGTCGACGTCAACGAACACCAGTTCGGGCACGGCCTTGCTGATGGCGGCAAACGCGAACTGCCGGCCATCGGGGCGCCACGTTCCCGCCGAAGCGATGAACTGAATGCTGCTGAAATGCGGGTCGACGCTCGTGTTTACCAGCTTGCGGATCACGCGGCCGGTCGTGGCATCGGCAAGATAGAGATCCACCGACAGCAGGTCGCGCTCGGAAAGATAGGCGACGCGTGTGCCATCGGGGCTGAGCGCCGGGGAGACCGCGAGCGAACCTGGCCCCTTTTGATCGGCCGTCAGTAATCGGCCAACAGCGCTGGCGCGACTCGCGCCGTTCAGCACCGGCGTGTAGTGCTGCTTGATCGCCTCGTGCCACTGCTCGGTCAGCTCTTTGGCTTTGAGTCCGATGATCGTTTCGAGTGCGGCGGTGGCGTTGCCCGATCGCACAGCTTCCTCGAATGCTTGCTCGACAATTGCATCGCCCCAACGGCCGGCGATGTAGGCCCACAACGCCTGCCCCCACCGGTATGGAAAGTAACGTGGGTCGGAGAGGTCGCCGATTGACGGAAGCTTGCCACCCTCGCGAGCCGCGTCGCGGATCCACATGGCCGTGTGGGCGTCAACCGGACCGATCGACAAGTACTCGGCCATCCCCTCGATGAACCAGAGCGGCAGACGTTCTATGCCCGATCCCGCGCCCTTGTTTGGATCGCTGCGCGCCAGGTCGTACTGGAACGCGTGCACCAGCTCGTGACCAAGAACATGATCGGTTTCCTCCAGCGACCCGGCGAGCGGAAGGACGATCCGGCGCTTGGCGCCTTCGGTGACGCCACCGGTGCCTTCGCCGATTTCGCCGGAAATGACGTTGGTCTGCCGAAAATCCGGCCCTGAGGCGTAGACGACAATTGGTTGGGGACTCGAGAGCTCGTAACCGAAAATCTTTGCGAGGCGCGCATACCAGCGTTCCGCCATTCTGGCGAGATCGCCGGCCGCCTCGCGTTCCTCAGGGTAGAAGTACACGTGGAAATGCTCGGTTTCGAGCATCTCGAAGCGGAACTGCCTATATTGGACTTTGTTGCGCCCGAAGTACTGGGCCTCGACTTCGTACGGCGCGCCGAGCGCGACGGCCGAGACAGCTGTGATAGCGAGGAAGAGAGCGGGACGATGAAAACGAGTACGGTCGCGCACGTACACACTCCGCAGAAGGTGGGTGGCAGGCGGCCGGCTGCGGTAGTGCGAAATTCAGGCCAATGGTGCACCGTGCAACGGCGCAGAGTCTCACCGGCTGGTGTCTCTCCTAAACGACAGCGCGTCGCGCGCGGGAGGACAGTCGCGTGTCACAGGACTTCCCTAAAACAACAGCTGCGCGCCGAATTTCACATATCGACCCTGCAGAATATTCAATGGCGTCAACCAGGCGCCGCCCGGGCGAGTTGGATCGGTGGAGCTGTAGGTCGTGTTGAGCGACGGAGGTGTTTCGCCGGCTTGCGACGTTGCACCGACGGCAGCGTTCGAGTTGAAGGTATTGTAAACATCCATCATCACTTGCAGTCGCCGCGCCCCACCAAGCCGGAACGCCTTTCCGAACCGGAGATCCAGCTGGCTGCGCCGATCAGCGTACATATCACCCGGCCGAATCAACGGAATGGTGCGCGAACCGCCTCCCGCAAAGGCGCGTCCCAACGTCACCCCTGGCGTTGTGCTCGTGACGCTCCAGTTGGCGAGGATCTGCTGTCCTTGCAGATTCTGAAACACCGCGCCCAGCTGAATGTCATGCCACGGCAGCGTATACGAGCCGGATAGCTTGTAATTGCTCTGCCAACCGCTGTCGCGCGCACACCACGCACGCGGTGTGAGCGTCGTGCCGCCGGAGGTTGAGGCCGACGGGTTGTCGACGAAGCTGTCGCACTCGTCCGTGTTCTCAATGCCGGTCGAGAAACCACCGTTGATGAACAGATTCGAACGAGGCCGCGCGGTCAGAATGAAATCGAAGCCGTCGAACGTCTGCGTCTGCTTGCCGAAGTTGTCTACGAACGTGACCACGTTGTCGTCCGCGAACTGCGGGCCGAACTTCAGCGGATCGAGATCGTAGAGACCACAGATCTGGTTGCCGCCGCCGCCGGGGAGACGCGGATCCGTCGGCGCCGTGACGCAGTATTCCTGATAGTCGCTCGGCGACACGTCGCGATTGTCGGTGGTGGTGTAGTGGCCCTGCGTGCGCCGGAAGTACGCGAGCTCCGCCGACACGCGCGGCATCAGCTCCCGCGTGACGCTCGCAGAGTACTCCCAGTTGTTGCGACGCTTGAACCAGCCGGTGACGACATCTGGATCGTAGGTCGTCGAAATAGTCACTTGCCCGAACGTGCTGCCGAGCGGCCCGAGCTCGGACTCCTGCGGAATCTGATCGGCGTTGCTATCGTTCCACGTACGTGTCGCGGTGTTGACGCTCGTGTTCAAAGGGTTGATGGCGCGCGCGAAAGCCACGGTGGTGGTGGCCACGTACCGGCTCATGGTGAGCTTCAATGCCGTCTTGCCATCGCCCGTGAGGTCGTACGAGAGTCCCAGCCGCGGCGATAGGTCTTTCCAGTTGGGCACGTTCTCGATCGCGTCGAAGTGCCGCGGCCCAATCCAGCGTCCCCCCGGAGCGTCCTGCTCCTCGACTTTGTTGTTCAAATAGTCGTAGCGAAGACCGGCGTTCAGCGTGAAGCGCTTGAGCGTCCAGGTGTCCTGAACGTAAATGCCAAGGTCCGCCACGAGCCGTTCACGCGTCGTGTATGGTGTGGTCCGGACCGTCACTTGAAACGGCTGGTTGTTGCGCACAGTCAGCGCGGTGTCGTGCGCCGTCCAAACGCGCGTGCGAGCTGGACCCTCGACCAGGTTGAAGCCAAACTTCACCGAATGCGATCCGGGCACGTACGAGACCGAACCCTTGTACGACCGCACCGCTGTGAAGTTCTCGGAAAACGTGGCGTTATAGGCGCGGAAATTGACGCCCGTCGTCTGCTCGGTGACCGGCAGCATCAACGAGGTCTCGACGTCGCGCACGGGCTCGCGCGTCCACGTTTCCGACATATTGCCGAAACCGAAGTCCAGCAGCATCTTGCCCGTCAACGTCGATTTGAAGGTGAGGGTCTCGAAGTGATTGAGCTTCACCACCTGCAGGTTCGACGCTTCGGGCTGTCGCGTGTTGCTGACGATCCAGTGGTCGGTTTCGCGCGGCGCGATGCTGTAGTAATGCCTATTGCGTCACGTGTCATCGACCAGACGGTCCCGCCCCTTTCGCTCTACTGACTTACGAGGACGCGCGGCAGCGCGCGACGGTGATTGCAAAAGTGACCGCGTCGCGCTACATGCCGCCGTGGAAGCCAACGAATGTCGGGATGTTCGTTGGAGAGCGGCGCTTGTCAGAGGAGCAGATCGAGGTGCTGCAGCAATGGGTCGAGGCCGGCGCACCACCCGGAGAGCTTGAACACGTGCCCGCGCCGGCTCTGCCACCTCCATGGCAGCTCGGTGTCCCGGATCTCGTGTTGACGCTGCCGGAGTACGCGCTGAAGCCCGATGGCACGGACGCTTTTCGCAATTTCGTGCTTCCGGTTCCCGTCAAGGACAACCGTTTCGTCCGCAGTCTCGAATTTCGGCCTGGATCGACCGCGATTCACCACGCGAACATTCGCCTCGACTACACGCCCGCATCGCGAGCGCTGGACGATGCCGATTCCGCACCTGGATACGAAGGCCTCATCCTTCGGTCGGCGGACTACCCGGACGGCCACTTTCTCGGCTGGACACCTGGACAAGCGCCGCCGTTGGCGCCGCCTGGGCTTGCCTGGCAACTCAAGCCTGGGGCCGATCTCGTGGTGCAGCTTCACATGCAGCCGCTCGGAAGGCGCGAGCTGATTCGGCCGCAAATCGGCTTGTTCTTTACCGAAACTCCTCCAACGCACACCCCCGTGATGCTGCGCCTGGGACGACAGAACATCGACATCGCCGCGGGCGATCGCGACTACCAATCCGTCGACACGTACACGCTCCCTGTTGACATCGACGTCCATGCGCTCCAGCCGCACTCTCACTCTCGCGCAATGAGCGTTGCTGCCTGGGCCGAGCTGCCAGATCGATCGACACGCCCGCTGATCGATATCGCGCGATGGGATTTCAGATGGCAGGACGTCTACCGATTAAGCGCACCGATGCACCTTCCGGCAGGGACGCGGCTCCACTCTCGTTTTCGATTCGACAACTCCGACCGAAACCCGCGAAATCCGGTGTCGCCGCCCGCGCGGGCGGTCTGGGGCTTCCGATCGGCGGATGAAATGGCCGATGTCTGGATTCAGGTGATGACTGCGTCCGAGGCCGATCGCGTCGCGCTGCTGCGCGATTCGCGGCGCAAGGCCGCTGCCGAGGACATCGTTGGTGGCGAGGGGCAACTCGCTGTCGATCCGTCCAACGCAGCGTTGCACGACGATGTGGCGGCGCTGTATCTCGAGCTCGGGCAGCCGGATCGCGCGCGATCGCATTTCGAGGCGACACTCCGCCTTCGGCCGAAATCGGCTGCCGCGCATTACAACGTGGGCTCAGCGCTCGAAGCGGCAAAGCGCTTTCGCGAAGCAACGGCCCAATACCGCGCCGCACTGGCGCTCGACCCTTCGTACGCGCGCGCCCATGTCAATCTCGGCAATATGCTGCTCATGGATGGCCGCGTTGCAGAGGCTGCCGAGCACTATCGCGCCGCGATCAACGCCGAGCCATTGAATGCCGAAGCCCACAACAATCTCGGACGCGCCCTTGGTCTGCTTGGTCAACGCGATCTTGCGGTGAAGCAGTTGCGAGAGGCTCTGCGGCTGCGCCCTTCCTCGACGACGCACGTGAATCTCGCGCACCTTCTGCTGCAGCAGGGACAAACGCCTGCTGCAATCGAGCACTTCCGGCAGGCTATGACGCTGAGCCCGGAATGGAGTGTTCCGCTTGCGGGACTCTCGTGGGTCTTCAGCAGCCACCCTGACGACTCGCTTCGACGGCCGGGCGAAGCGATCGAGCTTGCGGAACGCGCACTGAAGCTTGTCAATGGAAACGAAGTGGTCGTGCGCGACGCGCTGGCGGCGGCGTATGCCAGCGCGGGCCGCTTCGAGGAGGCCGTTGCGAATGCTGCCCTGGCGGCCGACTTGGCGCGGCGCGATGGCGCCGGAGACCTGGCGTCGCAAATCGAAGCGCGCCTGGCCCTGTACCGACGCGGCCGCGCCTTCGTTCAAAAGTAGGGGCAGGATCGGTGGAAAAGTTCACGCAGTCAGGAATCCCGTGAACGACCGTGCGGAACTGTCCGTTACAGAACGCCCGTGAACCGACGTAAGGAACGGACGTGAGGAACCCGCGTGTGGAACCTACGTCGTCAGCACAAAGTTACCGACTTCACGATCGGATCTATGCGGGCAACCCCACCAGCGCAGCGCTGTCACGCCAGAGCGCTTCCATAAGGTCGTCACGGCGAGCAAGTGTCGAGAGTTCTGGCCACACCAATCGCCCTCGTCTGAGTGCCGCATACACTCGACCTTCGACTCGCGGTGTTGTTCCAAGCACCAGTGACGCGAGCGTCGCGCCTGCAGCGTCGATCGAATTCGCTTTGCGCATCACGAGACGCAGGGGTGTTGCCAGCGATTCCCACGCGAAGCGAACGAGTGCACCCTGTTCGCGAACCAGGCGGGTGCCCGGAGTTGGGCCTGGGTCGTAGGCAATGACCGTGATTCGGCGGGTTCGGGTATCAGGCCGGGCAGCGAGCGCGCGAGCAGTCAGCACGACGCAGAGTTTCGCGGACGCATAGGCGCGCAGTGCAGCGGTTTGTGGTCGTCGATCGCGATTGGGATCGAGCGCCGGCTTGGCCAGCCAAAGCGCATTCGCGTGGCGCGGCGGCGGCACGATCGTGTGCTCAGCCGGGTCGTGCGTTCCGCTCGTCGTCAGTAGCACGATCCCGCCCTCGCGGACCCTCGGCCAGAAACGGCGGATCAAGAGATAGTGCGCGAGGTGGTTCAGTACAAAGGTCGCGTCGTAGCCCTCCGGGGTCTGACCGCGTGCGTAGCCTCCGGCATTGAGGACGAGTGCCTCAATGGTCGACGCGCCCACCAACCGCTCGACGTTGGCGGCAAATGAGCGGACATCACCCAGTCTCGTCAGGTTCACCGGAAGCGCCGGCGCGACGAACGGCCCTTGTCCGCGCGCGCCCAGCAGCAGGGCAATGCCGGCCTCGACGAGCCGCTTGGCCGCAACTGCACCGAGCCCGGACGTGCCGCCCGTCATAACGACCATTTCGCCCCTGCATTCTCGGATTGCAGCCTCGCGCAAGCCACGGTAAAGTGAGTGCCCGCTCCGGATCCCAATAATCGGAGTATAGACTCCGCTTGTCAAGTGGAGAGAACATTGCGTCGTGGTTGTCAGTAAAAAAACAAGCACGACCGCCGCGCGGCCGCTCGTCCGGCGTCTCCGCGCCGACGCCGCCCACAACCGCGCGCGCATTCTCGACGCTGCCGAGCGCGTCTTTGCGGAACAGGGCGCTGCTGCATCAACAGAGCAGGTGGCCAAGCGGGCTGGAGTCGGGATTGGCACCATCTTCCGGCACTTCCCGACCAAGGAGGCGTTGCTCGAGGAACTCCTCAAGACACGTTTGGCGCTCCTGGCGGCGCAGGCCGATAACTTGATGCCCGCGGAGGAGGACGCGATTTTTCAATTCTTCGCGGAGTTCGTTGGACAGGCCGCGAAAAAAAACGCGGTGGTCGCGACGCTCGCAGGGTCTGGGGTTGACGTCACGGGGCTCATGGCCAGCGCAGGGCGCGAGCTGCGCGCAGCCGTCGGCCGCTTGCTCGCGCGCGCGCAGCGAGCTGGCATCGTGCGCGATGACGTTGGCGTGGCAGAAGTGTTAGGGCTGCTCATGGCCCTTGCCCACGCCGCCGAGCAGGGAGCTTGGGACGCTCGGATGCAGCGGCGCACGCTTGGTGTTGTGTTCGACGGTCTACGCCGATGACCGGATCGTGTAGGCAGCGATTGCTCGCCGCCGCACCTCAGCGATCAATAGCCTGAATCGATCACGGCTATCATGGGCCAAAGACGTGAGGCTGACGAGTCGAGGATTCGCCGCGGTGGGGTTCATCGTCTGCCTTCAGGCGACGACATGGGCGTGCAGCTCTCGCAGTACCACGGCGAGAGCCCCGGTTCCTCCGCCCATCACCCCTGAGCCGCCAGGGTCCCCTCCGGCGGCAACGACGCCCCCTTCCGACCCTGACGCCGATGACTGCGCGTTGATCGCCGCGCCGGGTGAACCGATCGTGACCGTCGCCCTCAGCGAGCGCATCAATTCATCGAACGCACCCCACCCGTCGAACGAGAGCGAGCGACTGCTGTTCCGTCAGCTATACGACACCCTGATCCGAGTCGACTGCATGGGACGTGTGCGTCCAGCGCTGGCAGCGTCATGGCGCCTGGACCTAGACGGCCGCACCTGGATCGTTGCACTGCGGGAGAACGCGTATTTCTCCGACGGCACGCCCGTCACGGCCGCAGGCGTGCGTACGAGTTGGACCCGCGACGGCATCGGCGGCGAGTTGCGGCAACACGTGAGTAGTCTTGTCCAATCCGTTGTGCCCGTCGGCGAGCGCGCGCTTGCCATCACGTTACGGAATCGCCGCGTCGACGTGCCGATGGCCCTTGCTCATCCCGATCTGGCAGTCGCCAAGTCCATCGCCGATTCATCGTGGCCGCTCGGAACGCGATCGGCTCGGATCGCACCAGACGCTGACGCAGCACGCACGACCGCCGCATCGGTGATTACCATCACGCGCGACGACTTCCCTTCCATCCGCTTTCTCGTCGCTCCTGGCGACCCGCGGGATCTCTTGGATGACGGAGTTGACTTGCTGCTCACACGGGATCCGGCGGCGCTCGACTATGCAGCCACGCTGCCGCAATTTCAGTTGGTGCCGCAGGCATGGCAGCGAACTCACGTCCTGCTGACACCTGGGCGCTCGCGCTCATCACCTTTGCTGCCAGAGAACGCACGGCAGGTGCTGGCCGAGGATGCGGTTCGAGGGGAGGCGCGGGGGGCGCGGGGGCCGTTCTGGTGGGAGATGTTGACGGATTGCGAAGTCCCTCTGGCTTCGCCGCCAAACCAATCCTCACCCACTCCGCGAATCGTGTACGACGCGAGCGACGCCGCAGCCCGCGATCTGGCGGAGCGCCTCGTGGGCCTGGTCCGCGCATCGGGCCCTGCCGCGTTCCTCGACGTGCTCCTTCCGGACCGTCCGCGCCGGACATACCAGCGCGCCACCGGATTGACCGGCGAGGCCTTGGTGCGAGCACTGCGGCTGGGAACGGATGCCGGTTACGTCGAATCGGTTGAGAGTCGTCCGGTTGATCCGTGTCGGGACCTGCGCGCTTTGATGGATGGCGCTCGATGGCTCGATCCCGAGACGATCGTTCCGCTGGTTGAAACCCGGATGCAAGCCATCGTGCGGCGTGGGCGGGCTGGTGTGACTGCGGAATGGGACGGCGGATTGGTGATCGCGCGCACGAATGGTTCGAGATAAGAGATGAGCCTGCGTACCCGCCTGCTCCTCGCCTTTGCCGTCGTCGTGCTGATCCCAATCGCGCTGCTGGCGTTCGGACTCCGGCAGGAGATGACCAGACGTCTCTCGGAGGAGTACCAGCTTCGCGTCGACAGGGTCGTCGAAGTCATTCGCGAGGATCTCGCGCGCGACAGTGTCGGGATTGCCGAGCGGCTCGCGTCGCTCAAGAGCGCACTTCTCAACGACAATCGGTTTCGTCTCGCAGCGGTGGCTGGCGTCGAGTCAGAACGGGAGTATCTGCTCGACTACGCGGGCACGGCCATGCGGCTCACTGGCCTCTCGATGCTCGAGATCTTAGATGGGGATGGCCGGATTCTCAGCTCCGGTCACTTCCGGAACGAACATGGCCGCATCGAGTATGGGCTGGTGTCGGCCCTCACCAGCACGCGCGGCCCCGCGTTCGTGGCAACTCGCAGTGCCGAGCGTGAGTTTGTGGCGCTGGCACGTGCCGAGTCGTTCGTCGTCGGCGGTCGAACGTTTACCATTGTCGGCGGCATCGCGGTAGACGAATCTTTTCTCGCCAGCCTGGCGCGTGATCGAGCGATCGTCGTGTCGTTGCTTTACCCCGGGGGAGAGCTGTCGACTGGCCGACTGCCCTACCCGACGGACGCTGCGTTCGGCGAGCTCCAGCTTCCTTTGATTCCCAGCGGGGCAGGAGCCCCACCCGAGGTTCTGCCCGCACGACTTCAGGTGAGACAGCCACTGACGCCACTGACGACGCTGCTGCGCGGCGCGGATTCATGGTTTCTCTTGACCGCCGTTGGGACCGGCGTCACCGCGCTGCTGCTGGCGGTATGGGTGTCGTCGCGAATCAGCAGGCCGCTGGCCGCACTTGCCGAAAAGACGGCCGTGCTCGATCTCGATCGCCTCGACGTCGATTTCGATGCCGGCACGGACGAAGTCGGCCGATTGTCGCGCCTGCTCGGTGATCTCGCTGCGCGCCTGCGCACCAGCACGGCTCGCGTGCGCGAGGCCGAACGGCGCGCCACCGTCGGCGAGCTGGCGCGTCAGATCAATCACGACATCAAGAACGGGCTGATCCCGCTTCGGAACGTCATCCGTCATCTGGCGCAAGTGGCAGACGACGAGCCCGCCGCTCTTCCGGACGTCTTCGCCGAGCGGCGG
>JBKPDL010000130.1:0-13092 GCA_046727855.1 Acidobacteriota bacterium
AACCAAGTTCGTATTGCTTCCGGTGCTCGCCATGTACCTCGCGGCGTGCTCGCAAAGCACCCCACAGTCGCCCCCGTCGACCGACAACGCCGCGGTCGCGAGCAACGCGGAGGCACCGCCAAAGGCTGCTGACTCGCAGCCCGCCTCGGCGCAGGCGGCGCCGCAATCGCCTGCGGCAGAGAAGTCTACAGAAGCGCAACAATCTGGGGCTGCGCAGGCATCTCCTGGCGTAGCAAAGCTTCCTGAGGCATCGCGATCTTCTGCATCCGACGCCGCGCCCGTCCCAGCGTCGCCAAAGCCAGCGGCGCCAGCGCCACCGCTCGCGCCGCCAAAGCCGCAATTTCGCGAGGTCACGATTCCCGCAGGGACATCGCTGAACGTCAAGCTGAGTACAGCGATCGCCTCAGAAACCAGCAAGGTCGAAGATGAAATTCGAGGAACGCTAACGGCGCCGATTGTCGTCGCTGGCACGACCGCGGTGCCGGCCGGCTCGGAAATCATCGGGACAGTGCGTGATGCAAAGCGATCGGGTCGCGTGAAAGGGCGCGCAACGATCGCCTTCGCCTTCGAACGCCTGATCGTGCGCCACGAGCCTCACACGATACGAACGTCGACCGTGACGCGCGAAGCAGCCGCGAACCGCAGTGACGACGTGAAGAAGGGCGCTATTGGCGGCGCGGCCGGAGCGATTGTCGGCGGCATCGTCGGTGGCGGCAAGGGTGCCGCGATCGGCGCCGGAGTTGGCGGTACGGGCGCCGTTGTCGCAACGCGTGGGGATGAAGTGCGGCTGCCGTCAGGCACGACGGTTCGGACGACGCTTCGCGACCAGCTCAAAGTCGCCGTGCCGCTAGCGAACGACCGGGATTAACGATGCCGGCACGATGAAATCGTCGTAACCGCGCGCGCCGCTCACACCGATCGCCCAAAAAAGACCAACTTCGATTTGCCGAACTGTATCGCTTCCGTCGTCGACCGTGCCGGCAGCTCTCAGCCATGAGCGTTCCACGGCAATAAAAAGAAACCCGCCAGGTTTGCCCTGGCGGGTTTCTTCACGTACGGGATACCGCGGTTACGGTTTTGGCATCACGACGACGCCGTTGTTGCGCGACTCTTGGCACACACTGGGGTCCGCTGGCCCCGGCGTAACGAACGGGCCGAACGGATCAAGTGTGTCAATTGAGTTGTTGAACGCATCCAGCACCTCGATGCAGCTTTCGACGGTGAACGCTCCGGTCTCGAATCCCGTGCAGGCGCTCCGCGCACTGCAGCAGGCGGCCATCTGCCGTTCAAGATTCGGGAACTCGGTCGAGCAGTTGCCGCCGCCTGCCGTGGAGGCTGCAATGTTCAGTGCGGCTGCCGTGCATTGACGGACAAGCTGTGTCACCTGCGGGCCGAGGATGTTGCTGTCCCGTCCGACCGAGCAGATCGCTTCAATCGCGGAGGTGCCACTGAAGGACTCGACGTTATCGAGGGTCACGCCACAGACCGACACGTCCAGGAACCGGTCTGTGATGTCCGGATGATTGCCCCAGAATCCGGGCGTGTGGGTGAAGCAGCCCTCACCGGGTGCCGGACAGACGGTGGCGGCGGTTTCCGTGACGACCGCGCCCGTGGTTTGGACGGTGCAACTGACGCGGGCGGTGTTGCACGCATTGTTCGCGAGTGGACCGACGACGCCGGTGATCACTTGGCTCGCTCCTGCGGCTAGCGGGAAGGTGGCCGGGGTGACTGGGACGTTTGTGCCGACGCCGACATCAGCGGGGCAGGTCGGATCGGTCAGATTGATGGTGTCCGTTGCCGTGCAGCTCGTGAAATTGAGATCCGCCATCGTCGCCGTTGCGGTGATGGTGATGAGGTTTGTGCCGTCGGCTCTCGGGTCTGGACAGACTTTAGTTACCCGCAGGCCCGGTGAACTCTGACAGGTCACGTCCGCACTATCGTTCGCCGACACCTTGTCATTCGGGTTGAGATCGGGCCGACAGAAGCAATTCACGCTGGCGGTATTGGGTTCGTTGTTTTCCAGTGTGTCATTGCAGGCCGGGGTTTGGGGAGCAGCCATGAATGGCAGCGTGGCACCGGGGGCAATCGGCGTCGGGAGTGATCCCGGTGCGCCGAACAAGGTGTTGGTTTCGGTCAACACACAGGCATGTAAGGGAGCCACTCCCGCATTGCGCACCGCGTAGCGCACCAGAATGGGCGTGCCGTCGGTCGTGGTGCAGCCTTGCGTCCCGCCTTCATTGGCGAAGACGAGGCCCTGATCGACCCATGTCACGCCACCGTCACAGGAGACCTGCTTGTCCACTTGGACCAAGCAGCTCAGGACGATGACGGCGACATCCTTGTCGATCAAGAACGGACTGTTTATGCCATCGTCGAGAATACCGTCCCCGCGCACCCCAGCGAATGCAACCCCAGGCGCGATATTCGGCACCACACACGGAAAGGGTCCGTAGGTGGTCAGCACATCATTGGCTGGAATGTCGAGATCGGTGAACAGGACCGTGCTGGGTCCATTCGGTGCACCCGTCGGTCCCGGACAAAAGAAGGTGGCCGAGACATCCAACGTATTACAACCGATCTGCGTTCCGAGGACAGAGCGGTTAATGACGTTGACGGTAAAGGTGACGGTTTCTCCGGGTCGCGCCGCGAGCGTAGATCGGGAGATGGTGATATCCAAGAGATTCGCATTGCAGTTTGGGGGGGTCTGCGCGCTCGCCGACGCCGGCAGCATCAGCATTAGAACGAAAATCGCTGCGCACGCGGGCACCACTTTCCTAATACAGGTACACATCTTCAGAACCTCCAGTTCGCTAAGGTTTCTAACAGCGGGCGTTCGCCTCGTAAGAATGGCTGTGGGACCCGTGGCAACCTCCTTTCAGAATGGTATGGTGACGTCAATCTATCGACTCTGTTGCTCTCATCGCGATTTGGAACCTGGTGAACTGCCTCGCGCCACTTCGTCGTCGATCACGCGGGTAAAGGCATCGAGCGGCTGTGCGCCGACGAGCGGACGGCCATTCACAAAGAAGGTCGGTGTGCCGGTCACCGCCAGACGTTTGCCTTGGTCCACGTCTTTCTGAACCGCCGCCTGATGCTTGCCGCTCGAAAAACACGCATCGAAGCTCGTTATATCGAGCCCGACCTGCTGGGCCACTGTCTTCAACTGATCGCCCGCCTTCGGGCCCCCCGTGTACAGCGCCTTGTGATACTCCCAGAATTTCCCTTGATCGTTCGCGCACCGGGCGGCTTCATGCGCCTGACGCGCCTGCGGGTGGAGCGAGTCAATCGGATAATCGATCCACACGAGCCGCAGCTGTTCGCCGTATTTCGCGAGGAGTTGGGGCAACGTGGTGTCCTCGATCTGCTTGCAGAACGGGCAGTGGAAATCGGAGAACTCGACCAGCGTGACCGGGGCGTTGGCTGGACCCTTGGAGGGCGCGCTCGCAATGTTCACATCAACCCGTTGCACCTCCGGCGCGGGGAGGCGGACGACCACGTTCGCTTTCGACTTCAGAGCTTGGATGAACGTGTTCCGCTGCGCCTGGATCTTTTGGTTCTGGAGACCGGTTCGAATCTGTTCGCGGGACTGCTCCAGGCCCCCCTTGAACTGCGCCTTGTTATCCTCGTAGTACTTTTCGATTTCCCCTTCGGTCACCAATCCGACTTTCGCGGTGACCTCGGCGTCGACGAGTGCTGTCACAGTAATCTTCCGCCGCTCCGCTTCATTAGCGAGGAGGCGTTCGGCCACGAGGGTATCGAGCGCCTGGCGTTTCATGCTGTAGATTTGTTCCTGCAGCTTGCTCAAATTCATACCGAGGGCCTTCTCGACCTGCTCGTTCGTGATCGGTACGCCGTCCACTTCGGCGACGGCTTCACTCTTCGCCTGCGGACCAGCCGCGGGCTTCTTGGCGGCCGGCGCCTGCGCGATTAGCGGCAGAGACATCAGGAGGACGAAGACGAAGGCGGGTAGTAAGACTCTTGCTCTGGGGAATCGACCGCTCATACGTAGCTCCTTCGCAAGCTGGAAAACTATTGCGGACGTAAAGGGAAGGACGTAAGTCTACGCTCGTCGATTGTCATCGTCAATGGAGATAATTGTCATCGTCAATGGAGATAAATGTTTGATTGCACGAGAATGCGTCCCCAGGCGGATGTCGGGTAACGACCGAAGGTATCGTCGCTGTGGCTGTCGTCGCACGGATCGTCCGGGGCGAGGTTGATGCAGGATGGCGTGGCCGAATCGTTCGGCAGTACCTGCGGCGGATGCGGCGGCCGAATCGCCCGGAGCAGTCGTCCGGCAATGTCGTACACCAGACACCCGCATCTCTTACCGTGCCGATGACGAGCGATCTTGCGTGCAACAGCAACGTGTCCTTGTCGTGACGTGACCACGACATCCACGCACGCCGCCGACGCTGACGCCGACCATTTGCCCGTTGCGACCTAAACCGGGAACATGTTGGAACAACTGAACTCGCAAGGTGGCGTGACGACGATCAAACCGGCGCCTCTGGGCCGCCGATACCGTGCAACCCGTTGTAGGCTTGCGTCCGGTCAGCATTCACGCCGGTTGCGGCGGGAGTTCTTAGCGAAACAAAGGTTGCCGCGTCGGCACTCAGCGCGCTTTACGCGCTGAGTCCGTGCTGCGTCGGCATTGAAGGCGACATGGATCACGACAACCAGGCGTGGCGCCAAGCAATGCAGATCCAGTCGCGCGACCAGCTTCAGCCGCAGCCGCGATCGTTGGACGACTTCTACGCCACCGCGTTCATTGCGTTGTCGGCGGCGCTTTCGCCGAATCCATCAAAGCCGCCGCTCTTCGTCGACTTTCCGTTCAAACAACAGCAGCGCTTACTCGTCGTCAATGAAGACGCATATGCCAGGTGGCGGGCAAACCTGCCGCTCTATCTCGTCGAGCAGTACCACGGGAACCTGGCAAAGCTTCGCGGCATTTATCTGGACTACGGCGCCCTCGAGGAGTTTTCGCACATCAGGATGGCGACGCAGGCGTTTTCCGACGAACTGGCGAAACGCGGCATTGCGCACACCTTCGAGGTTTACGCCGACGGTACTCACGAGAGCCGCATCCGGCAACGTATCGAGACGCGCCTGCTGCGATTTTTCTCCGAGGTGTTGGCGTTGCCCGCGTCGTAACACTGTGACCGATGGTCGACGTCCCGTTACGTGAAGGCTTCGCCGCGTTAACGGAGGCGGCGCATGCCATCGCCCGCACGGTCGCTCTCGGTTTCGCGCGCCGCGTCGGCGATGGCAGCGTGTCGATCGTGTATTCCTATCCTCCTGACTAACGAGGCCCTCCCTGAGACCGTCGAGCATGTTGGGATCCATGCCGACTTGTCGGTCTGAGACTAGGCCTCGTTAGTCTCTGTGTTGTCTTGCCCCGCCTCCGGCGGGGCGTCGCCTTGACGGAGAAAAGTTGACTCATTCGTCGAAATCCGGGCCGTCAAGGCTTCTAGTCGAGCAGCCCAACCGGAGTCGATGGTTCAGAGCGACTTTAGAAACTCGACGAGATCGGCCTTCTGCTTCGCAGAAAGATTTAGTTGGCGCACGCGGTCGTAGTGCTCGACGACCGCGAGCAGATTTGCGGCGCTGCCGTCGTGAAAGTACGGAGGATGCTGCCAGATGCCACGGAGTGGCGATGCTCGGTACTGCTTGGTGGCGCTTCGCGCCGCGTAGAGCGTCTCGGTCCCCACTTCATCTGGATCATGAAGAAACGGCACCGTCGGATCAGGCCCGCTCAACACGTCGGTATACGTCGGCGGCTTGTGGCACCGTGCGCAATCAGCTTTGCCGTGGAAGAGACGTTCGCCGCGGCTCGCGGCGTCGGCATCGAAGCTTCCGCTTGGCGGAAGCGGCGCTGGCAGACTGAGCTGATATTCGAGCAGCGCTGGCAGCTTCGGCGTCACGCGATCCGGCTTTTGCGTAATGGTGAGCCCGATGCGCGGGTCGCTGAAGTTGCCCTTCCCGCCCATTTGCGACACGCCGACATAGTTATTCCAGTAAGAGATCGGTCCGTCACCGGTGTATGTCTCGAACCCTACTCCCTGCAATCCGTACGCAGGTGGGATGACCACCGGCAAGGACGGGCTGTTGAGCGGAACGATGTTGCTACCGTCGAAAAAATGGTGCCTCGGATCGTACTTTCCGGGTCCCCACATGCTGAACTCGGATTTGAGCGCGCTCAAAGCAGGTGAGAGTCCGAGAATCACGCCCACGTTTAAATCACGGTTGGGCCACCCATCGAGTCGCCGACCGATGCCGGTCGCAAACGAGTTATCGACCGTTGAATGGCAAAGTGCGCACGTCGTACCAATGCTCGCGAGTTGTCCGGCGTCGTCGATCTTTCCGACGATGCCGACGACCGCGTTGAGTCGCAGTAATTCGATGGTCACCGCGGGGTTGGTCAAGTCGACCTGGCCAGCCGCGAGTGCAGCGGTGAGCGCCGGCGGCAGCGCGTCAACATCAACCTTGAGTCCGACGGCCAATGCGGTCTGAGGACTTACCGACGACCGGATCGCCTCGTGCATTCGCAGCGTGTTCGTCCACAGCTGTTCGTCTTCAAACGTGTCGAAACGGAATATGGTTTGGCCATCGAGTGGCTTGGACGTGCGCCCTGCAACGTGCGCGAGCGACAGGGTGGTTGCGAACATCAATGCGCTGGCAACGAGGGCAACGTTCATCGGGCGAGGCATCTGACTCCTCCTCGGTGGCAGAACCGGGCGCAACGGATCGCCACCACTGACAACGAACAACTGACTCACGACGGCCGTCGCTGTCGAGTTAAGCAAGATAAGCAAACAACATATGTCTTATCTAGCAGATTTCATTCCCGAAAGCGAACTCATGCGTGCCAGGGCGGGAAAGCTGCAAAATTGGAGCGGTTCGATCGCCGTGGGGACGCCGAATGTTGAGACGACAGCTGCTGGACTCGAGTCGTGGGCGGATAGTCGGAGTGTTACGGGGCGGAAGTTTAACGGCTGACGATATCGCGTCGCAGCTCGGGCTCACACGCAGCGCGATTCGGGCACAAATCACGGGGATGGAACGTGACGGCGTCGTGCGGCGCGCCGGGCAACGGCCGGGAACGACGCGTCCGTCTCACCTTTTCGAGCTCACGCCCGAAATCGAACAGCTGTTGTCGAGCGCCTACATTCCTCTCGTCACACAGTTGATCGATGTGTTCGCGCAAGGCGTGCCGCGGCGGCAATTGGAGGCGATGCTTCGGAAAGCCGGCAAGAACCTCGCGGACGAACTATCGAAGGGCAAACGGCCGGCCGGAGATCTTGCCTCTCGCGTCGCGATGGCGAGCGCGTTGATGAACGAGGAACTCGGTGCGCTCACGCATATCGAGGGCAACGGCCGCTACGTCATCCGCGGCGTCGGCTGTCCCCTGGCGGCGTTGACGGGCAAACATCCGGGCGTGTGTTTAGCGATGGAAAGCCTGGTCGCCGAAATCATCGGAGCTCCGGTTCGCGAATGTTGCGATCGATCGCAGCGGCCGCAATGCTGCTTTGAAATCCGGAAATCCCGTAGGTGATGTGTGTCAAGTAATTTGGGGTCAGGACCGCGACCGTGCCAAACTGAATCGTGCGTGCAATGATCCAGCTCATTGGCAACTTCGGGTGTTGACCTCATGCATGGGCCGCCCGATGACATCACGCTCCGCCACCTCGCACGCGTCGTGGAATCGTCTGACGACGCCATCGTCAGTAAAGATTTAAACGGCATCATCACGTCGTGGAACGGCGCGGCCGAGCGGATGTTTGGCTACACCGCCGCTGAGGCAGTGGGGCGTTCGATCCGGATGATCATCCCCCCGGATCGGCAATCAGAGGAAGACACCGTGCTGGCGCGCATCCGCGCCGGTGAGTCGGTCGCTCACCACGAAACGATCCGGCAACGCAAAGACGGGACGCTCATCGCCATTTCGTTGACCGTATCGCCTCTTTACGATGATGCCGGCAACGTCGTGGGGGCATCGAAGATCGCCCGCGACATCAGCTATCGCAAAAACGCGGAGCTCGCGCTCCGGCGCCTTGCCTCGGTGGTCGAATCCTCCGACGACGCCATCATCACGAAGAATCTCGACAGCACCATCACCTCTTGGAATCGTGGGGCGGAACGCATCTTTGGCTATACCGCCGCCGAAGCGGTGGGCCAATCGATTCGCATGCTCATTCCGGAGGAGCTGCAAAGCGAAGAAGACACCGTGCTCGCGAAGATTCGCGCCGGCGAAACGGTCGATCATTACGAGACGGTTCGGCGGCGGAAGGACGGTACGCTGCTGTCGATTTCTCTGACCGTCTCACCACTTCGCAACGAGGCCGGCGAGGTGATTGGCGCATCCAAGATCGCGCGCGACATCACCGAGCGCACACGGCTGTTTGCGCTCGTGCGCGAGCACGCGTCAGTGACCGAGAAGATCAGCGAAGTAGGCGCGGCGCTCGCGGCCACGTTGGATCGCGACACCATCCTGCAGAAGGTCACCGACACCGCGAGGGAACTCACGCGCGCCGAATTCGGTTGCTTCTTCTACAACGCGCGCGACCCGCAATCGGGCGATGCCTACATGCTGTATACGCTGTCCGGCGCGGCCAAGGAAGCGTTCGCGAGTTTTCCGAATCCGCGGGTGACGGCGCTCTTCGCACCGACTTTTCGCGGCGAAGGCGCCGTGCGCCTCGACGACGTGACGCAGGATCCTCGCTATGGTCAGCACCCTCCGTACTACGGAATGCCCCCGGGACACCTGCCAGTTCGCAGCTACCTTGCGGTTCCGGTGAAAGGGGTGAGGGGCGATGCGCTTGGCGCACTGTTCTTCGGCCACTCGCAAGTCGGCGTCTTCACCGAACAGCACGAGCGACTTGCGGTAGGCATTGCGTCGTGGGCGACCGTTGCGCTCGAGAACGCGCGCCTGTATGTCGAGGCCCGTGACGCTAACCGGATGAAAGACGAGTTCCTTGCCGTCCTCTCGCACGAGTTGCGCACGCCGTTGAACGCGATCGTGGGGTACGCGCGACTGCTCCGCGGCGGCATTTTGTCCGGCGAGAAAGGGGTGCGCGGTCTCGAGACACTCGAACGAAATGCCACGTGGCTCACCCAGATCGTCGAAGACGTGCTCGACGTGTCACGCATTGTCGCCGGCAAGATCCGGCTCGACGTGCAGACGGTCGAATTGCCGCTCATCGTCGACAACGCCGTGGGCACCGTGCAACCCGCGGCCGACGCCAAAGGTGTACGGTTGCACACGATCATCGATCCGCGCGTCGGTCCGGTTTCGGGCGATCCCGATCGGCTGCAGCAGGTCGTGTGGAATCTGCTCTCCAACGCCGTGAAGTTCACGCCGAAGAATGGGCGTGTGCAAGTTCGCCTCGAGCTTGTGGACTCGAACGTCGAAATTGTCGTGAGCGACACCGGTATGGGCATCCGCGCCGACTTCCTGCCCTATGTCTTCGAGCGTTTCCGGCAAGCCGAGGCGGGCACCACACGGAAAACGGGTGGTCTCGGCCTCGGACTCGCCATCGTCCGTCACATCGTCGAGATGCACGGCGGCACGGTGGACGCGGCCAGCGCCGGCGAGGGACAGGGCGCGACGTTCCGCGTGCGGCTGCCGCTGATGATCGTGCACCCGGAAGGGGTCGAATCGCGCCGCGAACATCCGCGAAGCGAACGAAGGGATGCCCTTACCACGCTCGGCGACCTGGCGGGCGTCCGCGTGCTGGCGATCGATGACGAGGAGGATGCGCTGACACTGCTTCGCGTAGTGCTCGAAGCGGCCGGTGCGGAAGTGATCACCGTCACGTCGCCCGTCGCTGCACTGGAACGGATCGAAGCGGTCAAGCCGAACGCCCTGGTCGTGGATCTCGGTATGCCGCAGATGGATGGCTTCGAGCTGATCCGTCGAATCCGCGCGTCTGCCAACCCGCAGGTCCGGGACGTGCCCGCTGCGGCGCTCACCGCCTTTGCCCGATCGGAGGATCGCACCAAGGCGCTGCGCAGCGGCTTCGAGATGCATCTTGCCAAGCCAGTCGATCCCGGAGAGCTGGTCGCATCGGTCGCCACGCTCATCCGCCGCGCGCGCAGCGCGACGTAGGCAAACTCGAAGCGAACTTGACGCCTCCCAACTTACGAAGCGCGTAACTAGCCAAGCGCCCTGCCAGGCCCTGCCCTTGATATCCGGCTAACTCCGCGGCCCTTGGCTAGTTCTTGTTGTTGGCTTGGCGCGCTCCGCGCGCCGTAGACCGTTATGCGAGTCCACAACGCGTACAAAATTCACGTCTGTGGCCGCATAACGGTGTACGCGTTTTCGGGCCGAGTAATCACACGTTTACGGTCAATCTGGCCCTGGACGACGGCGCGACGGTGAGCGCGAACGCGGGGTGGACGGTCCTCCCGTCGACCGAACCCTGACCCTAACGGTCACGGTCTATGGAGGAGGCGAAACCCTTGCAAAAAAGCTTCGCAATTGGCGCATTCCTGCGATAATGCTACGCACCCGCTCCCTCTGTATGACCTGTCCCGCCTGTGGCGCCGGAACGTTGGAAGGTCATTCGACCTGTCCCTCTTGTGGGCGTCGGCTGAAAGTACCCCGCGAGGTCGCGACCGGTGTGCTTACGCCGGTTCCCAAGACGACTGATCCGGGGAAGACCATACTCCCGCCATCGGAATCGGCGACCAATGCAGGGATCGCTTCGTCGGACCCCGATGCGACGCGGATTGGGTCCCCAGTCTCTCGCCCGCTCGAGTCGGACCGCGGCCAGGATGTCACGCGTTTGGGCACCGAGCAGCAGGGATTCGACACAGACGTCACGCGATTAGGGACACCGGACGAGGACGATGTCACGCGTGTGGGCACCGGGCCGGAGGAATTTGACCCAGACGTCACGCAATTAGGGACACCGCCCGAGGACGTCACGCGGATCGCAACGCCAGAAGACGACGCGACGCAGTATGTTCCGTCGGAGGAGGACCTGACAGTCTTTGTCGCGCCCGAAGACGACGCGACGTTCGTCGGCACGGCGCGTCCCGAAGACGACGCGACCTATATCGCGCCGCCACGCCCGCCGACGAACCGTCCTCCGACCGCGCGACCGGCCACGACTCCGTCGCGGCCTCCCACGTCTCAGGTGCGACCGCCGTCTACCTTGCGTCGACCGCCGAGCACGGGTGGGTTGCGGTCGAAGTCGGGTGTTCGCGCGTCGGGCAAGGATGGACCGCTCGAGGTCGGCCAGGCGTTTGGAGAGCGATATCAGATCCTGAAGGTGCTCGGCGTTGGCGGAATGGGCGCCGTCTACCAGGCGTTCGATCAGGAGCTTGGCGTCGCTGTCGCGCTGAAAGTGATTCGGCCCGAGATTGCGGCCGATCCGCGCGCTGCGGACGAGATCGAGCGACGCTTCAAGCGCGAGCTGCTTCTGGCACGCCAGGTCACGCACAAGAACGTCGTCCGCATTCACGATCTCGGCGACATCGACGGCATCAAGTACATCACGATGCCGTACATCCACGGATCGGACCTGGCGACGATTCTGAGCGAGAACAAGAACCTGACCGTCCAGCGTGCCCTGCGCATTGCGCGCGGCATTGTGTCGGGCCTGGTCGCGGCGCACGGCGCCGGGGTGGTGCATCGCGATCTGAAGCCCGCCAACATCATGGTGAGCGACGACGACGAGCCGACGATCATGGATTTCGGCATCGCGCGCTCCTCGGGCGGCCCGGGTTCAGGTCCGGCGCCGAAGCGTGACATCGTGCCGGCCGAGATCAGTCGCACCTCTGCGTTGCTCGCGAGCCAAACCATGGCGGGCGCGATCGTCGGCACGGTCGAATACATGGCGCCCGAGCAGGCCAAGGGCGAGGCGGCTGATCAGCGTGCCGACGTCTATGCGTTCGGACTGATTCTGTACGACATGCTGATTGGCGGGCGCCGTTCGCAACGCGCGGCCAGCGCGGTTGCCGAACTGCAGTCGCGCATGGAGAAGGCGCCGCCCGCGCCGCAGTCGATGAACGTCGCCGTGCCGGTCGCGATCGACGAGATCCTTTCGCGCTGCCTCGAGCCGGACCCAAACAAGCGGTTCCAGACCACGCTCGAATTGCAGACGGCGCTGGATCGGCTTGACGAGAACGGCAATCCGCTACCGATTTATCGCCGCGTGCGCCCACGCACGATGGTCGCGGCGGCGGTGCTCGTGCTGCTGCTGCTGGCCGGTACGTTCTACGGGGCGAAATGGGTTATGACGCCGCCGAAGGAGCACGAGCCCGTGGCAGTCGTCATCGCGGACTTTCAGAACGATACAGGAGATCCGACATTCGATGAATCCCTCGAGCCAACGGTCAAGCGCGCGCTCGAGGGGGCCGGCTTCATTAGCGCCCACGATCGAACCGGAATGCGCATCAGTCTGGGCGTACGGCCACCGGACCGGCTCGACGAAGCTGCCGCCCGCGACATCGCGCTGAAGCAAGGCTTGGGCGTGGTCCTCTCGGGATCCATTCGTCGTCAAGGGAGTCGCTACGAGGTGTCGGTCAAGGCCATTCAGACGGTGACCGGCGCAACGCTCACCAACGCCAACGGTCGCGCGTCGAGCAAAGAACAAGTGGTCGACGCGGCGACCAGGCTCATTACCAATGTTCGAAAGGTACTCGGGGACGAGATGTCCGACTCGGCGCAACGGTTGGCGCTCAAGAGTCTGTCGGCGACTTCGCTCGACGTCGTGCGTCTCTATGCTGCGGCCATGGAGGCACAATCGGACGGCAAGTACGACGAGGCGCGGCTGAATTACTCGAAGGCAGTGGAACTGGATCCGAAGTTCGGACTTGGATATCAGGGCCTGGGTCATATGTCGCGGAATCTTGGCAACCTTGCGGATGCCGAGAAGTACATGAAGCAGGCGGCTAGCCATCTCGAGGGCGTCACAGAGCGGGAACGGTT
Source organism: Acidobacteriota bacterium (assembly GCA_046727855.1). Taxonomy (GTDB): domain Bacteria; phylum Acidobacteriota; class Vicinamibacteria; order Vicinamibacterales; family UBA2999; genus DASPWV01. Next base: position 12,938 of record JBKPDL010000130.1, read on the forward strand.
CGCCATCCGTGGCTCCTATTACAGCATTACGGGCGACTACCGGCAGTGCGTGCAGGAATATGGCCAGGAGATCGCCCAGTACCCTGCCGATGCGGTTGCGCATAACAACCGCGCCTATTGCTTTTCCAAGCTGCGCGACATGCGCAGTGCAGAGG
>JBKPDL010000131.1:0-16537 GCA_046727855.1 Acidobacteriota bacterium
GCGACGCCCGAGCCCATCGTTTCCGGCAAGTACTTGCGCCCGAACGCGCCGTTCTCGTGACGAAAACCGATTCCGGCGGCCTGGGTGATGTCTGTGAACGTTCGATCGGTGGCGCCGCTGGCCGCTACGACCGCCGCCAACAGGAGCACGGCGCGTCTCATTTATGTTCGTGAATCGCCTGGCGTTCGTTGTTGTCGTCGGGATGCAGCTGTCGAAAGGGCCCGGTGATCGCTTGTGACGCCTCGTCCGCCTTGAAGCGGAAGTAAAGCGTACGCTCGCGTTCGGCGTCCGACTGGCGGCCCAGCCCCTGATAGCACAGCATCAGGTTGTAGTGCGCCTGCAAATCTTCCGGATCGATCTGCAGCACCTGACGAAATTCGGGAATCGCGTCCGCGAATTTTCGCTGCAGAAACAGCACGCGGCCAATCTGATTGCGGACGACGCGATCGCGCGGGTACCGATTCGCTGCGTTCCGCAAGTGCGCGAGGCTCTCCTCGTACCGCCCCGCGTTCTTCAGCACCGTGCCAAGGAAGAAGTGCGTCTTGGCGAGATTCGGATCGACTGCGAGCGCGCGCCGCAGCACGTCTTCCGCTCCGGCGAGGTTGCCTTCCTGCAGCCGCGCGCGGCCGACGTTGACCCAGCCGTCGGCGTACGCCGGATCGATCGTCGTCACCGTCAGGAATGCCGCTTCCGCCCCTTTGAGATCGCCTTGGAGGAGCAGACCGATGCCGTAGTCGTTCCATCGCTCGCGTGCGCTCGCATCGAGCGCCAGCTGCTTCGACTCGCTCGGCGGCGCAGAATTGACGAGCAATGTTGCGGTGGCCTCCGCCATCGTCGTGATGGGCAAGTCGGGAATCTTCTTCATCGCCCCCGACACGCCTGATGTGTCACCGGTGAATACGAAGCGGCCATCGTCATGTCCTGGCGCCAGCGCAAACGAGGGCTGCGACGGATCTCTGACGCCCGCATATGCCCACTGCGTGTTCCACCAGGAGAATTTGCGATGCTGTACACGTGCACGCAGGTGCACGCGTCCGCTCGCGTCCTTCGGAATATCGAGGCGATAGTGCACGGTATCGGCCGCGCCCGGCGGAATCAGCCGCACGTACGCCACCGAACGCGCGGCCCACGCGTTGCGCTTGTTGATCGGATTGCCATGCTCGTCGAGCAGCAGACTGCGATAGAAATGCGCACCGCGCTCGACCGGTCCGCCGGCTGTTTCGAGCCGTCCGCTATGCACCAGCACGCGGCCGTGATCGTCCGCGGCAAAGAATTCCACCCATGTGTCGAACGCATCGACAGTGCCGCCCGGGAAAAAGTGTCCGACCTTGCGCGTACGTACGACGACTTCGACGCGTACCGACTCTCCAGGCCGTACGGCTGCGCCGACGTGATCGAGCGGCGCGAGCACTTCGGCCGCAGGGCGGATCGTGGCGCGTGTCGCGCCGAAGTCGATCGACTCTTCGCCGACGGCGAACGTGCTCGAGAGCAGTGGATCGGATACGGTGCGGACGGCCGCGCTCGGCGCTGACGCCGGCTCGCGGGTAATGCCGAAGATGTCGATCGAGATCTGCCCATCGCGCAGAAACTTCTGCACTTCGCCGAGCTGCGTGTGGTCGCCGTTGACGAACGGCACCGCGGTGTTGGCGGCGGCGAAGCGGTGCGATCGCACCATGCCGTTCTTCGCGGCTGGATCGCCCGATGCGACCAGCGGCATATGACAGTCGGCGCAGCGCTGCGGCGTGGCCGGGTAGTAAAACGATCGTGCGCCTTCGCCCGACACGCCCGATGCCTGCCAGTTGTCGTAATCGTTGAAGCCGCGGAACCACCGATACGAATTGACCGGCACGTCGAGGTGCACCTTGTGACACGAGGCGCAGAACTCCGGCGTCTGCTCGCGATGAAATGGCTTCAGGAACGTCTCGCGGTGCGGCTGTGGATCCAGATAGAGAAGCTGATCGTGCGCAAACCGTAGCAACCGGTTCTCGCCGGTGGCGAGATCGTGGAGCGGCGGATATTCGACGACGAAATCGCCCTGCCCCATCGTGCTGTTGACGCGCGTGATTGCGTGGCACGACGTGCACGCCAGACCTGCCTGCGCTTCTGGCGTATCGATCTGCTCGCGGATCGGCTGGTCGAAGCGCCCGTTGAAAAAGACCGCGTGATCGTGACAGCCGGCACACCACTTCGATGGACGCGTGCCAACGACGTCTTGCATGTACTCGACCGACTTGCGATACCACTGATTGTTGAACGACGAGAAGTGATGCATCGAGCTGCTCCACTGCTCGTATATGTCGCGGTGGCAGCGGCCGCAGCTCGCGCTCGTCAGGAAGAAGTTCGCCGGAATGAGCGCGTTGGTGTTGGTGTTGGCAGACGAGGGGAAGAACGGGCTCGCTTCGCCGGCGCCTTCGTCGTTCATGCTCGACGGCACGACCTCCGGGTTGAGGATGCGATATGCGGCGCCACGGCGGCTGTCGTGCGTCATCGCGGTGATCGCCGCTGCCACACCGACAACCATGATGAAGGCGGCCGCCACGCGAAACAGGGGTCTCATCCCTTTTTCGCGCGCATCACCGAAAAAGGGGTCAGACCCCTTTTTTGCCCACCATGCAAGCACCGCAACAGTGCCGGCAGTGGCCGTCGCGATATGCGCCTGCAACAGCCATCGAAACCGCAACGTGGCTCCGGTGAACATTAACGCGAGGCCAAGAACCGCCGCGATCGCCAACAGGATGCCTGCGGCGCGGATCGCGATGGATCCGCGCAAAAACCCGCGGGAGCTGCGCCGCGCGAGACTCAAGCCAACCAACAGCAGGCCCAGCAGCACGTGAAGCGCCACGTTTGCGTAGTAGAAGATCGACGCGTCCGCAAACGCAGCGAGATAGGCGCTGTTGAGCAGCAGTAGCAGGAAAGCCGTGGTGACCAACATCACGGAGTGTTTGACGCCACGCCAATCATAAGGGAGGATGCGCCCATGCCGAAGGCTTCGACGCCTGGCGTGACTCGGCGCACTGCACTCAAAGCGTTCGGCACCAGCGCCGTCGTGCTGCTGCCTCCGCTATCCACCGAAGGATTGCTCGCCTTCGGACGAATCCAGACCGCCGCGGCGCCGCCAAGCCCCAAGGCGCTTTCCGCGTCCGATTTCGCAACCCTTGAAGAGCTGGTCGAGACGATTATTCCGGCCGACGATCGCTCGCCTGGCGCAAAGCAAGCTCGCGTCGCCGACTATATCGATCTGCTGCTCAGCGAAAGCAATGACGACGTGACGCTGCAGTGGATGGGCGGCCTCTCGGCCCTCAGCGCCGCGGCGGTGTCGCAATTTGGCAGGCCGTTTGTCCGCCTGACGTCGGCCCAACGCGACGCGCTGCTGACAAGCATCAGTGGCAACGAGCTCGAACCGCAAACCCCGCTCGAGGCTTTTTTCGTCATGACCAAGCAGGCGACCATTCACGGCTATTACACCTCGGAAATCGGCATCCACCAGGAGCTTCGCTACAAGGGCAATCAGTTCCTGCAGGAGTTCGTCGGATGCGCCACGGTGGACGGCAAGGATTGTCCGCACTGCAAGCAGAGGAAGTGAGCACAGGGAGGTCAGGGAGATCAGGAGGTTGAGCACAGGGAGGTCAGGGAGATCAGCAGAATCAATCTTGTCTCCCCGATCTCCCCGATCTCCCTGTTCTCTCTACCTCGGAAGGATCACAATGCAGAACGATCCCACGCTTGCGCTGAACCTCGACGCCATTTCCGCCGACTCTCGGCGCCTCGCCGCGTCGATCACACCAGGTTCCGGCAAGTGGGACGTGATCGTCGTCGGCAGCGGCGCGGCCGGAGGCATGGCCGCGTTTCAGCTCGCCACCGCCGGTGTCAAGGTGCTGCTGCTCGAAGCGGGCCGCCTGATCGACACGCGCACCGAGTACCGCACGATGGAGTGGCCGTACAACTCGATGCGCCGCCACCGTCTGCCGCCGGGTGAGCGGCCGATTGCCGTCGCCGAATACAACTTTCTCGATCGGCCATACGGCAACAATCCCGCATTCGAGAAGTACAAAAAGCTCTATTCGTACGCGGCGAACACCTTCACGCGCAATTGGGTGGTCGACGAGCGCGAGAACCCGACCACCGGCACGCCCTACGCGGGCGTCCGCGCACGCATCCTCGGCGGCCGGACGAACTTCTGGGGCCGCGGCGCTCTCCGCTATGGTCCGTTGCAGTTCAACGCCGCGAGCCGCGATGGCTTCGACGTTGATTGGCCGATCTCGTACGAGGATGTGAAGCCGTACTACGACCAGGTTGACGTTCTCCTCGGATGCTCTGGCACGAATGAAGGTCTGACGCAAGTTCCCGACGGCGTGTTTCAGCGTCCGTCCAAGCTCAATTGCGTCGAAGTCGCGTTCAAGCGCGCGATCGTGAAGATGGGGCGCACCCTGATTCCGGGTCGCGCGGGCGTGACCACGGACGGCGTGATGAACAAGTACCGCTCCGCCTGCCGGGGCCGCGGCCGCTGCGGGCGCGGCTGTAATCTGCAATCGTCGTTTCACTCACCGTCCGCACTGATTTATCCGGCGAGAGATACGGGCAATCTCACGATTCGTCCGTATTCGATTGTGTCGGAACTGCTCGTCGACTCCGCCACCGACACGGCGCGCGGTGTGCGGGTGATCGACGCCAACACGCGCGAGGTCATGGACTTCACAGCGCGCGTCGTCGTGCTCGGCGCCGGCACGCTCGAGAGCACGCGCATCCTGCTCAATTCCCGTTCGGGTGGGAACGCAAACGGTGTGGGCAACTCGTCCGGGCTGCTCGGGTGTTATCTCAGCGAGCACATCATGGGCATTCGCGGCAGCGGCTACATCCCGGCGCGCATCGGCACGGAGGCCACGCTCGACGATGGGCGGCCAGTGGGGCCGTATATTCCGCGGTTTCGCAACCTCACCGATCGCCATCCGGATTTCCTCCGCGGCTACCACTTCCAGGGGGGCGGTGGCTGCGCCGAGTATCCCGGCATGGCGCACGACATTCGCGGCTTCGGCAAGGCGTTCAAGTCCAGCGTGCGCAAGTACTATCCCGCGATCATCAGCTTCGGTGGGTTCGGCGAGGTGCTGCCGCGGAGAGAAAACCGCATCACGCTCGATCCACAGGTGAAGGACGCGTGGGGGCTGCCTGTCCTTCGCTTCGACTATCGGTTCAGCGACAACGAGCTGAAGATGGCCAAAGATATGGGCGACACGATCGAGGAGATGCTGATGGCGGCCGGCGCCGAAGACATCAAGATTGAGCGAGAGCCGCTTCCGCCTGGCTGGTCGATTCACGAGATCGGCGCGGCGCGGATGGGAGACGATCCGAAGATGTCGGTAACCGATCGCTTCTGCCGTCTGCACGATGTGAACAACGTGTACTTCGCGGACGCGGCGCCGTTCGTGTCGGGCGGTACGCAGAACACGACGTGGACGATTCTGGCGATGGCGTGGAGGACCATGGATTACTTGAAGGAGAGGCTGCGAACAGGAGACCTGTGAGCAACGTTGACGCAGCCGATCGCCGCACATTCTTGAAAACGCTGGCAACCGGAGTCTTCGCTGGCGCGATCCGTCCCACTTCGCTCGCGCAGCACACCGGCATTCGCAGTGCGGTGCTGATTTCCATGCTGCCGAAAGAGCGTTCCTACGTCGAGCGCTTCTCGCTCGCACACTCGGCCGGCTTTGATGCGATCGAGATGCAAACGATCGCCGATGCCGCCGAAGCCGCGGAGATCCTCGAGGCCTCGAAGAAGACCGGTCTCCGTATCCACTCGGTCATGAACATGGATCACTGGCGCTTTCCCTTGTCGAGCGCCGATGCCAGCGTCGTCATGCGCAGCGTGTCCGGTATGGAAACCTCGCTGCGCAACGCTGCCGAGTGGGGCGCCGATGCGGTGCTGCTGGTGCCGGCGGTGGTCGATGCGACCACCTCGTATCAGGACGCCTGGACGCGATCGCAGCGAGTCATTCGTGAACGGCTGCTGCCGATCGCCCGCGACGCGAAGGTCGTCATCGCGGTTGAGGAGGTCTGGAACAAGTTCCTGCTGAGCCCGCTCGAGTTCGCGCGCTATGTAGATGAGCTGCAGTCACCGTGGGTTAAGGCTTACTTCGACGTCGGCAATGTCGTGTTTTACGGCTACCCGCAGGATTGGATTCGCACGCTCGGCCGTCGCATCGTCAAGATTCACCTGAAAGATTTCCAGCTCGACCGCTCGAATGGCCGCTTTTCGTGGAAGAACCTGGGCGAGGGCGACATCGACTGGCCCGAGGTGCGTCGGTCGATTTCCGACGTCGGGTTTAGCGGCTACGTCACCACCGAAGTCGCGCCGGGCGATGCCGCCTACCTGAAGGACCTCGCGGGCCGGGTCAACCGATTCCTCGCCGGCGAGCGTCCCGTGCAATCACGGTAGACAACACCGCAGCGGATCGCTATCCTCACCCCCCAGTAATCCCGTCCAGCCGCGTTTGCTTTGAGTTCAAGGAGGATACTGTGAGGGCACCTTCACCCATTCGGGGCCTGCTCACGGCGGCCTGTCTCGCGCTCGCGTGGAGCGTGATGACGCCCCCTCTCTCTGCGCAAGTTCTCTACGGCAGCATTGTCGGCATCGTCAAAGACTCGCAAGGCTCCGTCGTGCCGGGGGCAACCGTCACGATCGTAAACCGCGACACGAATCTCACCCGCGAGACGACCTCCGATACAGAGGGCAACTACTCGCTGGTCAACGTGCTCCCTGGACCCTACGACGTCAAGGTCACGCTGCAGGGATTCCGCGAGGCGGTGCGATCGAGTGTGCCGGTGACGATCGGCCAGATTTCGCGCGTCGACTTCGCGCTTGAAATCGGCACGATCACAGAAACGGTGACGGTGTCGTCGGCGGCCGAACTGCTGCAGACCGATCTCGCCGACGTCCACACCGAATTGAAGTCGGCGGAACTGACGGCGATGCCGCTCAATCGTTTCCGCAACTATCAGGCGTTGATGAATCTGGTGCCGGGCACGACGCCGATGGCGTTCGGCAACGCCGAAACCGACACACCTGCGCGATCGCTCGCCACCAACGTCAACGGACAGGCGAACACCAACAACTCGACGCGCACCGACGGCGCCACCAACATGAACATCTGGCTGCCGAACCACAACATGTACATCTCGCCGGCGGAGACCGTCGACACCGTGAACATCTCGACGAGCAGCTTCGACGCCGAGCAGGGGATGGCAGGGGGCGCTGCGGTGACCGTGATCACCAAGTCGGGCACGAATCAGTTCAAGGGCTCGGCGTTCGACTTCTACAACGACCAGAATCTCAACGCGAATCCGGCCTTCTTCGGTGTGGGTGACAAGCCGCCGAAGCTGCCGGTGCAGGCAAACATCTACGGCGGCACACTCGGCGGCCCGATCCAGGAGAACAAGCTGTTCTTCTTCGGCTCGTACGAAGGCTACAACCGCGAACAGAGCCTCTTCACGTTCTTCAGCGTCCCCGACGAACGGCTGCGCGCGGGTGATTTCAGCCAGGCGTTCAACGCCAACGGCACGCTACAGCTGGTTTACAACCCGTCGACCGGCGCGGCGAATGGCGCCGACCGCCAGCAGTTTGCCAACAACCAGATTCCCACCGGCATGATCGATCCGATCGCGCTCCGGGTCCTGCAGCTCTTCCCGCTGCCGAACACGCCGGGCATTGGCGCCGGCGGCCTGACAAACAACTATCGCCGGCAGGAAACGCGCACCGTCGATCGCAAGAACGTCGACGCGAAAGTGAACTGGAACCGGACATCGGAGCATCAGATCTGGGGCAAGTTCAGCCTGATGGACGCCGTCGTCGACGATCTGACCAACTACCTCGGACCGCCGACCGATTCCGAGGGCGACGGCGGATTCACCAAGGTCTATCAGGCCACAGCCGGGTACACGTGGAATCTCACGCAGACGATGTTGATGGACATGACGTTCGGCTTCGGACGTCAGGATCAACACGTGCTCGGGCCGGATTTCCAGTCAGGCAACTACGGCCTCGATGTGCTGGGCATACCGGGGACCAACGATCAACGGACCGGCGATGCGCGCTATGCCGGCTTCCCCAACTTTGAGATTTGCACCGACTGTGGCGCCGCGAATCGCGCCGGCTTCAGTCCAGTGGGGAACCGCGACGGCTGGAATCCGATCTTTCGCGACGAGCGCACGTATTCACTCGCCACCAACATCACGAAGGTCAAAGGCCGTCACGATTTCCGCGGCGGGTACACGCTGAATTTCTTCCATCTGGATCACTGGCAGCCGGAGACGGGCAACCCGCGCGGACGGTTTACCTTCAACGCGAATACCACCGGACTGCGCGGCGGCCAGACCACCAACTTCTACAATCAGTACGCGTCGTTCCTGCTCGGACTCGTCGGTGTCGCCAACAAGAGCGTGCAGAACGAGCTGATGACCGCGCGCGAGTGGCAGCACGCGCTCTACTTCCGCGATCGCTGGACACCGACCGACAAGCTGACGCTGGATCTTGGTCTGCGGTGGGAGTACTACCCGATCATGAAGCGTGTGGACGGGCGCGGCATCGACCGGATCGACGTGCCGACTCTCGACGTGTTGGTGGCCGGCCGCGGTAACAACGAGGCTAGCAACGGCCTCGAGGCGGGACTCGACAACTTCGCTCCGCGGCTGGGCGGAATCTACCGTCTCAATGACATGACCGTGCTCCGCGGCGGATACGGCATCACCTACAACGCGCAACCCTGGGCGCGCGCGTTGCGCGGCGATAATGACTACCCAGTCACGATCGCGTCTACCTACCAGGACCCCGAGCAGTTCGCGCCGTATGCGCGACTGGCGGAGGGGATCCCGCTGCTTCTCGGTCCCGACGTGAGCAGCGGCCGTGTACGGCTCGACAATGCGGCTATCGTCTACACGCCCGAGGTCGGCAACGTCGATCGCGGCATGGTCCAGACGTGGAACGTGGCGTTCGAGCGCCGCCTGCCGTTCGACACCTCCGTGGACATCGCGTACGTCGGCGCGAAGGGAACGGGCGGCTGGGCGGGTCTCGACATCAATGCGCCGCCAACACTTGGCGTCGGCGACGCCGGACGGCCGTATGCCTCGCAGGGCCGCATTCAGCCGCTCTGGTCATGGGGGCAGCGGCTGCGCACTAGGTACAACTCGCTCCAGATCGCGATGAACAAGCCGTTCACTCGCGGGTTGTTGTTCAAAGGTGCCTACACGTTGTCCAAGGCGATGAACGAACATGATCAGGATGGGCGCGCGACGCTGTTGTTCAACACTCCTGGCGAGTTGTGGCGGAACTGGGCACCGGCCGGCTTCGATCGGCGGCACAACTTCCAGTTCGGCTTCGCCTATCAGCTGCCATGGCAGAGCAACGGCAACTACGACAACATCGCGAAAGCGGTCCTGCAGGACTGGCAGGTGAACGGCCTCTATGCCGCCTTCTCGGGTAATCCGTTCCATGTCATCGCGAGCGGGACGTCGTTGAACACACCGCAGAACCAGCAGGTTGCGGATCTCGTCGGCGACTTCACGGTGCTCGGCAATCTTGCGCCCAATGGCTTGTGGTTCGACACGACCGCGTTCGCGCAACCGACCGGCGTTCGATTCGGCAACACCGGCCGGAACCAGTTCTACGGCCCGGGCGGACAGAACTTCGACTTCTCGTTCTTCCGCTCCTTCCCGTTGGGCAGCACGCGGCGGCTCGAATTCCGCGCCGAGGTGAACAATCTGTTCAATTGGGTCGTACCCGCGAACCCGCAGAACAACGTCACATCAGGTACCTTCGGTCAGATCACCGGCATCGCCGGCGACGTCGCCTTGACCAACGCCGCCTATCGCGAGCGTCAGATGCGCCTGGGATTGCGATTCAGCTTCTAACGCTCCTCACACTCCTCGTCCTGGCCGCGTCGTCTGCATCTGCGCAGACGACGCTGCCGGGCCTTCTCCTCGATTCGTACCCGCCGGCGGCGCGCGAAAGCATCTCGCGCGCGCATCAAAACGCGACAACGCATCCTGATGACGCCGTGGCTGCCGGCGCGCTCGGGCGCATTCTTCAGGCGTGGGAGCAATGGAGCGCGGCGCACGACGCCTACGCGCGCGCCGCGGCGCTCGCTCCGCGTGTCTTCGAGTGGCGCTACCTCGATGCCGTGGTGCTGCAGCGCCTGGCGCGGCATGCGGACGCGGCGGTACAGCTGCGCGCAGCGCTTGCGTTATCGCCGGAATATTTGCCCGCGCGCGTGAAGCTCGCCGAGGCACTGCTCGAGTCCGGCGATCTGGAGGAAAGCAAGCGCCTCTTTGCCGCGCTTGTGACCGACACCGCGGCCACGCCGGCCGCCGAAGTGGGCCTTGGACGCCTCGCCGCGGCCGAAAGCCAGCACGTCGACGCCATCGCGCATTTTCAGCGCGCTGTCACGCTCTTTCCTGAACTCGGCGCCGGTTACTACGGGCTCGCGCTCTCGTACCGGGCACTGGGCAGGCAAGACGAGGCGCGCCGCGCGCTCGAGCAGCACGCCCGCTACGGCGCGCGTTGGCCGGCGCTCAACGATCCAGTGCTCGCGAGCGTTACAGAGCTGCGCGAAGACGCGGCCGCCATTCTGCAGCGCGGCGTCAAGCTTGCCGATGCCGGCGACGTCGCCGGCGCGATTGCCGCGCACGAAGCGGCGCTGGCGCGCAATCCGGACCTGACGCAGGCGCACGCCAATCTCATCGCCCTCTACGGCCGGAACCGCGACTGGCCGAAGGCGGAGGAGCACTATCGCGCCGTCGTGCGGTCCGGAGTTTCGCTGGCCGATGCGCACTACGACTACGGTGTGCTCCTGGCGCTACAGGAGAAGTGGGAGAGCGCGGCCGCCGCGTACCGGGAGGCGCTGGCCGTGAACCCCCTGCACGTCAACGCCCACAACAACCTGGGACAGGCGCTTGAACGCCTGGGCGAGCTGCCCAAAGCCGCCGACGCGTATCGCGCCGCGCTCGCTGTTCAACCGGCGTACCGGCTCGCACGGTTCAATCTGGGGCGCATGCTCATCGCGCTCGGCCGGCCGGACGAAGCGGCCGGCGAGCTCGCCAGGATCGTCGAGCCCCGTGACGCTGAAGCGCCACGTTACCTGTTCGCGTTGGGCGTCGCGCACGTCCGGGCGGGCCGCAAAGACGAAGGCATCAAGTGGTCGATCGACGCGCGCACGCTCGCGCGTCAGTACGGACAGACAGAGCTCGCGACGGCGATCGATCGGGAGCTGGCGGCGCTGAAGTGAGTTCACAGGGAGTTTAGGGAGATCAGGGAGTGGTAAATCACAGGGAGGTCAGGGAGGCCAGGGAAACAGTTGTCAAAGACCTCCCAGATCTACCCAAACTCGCTGTGAGACACAAACTGCCCTCCCTTATCTCCCTGATCTCCCTGTGCCTTCTCTCCCTGACCTCGGCGCAGCCCGCGCAGAAACCGTTGTTCGTGGAATCAGCAGTCGCCACCGGGCTTGACTTCACGCATCTGAACGGCGCGTCGGGCCAGTACTACATGCCCGAAGTGATGGGCGCCGGCGTCGCGCTCTTCGACTACGACAACGACGGCGACCTCGACGTGTTTCTCGTGCAGGGAGGCCCGCTCGGAAAATCGACGCCTGCCGGTGCCGGTGGGCCAATGAGCCGGCTTTTCCGCAACGACCTCTCCAGCGACGCGTCCGGTGCGCGCGAGCTGCGTTTCACCGATGTGACCTCGAAAGCCGGCGTCGGGCTGCATGCCTACGGCATGGGCGCGGCCGTCGGGGACTACGACAACGACGGCCATCTCGACCTGTTTGTCACCACGCTCGGACCCGACACGCTCTATCACAACAACGGCGATGGCACGTTCAGCGACGCCACCAGCATGGCCGGCGTCAGCGATCCCCTGTGGAGCACGAGCGCGGCGTTTCTCGACTACGACCGCGACGGCGATCTCGATCTGTTCGTCGCCAACTATCTCGACTTCACGATCGCCGACAACAAGGTCTGCCACGATCCGGTTGGCACGCGCGACTACTGCAGCCCTCGCGCCTATCGTGCAGTGCCCGACCGCTTGTATCGCAACGAGGGCAATGGGCATTTTGTCAACGTCACCGAGACCGCGGGCATCGCCAAAGCCGACGGCAACGGACTGGGCGTCGCCGCGGGCGACTACAACGGCGACGGCTGGCCTGATCTCTACGTCGCGAACGATGCAACGCCAAACCAGTTGTGGATCAATCAGCGCAACGGCACCTTTTCCGATGACGGACTGCTGTCAGGAGCGGCGTTGAACGCTGCGGGAAATCCCGAGGGCAGCATGGGCATCGCGTCCGGCGACTTTGATGCCGACGGTGACGAGGATCTCTTCGTCACCAACATCATCGGCGAGACATTCGTGCTGTATCTCAACGACGGACACGGCGCGTTCGAAGACGCGCGCGTACGCGCTGGCCTCGCGCGGCCGACGGCCGCGTTTACCGGATTCGGCACCGACTGGTTCGACTACGACAACGACGGCTGGCTCGATCTGTTCGTCGCCAACGGCGCCGTGAACATCATCGAGGCGCAGCGCGGGCAGCAGGCGCCGTTCCGGATGAAGAACCTGCTCTTTCACAACTCCGGCAACGGGCGGTTCGAGGACACGAGCACGACCGCAGGGCCGGCCTTTGCCCGTGAAGAGATCAGCCGCGGGGCTGCGTTCGGCGACATCGACAACGACGGCGACACCGATCTGGTCGTCACCACCAACAACGGCCCGACGCGGCTGCTGCTGAATCAGACCGGCACGAGTGCACATTGGCTGCAGGTGCGGCTGCAGCGGGATTCAGGAGAGCGTTTTGGCCTTGGCGCGCGGGTCGGTCTCGAACGCGCGGGCAGGCCGACGCTGTGGCGGCGCGTCAAGACCGATGGCAGCTATCTCTCTGCGAGCGACCTGCGTGTTCACTTCGGACTCGGCGCCACGACCACGATCGAGGGCGTCATCGTCGAATGGCCGGACGGTCAGCGCGAGCGCTGGCACGATATTGCCGCCGACCGACTCGTCACGTTACGGCGCTCGACCGACGTTAAAGCTCCCTGATGCGAATGTTGCGATAGGCGACGCGATCGCCGTGATCCTGCAGGCCGATGTGGCCGCGCCGCGCCCGACCGTATTTCGGAAACTCGTAGAACTTGCTCGCCGCGACGCGCCTCTTCCAATCCTCGCTCCCGAGCTCGTATTCCACGACTTTCACACCGGTCATCCACTGCTCGACATGACCGCCCTTGACGAGCAGGCGCAGCGTGTTCCATTCGCCCGGCGGCTTCACCACGTCGCGCAATGGCGGGTGCAGATCGTAGTTGGCGCCCGCCTTCTGCGCCGGTTTGAGTCCTGCCTGATAGGCGTTGTCGATGATCTGAATTTCGGGCGCGGTGTGCCACATGATCTCGTCGTCTTCCGTTACACGGAAGAACACCCCGCTGTTCGCGTTGGGCGCAATCTTCCACTCCAGCGACAACTCGAAGTCGCCGAACTGGTCGACCGTGATGATGTCGCCGCCCTTCTCAACGCGCGTCAACGCGCCATCGACCACTTGCCAGCCACCGGGCATCGTCGTCTGACGATAACCGCGCCAGCCGTTGGTCGTCTGACCGTCGAAGAGCGATCGCCAGTCGGAACCATCCGACGCGGCGGCGCATGCCAGGAGAACGAAGAGCACCGCCATGACGCATCTCATGTGATCCTCAATCGTTGGTCTTCACCGCGCCGCGTTTCATCCGTTCGGGATCCCATCCGATCGGCTTGTTCTGGAAGTAACTCTCGTTGCACAGCAAGGCAGGCGCCGCCGCGCGATACCCGAACGCCGCGTCCTCGACGACGGGACGTTGCGTGCGTATCGCGGTGAAGAACGTGCGGAAGTGCTCGATGCTGTCGCTGTAGCCTTGCGGCGCGGCGTAGATCTCTTCGTTGGTCGGCCGCAGCTCAGGCTGCTCGGGGTACTTCGTGCGGTACTCCTTCATGAACGCGTCCTGCATCGCCTTGGCGAACGTGTCGCTCGTGTGGCCCGGCTCCCTGGACCGCTGCCGTTTCGTCAGCGTCACGGCGCCGCCGCCGATCGTCAGCGTGCCGTCGGGTCCGACGAAGCGGAAGGCCTGGTTGTCGCCGCCGCCCTCCGCAAAATTCACCTTGAGCGACAGCGTGAACGCGGGATGCGTCGCCGTCTTCGGATAGTCGAGCAGCGCCAGCATGACGTCGGGGACGTCGCGTCCGTCGTTCCAGTAACGGAGCCCGCCCGTGGCGATCACGCGTTCCGGACCGAGCGCGTCGAGCACGAAGTGGATGCCGCTGAACAGATGCACGAACAGATCACCAGGGATCCCCGTTCCGTAGTCGCGGTAGTTGCGCCACCGGAACAGCCGTACCGGCTCGAACGGCCGCTTCGGCGCGTTGCCGAGGAACCGATCCCAGTCAATCGTTGCCGGTGAGGCGTCGGGCGGAATCGAGTACTGCCACGCGCCGATCGAAGAGTTGCGATTCATCCACGCTTCGACGAGATTGATCTCGCCGATGGCGCCTGCCCTGAACAGGTCGTGTGCCTTGGCATACACGATGGAGCTGACACGCTGGCTTCCTACCTGAAGGATGCGATTGCTCTGTCGCGCTAGGTCGATCACCTGCGGTCCTTCCTCGATGTCCTGGACCATCGGCTTCTCGACGTAGACATGCTTGCCGGCCTTCAACGCATCGATCGCGATCCGCGCGTGCCAGTGATCGGGCGTGGCGATGATCACGGCATCGACGTCGGGTCGCGCCAGTACTTCGCGGTAGTCGCGCGTCGTGAAAATGCCGTCGCCCCAAGTCTCTTTCGCCAGCGTGAGGCGGCCGTCGTACACGTCGGCGGCCGCCACGAGCTCGATGCCGGGGACGCGCAGCGCCGCGCGCGTGTCGTTGAGCCCCTGAATGCCCATGCCGATCGTCGCCAGCTGAATGCGATCGCTGGGCGGCACGTCTTGCGCGGCTGGGGTCTGCGCGCGCGCCAACGGGATCGACGCCACAACGCCGCCCGCGGCCGTCATTCCGAGAAATTCGCGGCGCGAAGATCGCTGGGTCATAGGTCTCCTCAATCTGCGATGAGCGGCAATTCTACCGGTTGACCACGGTGTTCCGCCGACCGATCGGCCGCCAGACACACCTCCATCGTCTTCTGCGCCTCGAAGACGTCGATTGTCGTCTCGACGCCGTTGCGCACGCTGTTGACGAGATCGTCGATCTCGGCCTGAAAGGGATGATGGCTCACATCGACTGAATCCGGCATCGTCGTCCTGATGCGAACTGCCGGACGGCCGCTCGCATCGGTTGCAGCCTCGAGCTCTACGCCGGCGACCGGATTGCTGCCCGTAAGCTCCCCGACACGGATCGGTGCATCAAGCCACGACAGCAGATCCTTGCGCAGCGTCGCGCGATCGCCCATGAGCTCCACGGAAAACGAGTAAGGCAACATGAAATCGGTGGAGCTGGTTACGTGTCCCAGCGCATTGTTGTCCAACATCATGTTGACGACGATCGATGTCGGCCACTCGTAGCCTGCGGTGAAATGCGTGTGGAACGCGCTCACCTCGATCGGTTCGCGTCCCGAGCACCAGCGCAGCGCGTCGACGGCATGGCAGCCCGCGGCGAGCAGATGGCTGCGGCCGCTGGCGCGCGTGCGCACCCACTCCCACCCGCTATACCAGTCCGTCACGTGCGACAGATACTGCGTGCGCGCGAAGCAAATCTCGCCGAGCGTGCCTGACGTGCGCAGCCACCTCGCAAATTGCAGATAGGGGTTATATCGCAACTCGAACGAAACGATCGTGCGCACACCCGAGTGGCGGACGGCATCGCGAATCCGGACGAGCTCGGCAATATCAAGCCCGGTCGGCTTCTCAAGCAGGAGGTGCTTCCCGGCCTTCGCGGCCGCAACAGCCTGATCGGCGTGCAGATGATTCGGCGTGGCAATCGAGACGATGTCGACTTCGGGTGACGCGAGGAGATCCTCGTAGCGGGTCGTGAACCTGGCGCCTGGCACGGAAAGGCCGTATTTCGCGAGGTTCGCCTGGGTGCGACCTTCGTCCCGCCCATGCAGCCAGGCGACAACGGTGTGCGGGTTCTTCTGGAACGCGGCGATGTGCTGCGACGCGCACCAGCCCACACCGGAAACACCGACCCCGAGGCGGCCGTCACGACCTGGCATCTGGAGACTCTACTCCCTGATCTCCTTAATCGCCCGTGTGATTTCTCCCGGATCTCCCAATTCGATCCCTGATCTCCCGCATCTCCCTGTTCGATTTCGCCCTGATCTCCGTGATCTCCCTGATCTCCCTGATCTCCCTGATCTCCCTGATCTCCCTGTGCGATTTCTCCCCGATCTCCCGATCTCCCTGTGATTTAATCCCGCGCCATGAACGCAAAGTCTGTTGTCCTGCTGATCGCCGCTGTCAGTCTTGCCGCCGCCAACGCCGCCGCGCGGCAGTCGTCCGGAGATTTCGTGTCGTTGTTCAACGGCCGCGACTTCGCCGG
>JBKPDL010000132.1:0-24500 GCA_046727855.1 Acidobacteriota bacterium
ACGCGGCACGGCGCGCTACGATCGCCACACGAAGATACGGTGGTATCGCGAATACGGTGTCAGAGAGTGTTGGCTATTGGATATCGGGCGACGGCTTGTCACAATCGTCGACCTTCGCGTCCGCGGTCCACGTGCGTGGCAGCGATTCTCAGGGGATCAGCGTCTGCACTCCACAGTGCTGACGGAGTTGACGACCGAAGCGGCATCGTTCTTCGCGTAGCCGTCCTCGACAACTCTGACGTTACATCTGACTCCGCGACGTCAGCTCTACACCATCGGCGGTTTGCACCGAGCTGGCAAGCACCGCAGCGCGGATTTCGTAGCGCTTGAGGATGTCGCGCGTGAGCTCGGGCGGCCACGGCACTTCACGCGTTTGCTGCATCCCGAGCAGAGTGCGCGCGACGCCGAATACTTTCACGTTGGTATCAACAATCTCCTCGGCGCGCACGTGCAACTCGGCACGATCAATCATCACGAGCACTCGACTGTAGTCCATGACCGGACGCAGAAGGCTGGCGGACTCAACGAGCAGAACGCGTGGATTGAGCACCGCCGCAACTCGCGCTTTCGGCAGCGTCACGACTCGCCCACCAACTTCATCGATGAGCGTCGCCAGTGCTGACGGATGCAGTACCGTGCCCGTCGCAGGGCGCGGCTTCTCTTGAGCCTGGGCGCCGAGCGCCGCCGAGAGTGCGGCTACGGCAACTAGCGGCATCAGCAATCGCATCGGACGTTCCTGCTATCGGCCGAAGTGGACGACGATGCCCGCAGCGGCGCGCAGATTGTGCACGGCGCCGAAATCGAGGCGCGTCTGAACGCCGGTGACGGGATCGGCCACATCAATGTCGATGGGCGAACCGTGGAGATGATCCGAGACTTCGAGACGAACGCCAAGGCTGCCGCCGCCGACCGGCACGCGAAAATCCGAGCCGACGCCGAAATGAAATGCGAACTGGGTCTCGATGCCGAGCTCGTCGATCGCAATCAGGAGCGGATCGGTCCGGCCCGCCACCACCACGTGCACCGGTGTCCCGCCCGGCGGCGCGTGCTCGATGAAGGTGAGCGGAGGACTTACTGTGCGATCGAGGTTGTAGGTGACGCCGCCAAACCCGAAAAAGAAATACGGCCACACCAACCGCCCCGGACGATAGTCAATCAGTCCGATCGCGCCGCCGATGTCGTACACGTACTGATCCACGTCCACTGTGTTGCCGTCCGTCCGCAGGCTGAAATCGCTGCACGCGCGCCCGACACCGAGACACGAGTTGCCATACCCGGCGCGCGCGCGAAAGCCGTAGCGCCCCTCCCAGTAGGTGAGCGCGACATCGAACACCGGGCCGGGATCGACCTGCAGATCGCGTACGAGCACCTGTTCGAGCGCGCCACTAATCGGCGACACCGAGCCGAGAAGCACCAGATCACTCCAATCGGTCGAGAGAAGGATGCCGGTCGAACCGCTCAAATCGAGATGCCTGGGACCGGGTGGAATGTTGAACGGATCGGGCTGAGCGGCAACAGGCGCGGGAGCGGCAAGCGCGACGAGCGTACCGACAAGTGAGCAGAAGGCAATGGAGTTGGAGCGCATGGCAACCTCCCGCGGATGTTCGCGTCAGAGATAACGCATTCACCCTCTCACTACAAGCTCTGCCGTCGCGAAGCAACCATCATCATCCCGTGGCGGGCGCGCAGCGTGATCAGCGGCTGCGGTTCCACAGGATGACCGGGCACGAGGCGCAGCTTCCACTGCTGCGCGATGGTCGCGAGCACGAGTGCCGCTTCCATCAGGGCAAACTGATCGCCGATGCATTTGCGCGCGCCGCCGCCGAATGGGAAGTAGGCAAACGGGGGAAGCGACGCCTTGAATTCGGCCGTCCAGCGATCGGGGTTGAAGCGGTCGGCACCCTCATAGAAGCGCGAATCGCGCTGCATGATGTACGGACTCATGAACACGAGCCCGCGCGGCGGCACGACGTAATCACCAACCTTGTGCTCGGCGATCGCGCGGCGCCCGATTACCCATGCCGGCGGATAAAGCCGCAGCACTTCAGTGACCACGCGCTCCACGTACGGCAAGCGCGGAAGATCGTCCATTGTCGGGAGACGCCCTGCCAACACCCGATCGAGTTCCTCGTGTAACTTCGCTTCGGCCGCGGGATGCTGGCTGAGCAAGTACCACGTCCAAGTGAGCGCGTTGGCCGTCGTTTCGTGGCCGGCGAGCAGAAGCGTCATCGACTCGTCGCGCACCTGTTGATCGGACAGCCCGCCCGTGCCATCCTCGTCGCGGGTCTCGAGCAGCGTCGAGAGCAGATCTCCGCGATCCTGACCGGTGCGGCGGCGTTCCGCGATCATCCCGTAGATGAGCGCGTCGAGCCGTTCTCGTGCCGCGCGCGCGCGACGCAGCGCGGGAATTGGCAGCTTCTCGATGAAATCGGCGCCCGGCAGCAGGTTGAGGAAAAACGTGGACATCATCTGCGTCAGCGCCACGCCCACTTCATCTGCCTTTGATTCCACGTCGGTGCTGAACAGCGTCTGACCGACGATCGCGAGCGTGACGCGCATCATTTCCTTCGACGCGTCAAATGTCTGATCGTGTTGCCAGCGCCTGCGCGTCTGGTCGGCGCGCTGCACCATCACGGCGGCGTAGCTGGCGATGCGTTCGCGATGGAACATCGGCTGCAGGAGCCGGCGCGAGCGAAGATGCGACGAGCCTTCGCTCGTCAGTAGTCCCTCGCCCAGAAGCTTCCTGGCGCGCTCGAGACCGCGGCTCTTGGTGAAGTTGCGCTGATTGGTCACCAGCACGTCGCGAATGAACTGCGGGTGATTGACGAAATAGGCCTGCTCGCCCGACAGCTTGAAAAACACCACATCGCCGTAGGTGCGCGCCATGCGCGTGAACAGCGCGAGCGGATCGCGGCCCGGGGTGATCAGCGTCCCGAGAACTGGGCGCCGCGGACCTGGAGGGAGACGCCGGGATGAAGCGACCGCGGCTTCCATCATCTCGATTGTAGATCGCGCAGCAGCGGCGTTACGCGCTGCAGCAGGTCCTGCGCACGACTGACGCCCGCGCTCGTCAAATCTACGGACTTGCGGTGCGGGTTTGTGACCAGCAAGCCGGCGTCGGACAGCACATCCAGCGTCTCCACGCGCATCGTCTTATAGGAGACACGAGTGCCCTTTCCCTCTTCCCACGAGCCAAGGAACAACAACAACAATGTGAGATCCGACAGAAGCCGGTCCTCAGGCGTCAAGTCCTCTTGCGGAATCGCAACCGCGCGATGACCTCGAAGCTGCTCGCGTAATCGGTGGTTGGCCTGGTCCAGCTCGAATCCGCCACCTTCGCCTTCGAGGCATTCGATGCGATAGGGTGCGCTCGCGTACTCACCCACGACGCTGATGTCTACCCGGTTCTCGGCCGCGAAGTCGTAGGTGTACTCGAAGGCGTGATCTTTTCTCACGGCGTTCGCTACGGTGATGCGCTCGTCATCTCCAGCCCAGTGCAGCGACACCTCCTCCTCGTCGGGCTCTGGGCCGTACTCGCGGCCGGCCACATCGAACACGTGCGGATGCACATCGTCCCAATGCATCAACGCTTGAATTACGCGATGTAGATCAGCGAGTGACACATCGCCGGGCACACGGACGCGGCGCGACACGCGCGGCGTGGCGGCGCGGAGCTGGAGGTGCAGATCGTAGGCACGCGCCATCATGCGATTAAATACCGCAAGTGGCCTCTGACGAGTTTGACGGGCGTGTGCTGAAATAACCCAACTCGTCCGTAGCTTTGCGGAAGGTGTCGAAACCGAGGAGGTCTGCCATCGGCTGTGCGCGTTGGGATGCGATTCGGTGCAGGGGTATTTCATCCATCGGCCGGCGCCCGTGGCGAGTGTCGCGAATTGGATGGGGACGAGGCTAAGCCGCGACGCGATCGATCTCGGTGCGCAGGCGACCTAAGGCGGCACCGATTTCTGCCAGCTCCTTTTCCAGGCGCGTCAGTTTGTCGTGTTCGGCGCGAACGAAGCGGGTGTACGGCGCCACCGCCTCGAGCACGCCGTGCACGCTGCGATCGACTTCGCGCTCGAACTGCGCGCGCAGGTTTGTCATCAGCTGCTGGCGCATCTCCTCGATGCGGCGGCGCAGATCCGCCTTGGCCTGCGCGCGCTTGGACGGAATCACGAACATCCCGAGGATGGCGATCGCGCTGGCCGCGATGATGCCGGTGACGTCGGCCGCCGTGCTGGTCGCCAGGATCGTCACGAGCGTGCCAACCGAGACGGCGCCGGCTTGCGCCAGCGCGGCGCCCGCAACCGCGGCGCGGACACCGTCCGCCATCGCCGCCGCTTCGCGCTCTTTGTCGTAGGTCGAGACCGCGGTTTGCGCGGCGCGTCCGACGGTGTTGATCAACCTCGCGCGATCGTAGGTAAACGCGCTCGCGTCGGTGCCGCCGACCACTCGCCCGGCATGCGCGGCACGACGTCTGGTGACGTGGTCGTTCACCGCCTGCCACTGTCGCAGTTCGCTCGCCACCATCCAATCGATGACGTCGTGGACCTGCTTTTCGATCTGCTGCGGCACGTCGGCAACGACGGTGCGCTCGAATTCGCGCTGGATGCGCGCCTTGTTCAGAAGATCCGGGATGCGTCCCACGCGGAGGGTATCGTCGAAGAACGCCATGCCGCGGTTTTCGAACTGGTGCAGGATGTTGTCTACCTCGGCGAGGCGGAACTCGAACTCGCGCGACAAGTCGGTGCGGTAGATCCCGAGCTGGCTGTCGATGTCGTTGATGGTTTGAAGATCCTCGGCAAGCAACTCGAGACGGCTCTTGATCGTCTGGCGCGCGGTGTCTGCGAGACGTAAACCGACGCCGAGCGGGTTCAGCAGCTTCAAACGCAAACGTTCCTGCTGATCGAGTGTGGCGGCAATGTAGCGTTCGAGCTCGTCGAACTGATCGCCCGGAGCGGGCGACGGCGGGGCTGAAGCCTCGCCCCGACGTGATTCTTTGGCGCGCAAGGCATGTCGCGCGGATACGCTGAACACTTCGGGTTTCGTGCCGAGGAGCGCCTGTGCGTGCTCGCTGACAAAGCGCTTCACCTGCTCGCGATCCTCCGGGCCTTCGAGCACATCGACCTTGTTGATCACGAACACGATCTTCTTGCCCCAGTCGCGGATGTTCTGCAGGAACGCGCGTTCGCTTTCGGTAAACGGGCGATCGGCCGAGGTGACGAACAAAACAAGATCGGCTTGCGGAACGAAATCGTTCGTCAGGCGCTCGTGGTCGCGGAAAATGGCGTTGGTTCCCGGCGTGTCCACGATATCGAGATCGCGCAGGAGCGCGACCGGCGCGGTCACCACGTCCACCGATTCCTGTTCGATGTGTCGTCCGGACGTCTCGCCGTAGCGGAGAATCTGGAGACGAGTCGTGGTCGGCGTCGGGCCTTCGTCGAGCACGCGCGACCCGGCAAGCGCGTTGACGAACGCGCTCTTGCCTGCGTTGAACTCGCCAATGATGACCAGCAGGAAGAGACGATCGAGTTGCGCGATGGAGCGCGCGAGCGTTGTTTGATCGGTGGCGTTGGCGTCGAATCTGGCGAGCGCGCGCTGCAGCTTGCCGAGCCACTCCCGCTCGTCGCTGATGAGGTGCTTCGTGCGATCAGGGATGAGGCGCCCGAACACGCCTCGGATGATGCATTCACGGTGCCAAGCACAGGGTTGAGGTTCGGGTTTCGGGTTCCGGGATTCCGAGGATCCGCAGTTCGAAGTTCCGGAGGGCCGACCTTCCAGAGTCCGAATTGCGAATTTCCGAGGTTCGGGATTCTGGCCGCATCGTTTTAGAACTCGATCAGCACACCCGCTGAGGCGCGATCCGAGATGCGGTCCGAGCTTCTGCGGATGTGGTCCGGCAAGCGGCACGGCTTCGTCCAGGATGTCGCTATTGATCAATGCGAGCAAGCCCGTGTCCTCGACGCCGCGAACCGTGTGAAACAGGAACGGGCTGTCCGCGCCATCGACGGCGATGCCGATGTGCCGGGGGTCCAATCCTCTAACGGCAAACTCGCCTCTGAAATCGTCGCCGCTGATTGGTGATGGCTATTGTGGATAGAATTCCGCTCTATGCGGAAGGCATTTGTCGTTGTTTTTCTCTGTGCGTGGTGTCTGGTTCCGGCGGCGCAGACCGTCGGCTATCCGGATCCGTCCGACCGTGTCCTTACCCATCGCGAGCAGGCGCCGCTCGTCAAAAGCTGGATCGTCAAGCGCTTCGATACCGTGCTGCCGTCGCTGATGACGCGCGAAGGCATCGATATATGGATCATCGTGTCGCGCGAGTACAACGACGATCCAGTGTTCCGTTCAATGGCGCCCCTCACAACGTTCTCGTCGCGGCGCAGGACGATTCTGGCGTTTTACAACGCGGGTAATGGCAAGCCGGTCGAGCGGGTCTCGATTGGACGGTTTGACTACGACGGCATCTTCACGCTGGTCGCGACCGCCAACGATGCACAGTACGAAGGGCTGAGAAAATTCGTCGAAGCGCGCGATCCGAAAGTCATCGGGATCAACGAGTCCGACGCGTGGAATCACGCCGATGGCCTGACCGCCAACGAGAAGCGGCGACTCGCCGAGGCGCTCGGCCCGAAGTACGCCGGCCGGATGAAGTCAGCCGAGATGCTCGCCGTCGGCTGGCTCGAAACAAAAATCCCGGAGGAGCTCGAGGCCTATCGCCATGTGATGAAAGTCGCGCATCTCGTCATTCGAGAGGCCTTCTCCAACAAGGTCATCACGCCGGGCAAGACAACCAACGAAGACGTCGCGTGGTGGATGCGTCAGCGCGTGGCGGAGTTGGGCCTCGGTAGCTGGTTTCATCCGTCGATCACGATTTATCGGCAAGGCAGCGCGTCGGTAGGCAACGACACGATCCAACGTGGCGACATGCTGCACACCGACTTTGGTCTCGTCTATCTCGGCCTCTCTACAGATACGCAGCACAACGCATATGTCCTCAAAGCCGGCGAGAACGATGCACCCAAGGGATTGAACGACGGCTTGAAGGCCGCCAATCGGCTGCAGGACCTCACAATGCAGTTCGCGAAGCTTGGACGCACCGGCAATCAGGCGCTCGCCGACGCGCGCGCGGCGGCGATGAAAGAAGGCCTTGTGCCGTCGATCTATTGCCACCCCGTCGGCTACCACGGCCACGGAGCGGGTCCGCCGATTGGAATGACCGATTATCAGCAGGGCGTGCCCGTGCGAGGCGACTACGTGTTTCGTCCAAACACCTGGCACTCGATCGAGCTGAACACGACGCACAAAGTGGCGGAATGGGGCGGTCAGGGGGTCCGCTTCGCGCTGGAGGAAGACGCCGCGATTGTGGCAGACGGCGCGTGGGACTGGATCAACGGGCGGCAGACGACGTTCTATCTGATCAAATAGGAGGCCCGCGCGGGCGTAGGCTATCATTTCGGAGGTGCGCCGAGAGCGCTGGTTGGGAGATGCAATGGCGACGGGCATGAACGCGGGGATTTGCGCGCTGATCCTGGTTGGTTGGGCCACCGCAGCATGTCAATCGGGAGCAGACGCGCCGGCAAACCAGGGGCAGCCCGCTGCAGGCGCGACGCCCGCACCGGCGCCGGCAACCGATCGCGCTGACGGGCCTGGGGTGATTGCGGGCTCGATTATTTTCCAGGGGACGGCCCCCACGCCGCGCCCGCTCAGAACCGACTCAGATCCGCTCTGCAAGCCAGAACCGGGGGCGACCTCCGAGGTTCTGCTCGTCGGCCCGGGTAACGGCCTGCAAAATGTTTTCGTTTACGTGAAGGACGGACTAGGCACGCGTACCTATCCAGTCCCGCAAGAGCCCGTCGTGCTGGATCAGAAAGGATGCCGCTACTCGCCGCACGTCTTCGGAATTCAGGTCGGTCAAACGCTGCGCGTCACGAACAGCGATCCTGCACTGCACAACGTGAACTCCTCACCGAAAGTGAATCGTGGCTTCAACTTCGGACAGCCCGCGGGAGTGCCGCCGGCTACGCGCGTGTTCACCGAACCTGAGATCGGTGTTCCCTTCCGGTGCGACGTGCATTCATGGATGAACGCCTATGCGGGTGTCGTGGCGCACCCGTTTTTCGCGATCACGACAGCGGACGGCAGTTTCGAGATCAAGGGATTGCCAACGGGCACGTTCGCGGTCGAAGCCTGGCATGAACAACTGCGGACCCAGACGCAAACCGTGACAGTCGACGGTAAGACGCCAGCCAAACTGAGCTTCGCCTTCAAATCCACCACATAGACGGTGAGCAGGCGCGCCTACTGCTGCAGCGCCGCTTCCGCCGCCAGCCATGTCTCGTTTTGGCCACGATCAGCAACGCGGAACGGAGTCGACCTATAATCCCGCGGTGTGGCAACTGTCTGGAAAGGAGTCGCAATGAGGAATCGCGTCATCAAGAGTGTCGTCTTGGCTGCGTTTGCGCTGGTTGCGGCGGCGTGCAACCCCGCTTCTCCGCCGGCCACAAGCCAAGGTTCAGGCGGCCGGAGGGTTTTCTTTGTGCAGCCGAAAAACGGCGACACTATCAAAACGCTGTCGACCTTGCGATTCGGCAACGAGGGGGTCACGATCGCGGCGGTACCGCCGGGCGAGTTGACCCCCGAACAGGTCCGACCCGGCATGACGCACTATCACATCGGCGTCGATACCGGCTGCCTGCCCGCCGGGCAGGTGATTCCGAAAGCTGATCCGTGGATCCATTTCGGAGACGGCAAGAACGAGATCGAGATGCAGTTCAAGCCTGGACAGCACAAGCTCGTCCTGCAGTCGGGAGATGACATGCATCGGACGATTGAAGGGTTGTGCGAGACGATCACGGTGAACGTAGTCGAATAGGCGGGCCGGGATCACGGCCAGGTTATTCAAGCCCCGCGCTACTTGGGCAGCGCTTGCGGCATCTCAGCCACCACGTACGTGATCACTGCTAGCGCTGCCGCCGCCTTCGAGACTTCCTCCGGCGCGATGCGGTCGATGGTGTCGGCCGGTGTGTGGTGAATCGTAAAGTAGCGCGTCGAGTCGCCCTGATAGGCAAGCATCGGCACCTTCCCCGCCTGCGCGATCGGTCCAATGTCGGCGCCGCCGCCGCCCGCGCCGATGTCGGGCAGTCCCATCGAGCGCAGCAGACCGCCGATGTCGCGCATCACCTGCTGCGCCGCATCCGAACCCGAGAAACCGATCCGCGAGGGCGCGAATACACCGGAATCGGATTCGATGGCGAGCACGTGCTTCGACGCCGACTCCAGGTGCTTGTCGCGATATGCCGCGCCGCCGCGCAAGCCGTTCTCTTCGTTCGTGAACAGCACCACGCGCACCGTGCGGCGCGGTCTGATGTTCAACTTCTTCATCAGGCGCGCCGTCTCCCATGTCACGATGCATCCCACGCCATCGTCCGACGCGCCGGTTCCCACGTCCCAAGAATCGAGATGGCCGCCAACCAGCACCACGTCGTCGGGAAGCTCGCGCCCGCGCAGCTCGCCCACGACGTTGGCCGATTCCACGTCCGCTTCGTAGTGCGCCTCCATCTTGATGCGTACGCGCAGGCCACGTCCGCGGGCGACAATGCGCTGCATGCGCTCGGCGTCCTCGGCACTGATGGCTGCCGCAGGAATCTTCGTCAGATCGTCGGAATAACTGAGGCTTCCTGTATGCGGCGTGCGTAACCCGGTTGGACCGATCGCGCGGACCAATACTGCCACGGCTCCGTGCCGGGCCGCCGCGCTCGCTCCCGCCGTGCGGTACTGATTGGTCTGGCCGTAGCTGATATACGGCGCGTTGTAAAGCACGATCTTGCCCTTTGCCTCGCCGGCTTTCTGATTGAGATCGTCAAACGATTTCACGACGAGCACATCGGCTTCGATGCCCGCCGCGCCAGTGCCGACGCTGCCGCCCAGCCCCAGCATCGGGATGACATGTTCCGGGGGATCGACGATGACGACGCTCTCGGCGCCTCGCACCCAACGCGGCACCATCGCCTTTTGGGTGTGGACGTTGTCGAATCCATCCTTCTTCATGGCTTCTACGGCCCACGCGATGGCGCGACTGAGATTCTCGCTGCCTGCCAGACGATTGCCGTACGTGTCTGTGAGTTCTGCCAGCCGATCCCACGCGAACTGAGTGCTCGTGGATTCCTGGACAATTCGAACCGCATCAGCGCGATACGTGTCGATCCACGACTGCGGCTGCGCGTCGGCGCGCGCCAGCGCAATGACGATTCCGACCGACACGATAACAGCAATGGAAGCAAGCGCTCGAAGCATGGGTGAAATTATAAAGTGCGATTAGAAGCGATAGAGATACGACGCCTTGAAGAACAAGCCGCGCTGCGTTGTCCAGTACGTGCCTGTCAACGGAACCCACTGTCCGTCCACGAAGTCGCGCCGTTCGATTAACGAGCCGTAGCCGGCATAAACGACCGTTCCTGGACGAGGCTCGTACGAGGCCAGAAAATCGGTGAGAACTCGTCGCCGCGAGCTGTCGTACTGCGCGAGGCCGCGGAGGGCAAACGCGCGCGTGAACTGATACGTGGTTTTGGTGTTGACGACCGTCACGGTATAGACATGTTCGCCCGTCGACTTGCGATCGAACGACACGTGGTCGGTGCCGATGTCCTGCGTAAACCGTCCGCTCGGTTGAAAGGTGATGCCGCCGCTGAAATTGTGCGCCCGGCCCTGAAACGGCTCCTCGGGATCGTAAAACACCGCCGATCCGGCGAATACGCCGCCGTTGAACGACAGCCAATGAAATAACTGCACGGAACCAAATGCGTTGAAGCCGCCATTCTCAAACCGTTGACGCTGCCAGTGCTCGAACCCGAACGTACGCTGCACACGCAAGAACCCCTGACGCGTGAAGTTGAACTGTCCGCCCACGAGCGTAAACGCCTCGCTGCCGCCGCCGGACAACCGATCCTCCCCGCCCTTGGTGAAGTTGATTATCGCGACGCGCCGGATCCACGGGTATTTCTTCTTGTCGGGATACCAGCTTCGGTTCACGAATCCCCATCCGCCGGTGATACCGACACGATTGATGAAGGCAGTGGCCATGTCGAAATCGTCGTCATAGTGCTCCGCCGACCCAAGGGCGGTCCATTTGTCCGTTTCGTACGAGTAGCTCACCTGCGCACCCACCCCGCTGTGGGACTGTGTTTCACCTTGCGGGCGTGTGCGTGAGAACAACGCAAACGCGTCGATACGTTGTGTGGAATTCACGCGCCATTTCAGGTCGGTGCCAAACACGCGATTGCCATCGACCGTCGACCTGGTATCGGTGAACAGCGCGCCGACGTAATTGCTCGGTCCCAGGCTGTACTGCGCGCGCCCAATGCTGAAGAAATGATCGTGCTCACCGAAATTGTCCCGGGCAGCCAGCCCTCCAAACGTGACGCGCCCCGCGCTTCCCGTCAGCTTTGCGCCGAAGATCGGATCGACGATGCGGCGTGTGTGGATGGCGGTGCGGAGACTGTTGTCGCCGCCGGCACCGGCCAGCGCGAAAATACCCATGCCTTCCATGAAGAACGGCCGCTTCTCAGCGAAGAAGATGGGAAAGCGCTGATTCACCTCTACCTGAAATGCATCGCTTTCGACCTGACTGAAATCGGGATTCACCGTGGCATCGAGCGTGATCGTCGGCGTCAGCCCGACCTTCGTGCTGAAGCCGAAGTCTGCCGTCTGTTCGGCCGCGTTCCACGACGAAGGCGACTCCCGCAGTTGGTTGCGCGAGAACGTCGCGCTCGGCAGCACCTCGCGAACCCGGTGCGATTTGATGTTGTCGAAGAAGAGCGACGCGTGCCGCTCGAAGACCCACACACCAGCCGGCATCGGCGGCCACGCGACTGAGACGCCAAGCCGGCTCACGCGTCGAAAAAACAACAGGCCCATCCGGACGTTTTGGCCGCCTTTGAAGCGGATGCTCTTTAGCGGCAAACGCACTTCCACCGCGTAGCCAGTGTCGGTGAGACGACCCGCGCTGTCCCACAACCAATCCGGAGCGGACTCCTCGTTCGATGCCGCGCTGTTCAGCAAATCCAGCTGCACGCCGTTTGGATTGATCATCATGTGGTACGACATCTGACCGGTGCCGAGCGCGTCGAGGCTCAGGCCAACCCAATCGTCGTTCCAGATGTTGTCGCGGCGCGTGATCGACGTCTTGATCCCGCCCGGCTGCGGGTCGTCGCACTTGAACGCAAAGTACAAGTAGTCGTCGTCGTAGCTAAGCCACACGGTGGTGAGCTGCGGCACGCGATCGCCGTTGAGCGGGTTGTACGACAGCCACTCACCGGTCTCGAGCGGCGCTGACTGCCAGGTTTCGTCGTTGAGAGCGCCGTCGATGATCGGAGGGCTGACCGCACGAGTGGCGTGCAACTCGGGACGCGTAAATTGCTGTGCGACTGCGGGAGTGGCAACAATGACGATGAGCAACCCGACCTCCGCCGCGACCCGTAACCTTCGTCCTCGCCCAATCGCTCGGCGAGGACGGAGGTTGCGGATCGCGACGCAGGTCAACAGCCCCACGAGTGTGGAGCGTAACGCTAGAACCCAACGCTGTAAATCAACTTGAAGTTGCGTCCCATTTCGGCGAGCGGGAAGTCCTTCAGGTAATTCAGATGGTTGAAATACAGTTCGTTCGTCGCGTTGTCGAGCCGCGCAGTGATGGTGTTCGTCACACCGCCGGCTTGAAACGAGTACGAGCCGAACAGCTTCAGGAGCGTATAACCCTCAGTTGGAAGCTCCGCCCCGAACACGCGATCCTGGTCCCCAGCATACGTGACGTTGCCGCCAACCTGGAACCCGCTCCTCGCGTATCTCAAGCCGGCGATGAACCGGTACGGCGGAATGCGCGGCAACGGCTCGTCGGAATCCTGAAGCTCGCCACGCACGAAGTCGTAGGTGACTTCGGCGATCACCTCGTTGGTGATCACGAAATCGGCATGTGCCTCGACGCCGGTTAACACGCTGTCAGCGGCGACGTATTCGATCACTGGAAAGTCCTCCGAATCGATCGGGCCGCTCGTTCCGAACCGTTCATTGAGCTCATCTGTGCGCTCCAGCACCTCGTCCTCGTCCAACGGGTTCCTGAAGACGAAATCGTTGATGCTGTTGCGGAAGAACGTCAGCTCGCCATGCACGCGGCGGCTGCGGGCACGAACCGAAATGTCAAAGCCCAGCCCGTGTTCCGCCTCAAGCTTGGGATTGCCGATCTCAAAGGCGAAGTTTCCCGGATGAATCCCGAAGTAGTACAGCTCTTCGAGCGCCGGGTTTCGCGCCGCTCGCGCGAGATTGAACGCGAGCACGAATTTGTCGTTCGCCGCCTCCGGCCGCAGCAGAAGGCCGACCGACCCCGAGTACTCATTGAAGTTGCGATCGGGCAGATTTTCCTTGGGCGAAAACCTCGTGAAGTCGCCGCGCGCGCCAAATTGCACGGTTGCATGCGGCCACACCAACTCTTCGTAGATGAACACGGCGCCGCCGCGCTGGTCGATGGGCGGCGCGAGCACTTCTTCTCCTTCCGTCTTGAAACGGCGATTCAGGAACGAGCCGCCGATCGATCCGGACAACCGGCCGTATTGCTTGTGCGACACCAACGCCTCGGCGTCTTCGGTGTCGTTATCGAAGTGCGTCGCAACCTCTTCGCCATCGAGCTCGTCGTGGTTGTAGCGCTTGATGCCGAGCGTCGCACGGTACCCGGTGATGCCGCCATCCAACCCGGATCCGCCTGCGCGAATCGTGAACGCATGACGCTGCGGCGTCAGCTGCGTCTGTCCTTCCTCGACAAAGGGAATTCCGTACTTTGTATCGTCATACGCGTACCCGGCGCCGACGTAACTTTTCTCGAACGTCCGCGCCCCACCGATGTTGAACCCGCGCTGGCGCAGCTTCGAGTTCGCGATCTCCTCGTCCGCCGTTTCGTAGTTGTCGGTCCGCCGGCCGTTGCCGCCGATTGCGACAGCAAAGGCGCGGTTGCCGACGCGCACTTCTCCGGCTCCGGCCACTTCCTGAGCATTGGAACCGAACTCGAGCGACGCCGTGCCGGTCGCGCCCCCGATCTGCTCGGTCGGAATCTGTTCGGTGAGCACGTTGACGAGTCCACCGATCGCGTTGGCACCGTACAGCAGCGTCGCCGGGCCGCGCACAACTTCGATGCGCTGTGCTGACGCCGGGTTGATCACCACACCGTGGTCGGCGGATTGGCTCGACAAGTCGCCGCTACGCTGCCCATCCTGCAGAATCGCGATGCGGTCGCCGTCGAGACCGCGCACGACAGGCCGTGCCGGACCTGCTCCGAGCGAACGCATCGCAACCCCCGGTTCATCCTTGAGGGTCGCACCAAGCGTCGACTCGATTTCCCTCTGCAGCTCTTGTCCGGACAGCACGAAGGTCGGTTGATACGATTCGAATTGCGCACGAGCCGTCGGGCTGACGGAAACCACTTCCTGAAAGTGCAGGTCGAGCTCGACGACGAGATCGAGCGTTCCGCCTTGTGGCGTGACGGTCACTTCGGTCCGCGGCGTGGAGTAACCCTCGGCACGCACGGTCACGTGATAGAGGCCGGCCGGAACGTTCTCGAAGCGATAGGTTCCGTCGTTGCCGGTGCGTGTCTCACGGCGTAGCTCTTCGAGCCTCACGGCAGCACCGGTCAGGGCGTCTCCGTTGTCGCGCGTGACCTTACCTGTGAGGGATCCACCTTGTGCGAAGGCGGGTGTGGAAAAAGCAAAGACGCTGATTGCGAGCAGCGCAATCATTGTACGTACACGAGAAAGCGTGATTGTCATAAGCTCCTGTTCCAAGAGAAATTGGACGAATCGCCGATCTGATCGGCAGTGGGAGAGCGGCGCCTTACGACCGAGTGGGAGGAGCCCGAGCGGGAACCGGCGTCGAGTCAGAGGAAGCGACCGCGCACGCGTCGTCCGGCCGCGCAATCACGCCTGTTGGCGTGTCGCGGTGCATGAGCGCATCAACGGTCTGAGAGCTGCGCGAGCTACGGAAGAGATGACAGATGAGACAATGCTCGCCATCCGGCAAGCCCTCTTGATCCACCGGCATCGCACCGATGCGATGTTGCACCGCATCGTGGACGACGATGACCGGACTGCAGTCGGCATCGTGACCGACTCCGGCGTGCACCAGAGGACCGAGCGACACCCCGACCAGAAGCACGACCAGCGCGGCGGCGACAGCCTGGCGCCAGCGGTTGAGGTTCAGGAAAGTCACCGTAGTGTCGTACAGGCTAGCCTTAGCGTCTCGCATCGGTCAAGACAACGATCGCGGTTCTCGAGCCGACGATTTGTGCAACCAGCGGTAGTGCAACGACCAAGTCGCCGCCTGTCGCGCTTGGGCTTCCGTTCACGGGCTGCAAGCGGATCAACGCGGCGGAACGCATGACGAAGATCGCTGGACGTAGCGGCAACCATAAGCAAATTGACCGTCGCTGCGGACGCATTTCCAATGAACGGGCGAAAACAGCCGTTCGTTGGATTCCGTTGATCGTTCAACGTGGGGAATGAGACAAGGGCGCGTACGCCTCGATGGGCGATTCCATGTGGTCCGACATACGCGTCGCGCTGCGCAGCCTGCGAGCGCGTCCGGCGTTTGCGCTGCTCGTCATCTTCACGCTCGCGCTCGGCATCGGCGCGAACACCGCCATCTTCAGTGCCGTCGACGGACTGCTCCTGCGGCCGGCGCCGTTCGCGGAGCCCGATCGGCTCGTCCGCATCACCAGCGTGCGCGGCGATGCCGACCGCGGCGCCCTGTCCCTTCCCGAGTTCGACGATCTGCGTGCCTTGCCGATCGTCGACGATGCCGCGCTCTACACCGATCAGGGGATGTACAACGCAAGCGGCTTTGGCACGCCCGAGGAACTCGAATCAACGATCACGACCCACAATCTCTTTCGTGTGCTTGGAGTGGAACCGCTGGTGGGATCGACCTTCCCGCCCGCGTTCGATCGCACGCGAAACTTCGGCCTCGTGATCAGTCACGGCTTGTGGGTGCGCAAGTTCGGCCGCGCTCCTGATATCGTCGGACGAACCATGACGCTCGACGGCGCACCCGGTTACACCATTTACGGCGTAATGCCGCCCGCGTTCAACTTCCCTTCGCACTCGGATCTGTTTCGCAGCAGCGGCATCGCGGCAGATCCCGCGTTCTATCGCCGGCGCGATGTCCGCGATCGCTTTGTCGTGGCGCGGTTGAAATCGGGGGTAACCGTCGATCAGGCGCGCGCGGCGATGAGCGCGCTCGCGGAGCGGCTGCAACGCGAGTTTCCCGAGAGCAACGCCGGCGTGCGTTTTCGCGTGACGCCGCTGAGCGAGATGTATACGGCGACGATTCGCCCATATATCCTCCTGCTCTTTGCCGCCGTGGCGCTGGTGCTCATCGTCGCCTGCGCCAACGTCACGAATCTGCTGCTCTCGCGCGCGATCGCCCGCGATCGCGAACTCGCTGTTCGCACGGCGCTCGGCGCCAGCCGGTGGCGGCTTGTCCGGCAAGCGCTCACTGAGAGCGTTGTGTTGTCGGTGCTCGCAGCCCTCTTCGCCGGAGCGTTCGCTGTAATTGGCGTCCGCGTCATCACAGGTATGGTGCCAGTGCCGCTTCCTGGCTGGATGCAGATTGCGGTGGACGCGCGCGTGGCGATGTTCCTCGGTATCACAGCTGTCCTCACCGGGATTGCGGCCGGTCTCGTTCCCGCACTGCGCAGTCATGGACAGGAACTCCAAGGCGCCTTGAAGGACGGCTCGCGCGGCTCCTCAGATGGGTTACGTCACGGTCGAATGCGCAACGTGCTCGTTGTTGCGGAAGTCGCGCTCGCGTTTGTTCTTCTCGTGGGCGCAAGCCTGCTGGTGCAGAGCGTGTGGCGGCTGCGCAACGTCAATCTTGGCTTCAACACGGCCAACGCGCTGACGTTCCGCGTCGAGCTCGGCTGGGCCGCGTACACCACGCTCGAAAAGACAGTCACCTTCCACCGGCACATGCTCGACGAACTTGCGCAGCTGCCGGAGGTCCAGGCCGTCACGTTTGACAACAACCTGCCGATGTCGGGCAAACCGCGAGATCCATACACGATTCGTGCCGGCGGTCAGAGCGCGGATCAGGAAGCCGCGAACCCCTACGTGAACCTGCACCTGGTGGGGCCCAACTACTTTGCGGTGATGGGCATTCCAATTGGCAGCGGCCGCGCGTTCAACGACGGCGATCGTCCCGACACGACACCGGTTGCGATCATCAGCCAGACACTCGCGGAGCGACTTTGGCCCGGGAAGGACGCCGTTGGGCAGCGCATCCAGATGCAGACCACGACGCCAAGCGCCGTCTGGCTAACCGTCGTCGGCGTCGCGGCGGCCGTTCTGCATCACGAGCTGGAACGCGAGCCCGGATTCGATATTTATCGGCCCTACACGCAGGTCTCGACCGCCGGACCGTATTACGTGATTCGCACGACAGGCGATCCGATGTCGATCGCGCGCACGGCGACGGCGATTGTCGGCCGCATCGATCCCAATCAATCGTTCCTCGACGTTCACACGTTCGACCGCCGCGTCACCAACCGCATCTGGCAGCGGCGCGTGGCCGGCGCGCTGTTTGCCAGTTTCGCGGCGCTGGCGCTGGTGCTCGCCTGCGTCGGGCTCTATGGTGTCCTGTCGCATCTGGTGACGCAGCAGACTCGTGAGATCGGCGTACGCGTCGCGCTCGGCGCCAGCTCGCGCGATGTGACCCGCATGGTGTTGGCGCGAGGCATCGCGCTGGCTGCCGCCGGTGTCGCGGTCGGCGTCGTGTTCGGCCTGGGGCTCGCGCGCCTCGTCGGGGCGATGCTGTATCAAGTGAGTCCCGCCGATCCGCTCACCTTCATCACGGTCCCTCCGCTCCTCCTTTGCACTGCCGCGCTCGCGTGCTACCTGCCGGCGCGGCGTGCCACACGCGTCGATCCGCTTGTGGCGCTGCGAGCCGAGTGATCGCGGGACGAACCTCCGGCAGCCACGTACGTTCCTCACGTGGGTTCCTTCCGCAAGTTCCGTGCGTCGGTTCACGTCGGTTCCCTACGTACGTTCGTCACGGTAGTTCACGACGGTTCTCAACGTAGGTTCGAGCGCAGGTGCGAAACCGTGCGGAACATATGGCAACGAACCCACGTGAACTTGCGTGAGGAACCCATCGGGTGGAACGTCCGTGAGGAACTTTCGTGACTCGTCGAGCAGGCGGTCAGAGCGCCCCGGAGCGGCCATTCGTCTGGGGATGGCGCCCGTCGGCGCAAGCGTGGCGACTGTTCATTGAAGTCACGACGACGGGTCTCCGGCCGCCTCGCAGAATGCGCGCGATGAGAATTGCCGCGCTTGCTCTCGTGTTCTGTTCGAGCACAACGATCACGGCCGGCCAGACCGCATTGCCGGTCGTAGGCATCGTCCGCGACACCACTGGTGTGCCCATGCCCAACGCGCGCGTCGAGGTTGTCTCGACCAGCCCGGTGCGGTTCGCGATGACGGACGCTGCCGGACGATATCGCATCGACGGCGTCCCGGTCGGCAGGCAGACGGTGCGGGCCGAATTCCCGGGATTTACGCCCGTAGAGGCCACGTTCGATCTCAACAGCGAAACGTCACCGATCGATCTTTCGTTCGCGACATTGGCCGCCGCCGAATCGTTGACCGTAACCGCCGCGGCCGGACGCCAGGAGCTCGACGTGCCCTCCCAGTCGGCGAGCCGCCTCGGGCTCACGCCGCGCGAAACGCCCGCCACCATCGACATCATCACGTTTGCCGCGGCGCAGGAGCGCGGCCTTCGAACGGCCACGGAAGTCTTGAGCAGCGTCCCCGCCGTTTCGTCCGCGTTTTTGCCAAGCGCTCAAGGCATTACCGCGATCCGCGGCTTCTCTGGCGGCGCCGTGTCGATGCTGTTCGACGGCACCCGCGTCACGACGTCGACGATGATCGTCAGGAATTACGACAGCTGGAGCTTCGATCGCATCGAGGTGCTCAAGGGACCGGCTTCGGTGTTGTACGGCGAAGGATCGCTGGCGGGAACGGTCAACCTCGTGCCGAAGCGCCCTGAGTTCAACGGGCGTCGCGCCGAAGTGCTGCTCTCATACGGCGGTCTCGAGACCAGTCGTATCGCCGCTGGCGCAACCGGACCTTTGGCCAACGGCCGCGCCGCGTATCGCGCGGACGTGGTCTGGAACAAAAGCGGTCATTACATCGATGACGCCGGATCGCACAACGTGTCGCTCAACGGCGCCGTCGATCTCAAACTCGGCACAGCCGCGACACTTGGATTTGCGGTTGACCACTTCCGCGACGACTACGGGTCCGCATATTTCGGCACGCCGCTCGTGCCGCTAACGGTCGCGCGCGACGCGTCCGATTTGGTCAGCGACAGCCGTGGCTGGGTGCTCGACAAAGCGATGCGCGACATCAATTACGACGTTGATCCCGGCATCACCGATATTCAGACTACGTGGTTCCGCGCGAGGCTGGATTGGCGGTTTTCGTCGGACTGGAAGCTGACCAACGATGTGTTCGTGTACGACAAGTGGGGCGAGTGGAAGAACTCGGAGGTCTATACGTTTATGCCGGCGACCGGTCTGCTCGCGCGATCGACGGTCGGAATCATCCACGATCTGCGCTTCTACGGAAACCGCGCCGCCTTGGTGTCGGACCTTCGCGTGAAGGGCCGCCGCAACCGGTTTACCGTCGGCCTCGAGGCCAATCGAAGTGACTTCGTGTCGCCGCGGCGGTTTGGCAACACGACGCCGGTGAACCCGTTTGCACCCGTGCGTGGCGCCTTTCCGGCCGAAGACACGTCCGCGGCCTTTCCCGGCGCGGGCAATCGTACGGACTTCGATACAAACGTCGATCAGATCTCGGTGTTCACTGAAGACGCCTTGTCGATCGCGCCACGCCTGACGCTCGTTGGGGGCGTTCGTCTCGACAAGATCGACGTCGATCGCGGGATAACCGATCTCAACACAGGGGTGGTGAGCCGATTCACGCGATCCTTCGATCCGGTATCGTGGCGCTCGGGCGTCGTGCTCGACGTGCTGCCGCAGACGCAGCTCTTCGGACAGTACACATACGCGGTCGCACCCGTCGCGACGATCCTCCTGATCTCGGAAAGCAATCTCGCATTTAACCTCACGACGGGCCGTTCCGTTGAAGCCGGCGTCAAGACGACGTTGGCCAATCACCGGGTCGATGCCACCGCCTCCGTGTTCACCATCGAGCAGGATGACATCGTCACGCGCGACCCCAACAATTTCAATGTCAGCATCCAGGGAGGCAAGCAGGCGTCAACGGGTGTTGAATTCTCGATTTCGACCGAATGGGTTCGAGGCCTCCGCTTGCACGGGACCGCCGCGTTTCTCGACGCACGGTTTGAGGAACTGCTCGAGGCCGGCGGCGTGAATCGTGCGGGAAACGTCCCGCCCAACGTTCCAGAGCGCACCGCGAGCTTATGGGCCGGCTATCAGATCCCGAACACGCCCGTCACCGTGAGCGGCGGCCTCCGTTATCAGGGGCGTTTCTTCACGAACAACGCCAACAGCACCGAAGTCGCCGGCTTTACGATTCTCGACGCGCAGGCGTCGTGGCGCCTGCGCTCGGGGGAGGTCACACTGCGCGGTCGCAACTTGACGGACACGCTATATGCAGATTGGACGGGCGCGAGTGCCAACCAGGTACAGCTCGGCGCGCCGCGCACCGTCGATCTGAGCTACCACGTGCGCTTCTAGACTCACGAGGGATGCGGCAGTGATCGCGCGACTGGTGCGGCTGGAGATCACCAATCTGTGGCGGGACTCGGGTCTCGTCGCGACACTCGCGGTCTTTGCCGCCGTGTTCCTGCTGTGTGGCAGCGCCGCGTGGATGGACGTTCGCGACAGTGCGCGGCTCAAGGCCGAGGTCGCAGCGCACGAGCGCGAGCGATGGCTGGGACAAGGCGAAACGGACCCACATACAGCCGCGCATTATTCGATCTACGCGTTCAAACCGTCGCTCCCCCTCCAGGCCGTCGACCCGGGCATCGTCCCGTTTGTCGGCGAGGCGGTGTGGCTCGAGGCGCATCACCAGAACGATCTCTTGTTTCGACCGCAGCAGGACGCGAGCGTGTTCCAACGTTGGGGCCTGGTCGATCCGGCAGGTCTGCTCACGCGGTTCGGCCCGCTCGCAGTGTTTCTCGTTGCCTTCGCGGTTGCGGCGAGAGAGCGAGAGCGTGGCGTCCTCGGGCTTGCACTCGGCAATACCTCGCATCGAGGCAGCTATCTGGCCGGGAAGATCGGCGCCGTGACGGCTTCGACCGGGCTGGCGCTCGTTGTCCCGCTAGTCATCATCGGCCTCTTGAGCATCACGACCGGCGTCGTCCATCGCGGCGACGAGCTGCTGCGGCTCTCAGGATGGACGATGTGCACCCTTGCCTACCTCGCAGTACTGTCCTCCGTCGCCGTTTCCGTGTCGGTGGTGGCGCCATCCGTCCAGGTCGCGTGTGCCGGCTTCCTGCTGATCTGGGTTTCGTTCGTGCTTGTCGCGTTGCCGGCGTCAAGCGCGATCGCGAAATGGCGAAGCCCGCTGCCGTCCTTTCAGCAGATGAAGCTGGTGCTCATTGACGAAGCACCTGCGTACTGGACACCGGAGGCGGGCGCCGAGCAGATCGCCAGCATCGTGCAGCGCTATGCAGTATCGCAGGAGAGCGATCTGTCGGGCCTGCACATTAACGTCCGGGGCGCTCAGCTTGACCTGGCGGAACGTCATGCACAGCGCGTTTTCCACCGCGAGATCGGCCATTTTTACGATCGCGTGTCGGCGCAGGATGCGAGCTATGCGCAGCTCGCGTGGCTCTCGCCCGCTGTCGCGTTCGACGTTGCTTCCGCAGCGCTGACCGGCACCGATTTCGTCCACCACCGCCACTTCCTCGACTTTGCTGAATCGTACCGGCGACAACTCGTCAACCGGATGAACGCGGATCTGATTTCACACCCGGCCATCGATGGACGCGAACACACCAACGACGTCGCCCTCTGGTCCGAGATTCCCGCCTTCGATTACACATCGCTGTCTGTATTCACCGGCGTACACCCGGCTGGGATGGCTCTTCTTGCGTTGGCGTGCTGGGTGATCGTGAGCGTCGGCGTCGCGGCGGTGACGGTGAGATACGTCCGCGCATGAACGGCGCAGCCACTCTCTTCGCTTACGAGTGCCGGCGTGTCGTTCGATCGGCGGCCGTGTGGATGGTGGTGATCATGATTGCGATCGCAGGATCGTGGGGTGCCGTGAACACCGCCCGCCTGCACTCGCGTCAGCATGCCGACCTCGCGCGAATGGCGCAGCACGAGGCAGACTGGTACGCCGACATCGAGCTGCGGGCGGCACGCTATGCGCGGCCGTCGGCCGAGGCGCTGCCGTACTGGCAGGATCCAACAGGCGCCTCCGGCTTCAGCCGCTACTTCCTTCGGCGCTTCGCGGCGAAACCGCACTTGCCGTTGTCCGTCCTCGCGGTCGGCCAGAGCGATCTGCAGCCGTTCGCAATTCCGATTCGGCTGGAGACGCTCTTCGGCGGCGATCGTGTCTACGACTTCGAACCGCCTCGAGCGCTCGCCACCGGGTTCTTCGATCTGAGTTTTGTGATCACGTTTATTCTGCCCTTCTGTCTGGGCGCCGTCGCCGCGACCGTCGGCGCCCAGGAGCGTGATCAGGCAATCCTCCCCCTGATTGCCGCGCAGCCGGTCACGCCGCGGCGATGGTGGCTGCTTCGGTTGGGTGCCATCGTTATGGTCGTCGTTCCAGCCGTCGTACTGTGCGTCCTCGCCGCGCTCATCGCCGCGGGAACGCCCGTTCGCGGCGCGTGGCGCGAAGTGCTTGCCGCGATGACACTCTTGGCCGCGCACACAATCTTCTGGCTCGCCGTCGGCGGGTGGAGTCTCGCCCGCGGACGCGGCAGCGTCGGGACAATGTCGTCGATCGCGGGTCTGTGGCTCCTGTTGACGATCGGCGTGCCGCTGGCAGGATCGGTCGCGCTGCGTGCCATCGGGCCAACTCCGTCGCCAGTGTCCGATGTCGACGAGCTACGCCGAACGACGGATGCGGTGCAAGCGGAGGCCGATGCGGTCGTGGCGCGTGGTCTCGTGACCCAGCTCGGACCGGCAGCGGCAACCGTCGATCCAAGAGCGCTCGATTATTCGACGCGGCTCGTGCTGATCACACAGGAGATGGAACGCCGGCTGGCAGATCAAGAAAAGCGCCGCCAGGAGCACGCGCGCGCCGAAGGGGCCATCGCGAACGCCGCATGGTGGCTCTCGCCGCAGGTCGCCTTGCACACCGCGCTGGCCGATCTTGCCGGTACAGGAACCGCTCGGCACCAGGCATTCCTCGCGCAGGTTCGCGACTTTCAACTCGCGCTTCGTGCGTTCATGTATCCGCGCGTG
Organism: Acidobacteriota bacterium; assembly: GCA_046727855.1. Classification (GTDB taxonomy): domain Bacteria; phylum Acidobacteriota; class Vicinamibacteria; order Vicinamibacterales; family UBA2999; genus DASPWV01. The sequence continues at coordinate 23,435 of JBKPDL010000132.1, forward strand.
CTCGCGCCGGTGCGATCACCGGCCGCGCGCGGCTGCGACGCGTGTCCGGGTCGGTTCACCTTCGTCGACTACCAGGCGATTCCGCGTTTTGCCTTCCGTGACGATTCTGTGTCGGTCCGGCTGGCCGCGGCGCTCGGAACCGCATCGTGGCTCGCGATTATCGCGGCGGTCATCGCCGCGGTCGGCGTCGGGAACGCGCGGTGGGCGCTCGACTCGTAGGCGATCTGATGTCCTCCGACATTCGCCACGCGCTCCGCACGCTCACACGGCAGCCGTCGTTTGCGCTGCTCGTGCTCATCACACTCGCGATCGGCATCGGCGCCAACACCGCGATCTTCAGCATCGTGCGCGCCGTGATCCTGAAGCCGCTTCCCTTTGTCGGACCCGATAGGCTCGTGCACATCTACGAGAACCATCCGAAAGGCGTTCGCTTCAAAAAAGGCGCAGGAAAGTACTTCATCGTCGTGCGTCCCGGCACACTCTACGAATGGCGCACGCAGAGCACGTCGTTCGAATCGATCGAGGCGTATCGCCGGCGGCCCAAGACGCTATCGGGATCGAATGGCGCCCAGCCGGTGTGGGCGCATGAAGTCACCGAAGGCTTTTTCGCCACAACCGGTGTGGTCGCCGCCCATGGACGAGCCTTCACGCCCGAGGATTACGCGCCCGGGGCGCCCGCGACCGTCATCCTGAGCGATCGGCTGTGGCGCACACGGTTTGGCGGTGATACGAAGATCATCGGTCAGACAATTCAGATCGACGGAGCCAGCATGCCGGTGATCGGCATCATGCCGCCTGGCTTCTACTCGACTCGTTTTGATCGGCCGGACCTGTGGCTCCGCTACGAAGCTGCTTCCGGGGACGCGGCCGATCGGGTGACGTGGAGCTTCATCACGCTGGCGCGTTTGAAGGCTCGTGTGACGTTCGAGCACGCGCATAAGGAGATGGACGTGATCTCCGATCGCTTGTCAACCGCCTATCCGGCTGATTACGACAACATGAGCGCGGTGCTCGTTCCGGTGACCGACGAGATCATCGGGGACTACGAATTGCTGCTGTACACGCT
>JBKPDL010000133.1:0-25983 GCA_046727855.1 Acidobacteriota bacterium
CGACGGCGGATTCCAGATGACCATGGCCGAGCTCGCGACGGTGGCGCAGGAGCGGCTGGACATCAACGTCGCGATCATCAACAACCACTACCTTGGCATGGTGCGCCAGTGGCAGGAGTTCTTCTACGACAAGCGCTACGCCGCCACACCGCTTCATAACCCCGATTTCGTCAAGCTTGCCGAGGCGTTTGGATTGCGCGGTCGCAGAGTAACCACGCGACGCGACGTCGCGGTCGCAGTAGAAGAAGCGCGGAAGGATCAGCGGACGGTGGTCATCGATTTTCAGGTGGAACAGGAAGATTCGGTGTATCCGATGGTGCCCGCCGGCGCGGACCTGCACGCGATGATCCGCCGACCGTCGCCCATCGTGGAAACTGCGGCGGACTAGCCATGCTGACCTTTGCTGTCTATCTCCAGGATCATCCCGGGGCGCTCAACCGCGTCGCGTCGCTGTTCCGGCGCCGCGCGTTCAACATCGTCTCGCTCACCGTCGGGCATACCGAGCGGCCCGGCCTCTCGCGCATGACCATCGTGGTCGATGCGCCCGACGCCGTGCGCGGCCGTATCGAAGCCAATCTTTACAAGCTGCTCGACGTAGAACGCGTGGAGTCGATTCCTCCCGATGCGTCGGTCGATCGCGATCTGGCGATGATCAAAGTGGCGGCGACAAGCGCATCGCGGGGCGAGGTGATGCAGTTGGTCGACGTCTTCCGCGCGCGTGTGGTTGATGTCGCACCCGATTCGCTGATCGTCGAAATCACGGGAACCGAAGACAAGATCGACGGTCTGCTCGACGTGCTGCGCCCGTACGGCGTCATCGAGATGGTGCGGACCGGACGCGTGTCGATGCTGCGCGGCGGTCAGGAGCTGAAGGCGGCTCGACGCCGTCCGCGTGCCGGCGCCGAGGCCGGTCACCAGAGCGGCGTTTCCTACTCCGTGTAGTGGCGCGGCGTTATCCGCGCCCGGGACATGTATGGCAAACATCTACTACGACAAAGACGCAAACCTCGATCTCGTTCGCGCGCGTAAAGTCGCAATCATCGGCTACGGCTCGCAGGGACACGCGCACGCGCTCAATCTGCGCGATAGCGGCGTCAACGTCACTGTCGGCTTGACACCGGCGAGCCGCTCACGCGCCAAGGCGGAAGCCGACGGTGTGCGCGTGACGTCGGTCGCCGACGCAGCTGCCTGGGGTGACATCGTCATGATTCTCACTCCGGACACGACGCAGCCCGCGACCTACGAGAAGGAAATCGCGCCCGGCCTCGAACCGGGCAACATGCTGATGTTCGCGCACGGCTTCAATATTCGCTATGGCTGCATTACGCCGCCGCCGCACGTGGATGTGACGATGGTGGCGCCCAAGTCACCCGGACACCGCGTACGCGAGGTGTTCGTCGAAGGTGGCGGGACGCCGGCGCTGCTCGCGATCTATCAGGATGCAACCGGCAGCGCGCGGCCGCTCACGCTGTCCTACGCGCGGGCCTTGGGCACTACTCGCGCGGGTGTGCTCGAGACGACGTTCGCGGAAGAAACAGAAACGGACCTCTTCGGCGAGCAGACGGTGCTTTGCGGCGGCGTCAGCGCGCTCATCAAGGCCGGCTTCGAAACTCTCGTGCAGGCCGGTTACCAGCCGGAAATCGCATACTTCGAGTGCATGCATGAGCTGAAGTTGATCGTCGATCTGATGTATCGCGGCGGCCTCAACTACATGCGCTACTCCGTGAGCGACACCGCGGAGCACGGCGATTACACCGGCGGTCCGCGCATCATCACCGACGAAACCCGGCGCGCCATGAAGGCGATTCTCGCGGAGATTCAGGACGGCACGTACGCGAACAAGTGGATTGCCGAAAACCAGAAGGGTCGGCCGTGGTTCAACGAAACGCGGGCGCGTGAGCAGTCGCAGCTGCTGGAGCAGGTCGGCGCGAATCTGCGTGACATGATGCCGTTCCTCAAGCCGGTGCGCATCACGCCGAGCGGCTCGAATACTGGCCCGGCTGCAGAAGCGCCTTCGGCGGAGTCAACTGCGCCATCACGCGCTTCCGCGGCGGCGGCGACACCCGCGGGCGTCGCACAATAGCGGTCGGCGGCGGATCACCTTCCGACGCTGCACGGCTGCACGAGGCTGACTGGAAGCGACAGCTGAGAGCACCACCGACAAGCAATTTCTGCGTGCGACCCAACGTGCGGGGACGACGTATACTGCGTCGCCCCTCATGCCCACGCGTGCGATCGTCGTTCTAGCCCTCGCGCTCGTTTCATCTCGCCTCGCGGCCGACACCTATCCCCGGCAGACCGCCGTCGACATCCTGCACTACGTCTTTCGGATCTCGCTCATGCCTGGCGCGGACCATCGCATCACCGGCGAAGCCACGCTCGGAGCGCGCGTCACGGGTGACCGAACGTCGCAGATCACACTCGATCTCGGCTCTGCCGTGGATGGAAAAGGCATGACCGTCACGTCGGTCGTGTGTGGAAGCGAAACGCTCAGGTTCACGCACGCAAACGATCGCCTGACCGTCACGTTTCGCGAGCCAATGGACGACGGTGAACGCGTCACTTTCACGGTCAAGTATGGAGGCGTGCCGCGGAGCGGGCTGAAGTTCCTCAACAACATTCACGGCGAGCCCACCGTCTTCAGCGAGAACTGGCCCAACCTCGCGCATCAGTGGCTGCCCACGATCGATCACCCTTACGACAAGGCCACGGGCGAACTGATTGTGACCACCGGCAGCCAATACCAGGTGGTTTCCAACGGGTCGCTCACCGAGGAAGTCGACTTGGGCAACGGGATGCGTGAAACCCGCTGGACGCAATCTGTGCCGATCGCAACATGGTTGTACGCCCTTGGCGTTGCGCGATTCTCCTCGCACCGCGCCGGCGAAGTCGAAGGCGTGCCACTCGAGACATGGGTGTTTCCGCAGGACCGCGAGCGCGCACAGACGCTGTTCGAGCCGCTCAGCCGCCGTGCGCTTGCGTTTTTCGTCGAGCAGATCGGGCCCTACTCCTACGAAAAGCTCGCCAACGTCCAAGCTGCAGGCATCAACGGCGGCATGGAGCACGCGACGGCGATCTTCTACGGCGAAAAAGAAGTCGCCAGCGGCCGCGGCCCCGTGGTCCACGAAATCGCGCACCAGTGGTTCGGCAACAGCGTCACGGAGCGCGATTGGGACGATGTGTGGCTGAGCGAGGGATTTGCCACCTATTTCGATCTGCTGTTCACCGAGTACGATCAGGGACGCGACGCTTTCGTCGAGCGCGTCAAAAAGAGCCGGGCACAGGTGCTGGAGCTCGAAGCCAAGCTCCCCGACACGCCGATCATCCATCGCAATCTCGCGGACATGAGCAAAGTGCTGAATCAGCTCGTCTATCAGAAGGGCGCGTGGACGCTGCACCTGCTGCGCTACTTGATCGGCGATACGGCGTTCTGGTCAGGCATTCGCGATTACTACGCGCGCTATCGCAACCAGAACGCATCCACCGACGATCTGCGGGCGTGCATGGAAGACGCCGCCGACGTGAGCCTGAAATGGTTTTTCGATCAGTGGCTCACGCGCAGCGGCGTGCCGCGCATCGAAGGCGAGTGGCGATACAACGCGGAGAAGAGGCAGGTGGAAGTGACGGTGCGACAAACACAGTCCGCCGATGCCTTCCGGATTTCTTTCGAGCTTGGTGTTTCCGGCCGCGACGGAAAATCGGTGCGCCACAAAGCGGGCACCGATCGAAAAGTGGAACGCTACACCGTTCCGTTCGATACCGAACCCTCGGCGGTCGTGTTGGACCCGGACGTGTGGTTGCTCTACGACAGCGGTCCTTTTGTGCGCAGATAAAAGTTACAAGTTCAAAGTTCAAAGTTCAAAGTTCAAAGTGAGTTGTCAAGTTACGCAGTTCTCGCGTGCCACTTTTGCAACTAAGGCACTTCAAAACTAACTTTGAACTTTGAACTTTGAACTTTGAAGCTCAACACGACACGCACTTGTGGTTGTTCTTCGCGCCTAACTTCTCGAGCAGCGCCAGCGTCTCCGGGAACGGCTGAATGCGCTGCACCGGTCCATTGGCCATGTCGGCGATCGACTGACCGCGACGATTGGTCACCGTGACGTCGGCACCTTTCTGCACGAGGTACAGAATCATCTCGTTGTCGCCGCGCGCCGCCGCGTGATGCAGCGCGGTGGTACCGTCGGCATCGACCGCGTTGACATCAGCGCCCAGCTCTTCGACGAGATATTTCACGGCCGCAAACATGCCGGTAGGCGCGAAGCGGTGCGCGTTGCCGGCGTAGCCTTCGCCGTAACCCGCTCCCGCCGCAGCCTGCAGCGGCGTGATGCTCGGCGCACCTGCCGGCACCGGCTGCGGTCCCGTTTCCCCCTCACGCGTGCCATCGTCTCGGAAATTGCGGCCCGCGCTCTTGATCGTGCGGATATGCGGATCGGCGCCGTACGAAACGAGCAGCGTCATCGCCTCGATATCGCTCGCATACGCGGCGCGCCAGAACGGCGTGGCGCCGCTCTCGTCGATGCGCAGGTTGTCGAAGTTGTAGGATGTGTACCAAATCTTTCGCTGCACGCGCGCGTTTGCATCGGCGCCCTTGTCGAGCAACGCCTTCATCAGATCCAGATACGACGTCTTCTGCTGCAGCTGGGCGCGCGGCTGTGGATAAAACGACTTGGGGCCCCACTGCACGTTGATCGCGGCGTAGAGCGGCGTCGCCCCGGCGTCGCTCGCCAGATTGGGATCGGCGCCCTTTTCGAGCAGATAGCTCGCGATGTCGAACTGCCCGTTGATCGCGGCGATGAGGAGCGGCGACGCTTTATCGGCCGGACTCAGCTGATTCACGTCGGCGCCGCCTTCGACGAGCGCGCGCATCGAGTCCGCGCTTCCCTGCCGGGCGGCGAAGTGCAGAGCGCTGAGGCCGCCAACTTTGCCGATCAACTCGTTATAGGTGTATGGACGCGTGACGCCCGGCACCTCTGGTCCCGAAGACCCACGTCCCGCCGCGGCCGCGTTGTTCTGCGCACGCCCGCCGCTCCGGGACGCTTCCTGCAGCGCGATGTCGCCAGGCGCGAGCGGACCATTGCCGCGGTCGATCACTTTTGCCGTAAGTTTGAGATTCGCGCCGCGCTCGACGAAGAGCTGCACCACATCCACACGATCGAGCGCCGCCGCAAACATCAGGGCCGTCTCGTCGTTGGCCTTGTCGACGGCGTCGATTTTGGCGCCCAGATCGAGGAGCCGTTTCACCGTATCGGTGCTTCCGGAGGTCGCGGCGAGCATCAAGGGCGTCGCGCCGGTGGATGTCGCGGCGTTCACGTCCGCGCCGGCCTTCGTGAGCGCATCGATCACTGCCGCGCGGCCCCCCTGAGTCGCGATGTGGAGCGGCGTGTAGCCGCCGAGCCGCGTCGTCGCGCGGACGTTGGCGCCGGCGTAAAGCAGCATCTCGACCAGCTCCATGTTGCCGTTCGTCGCGGCCCAGTGGAGCGCGGTCATGCCGTCGCCCTGTGACTGATTGACGTCGGCGCCCTGCTTGAGCAGCGTGCGCAGCGTGTCTTTGTCGCCGCGCATGGCGGCGTCGGCCACCGGAGCGCTGGCCGCATGCACCATTGCCGAGAGGAATAGCGCGCCGGCAACGCTGGCGCAGAATCCACGGATTATGCGCGTCATGTCTGAGCCCTCACGTAGGGCGGGCCTTCAGGTCGGCCGCTGGACACCCTTACGTCCGCCGTTCGCAACATCTCTTTTATGTAGCGGCGCACCTTTAGGTCCGCCGTTCGCCGGCTGCGGCGTTCAGTTCGTGCGTGCCCGAACTGTCGCCGAAGCTCTCGACTTCGACACCGAGTTTCTGCAGCAGCGTCAGCATCACGTTCGCCATCGGCGTGCCGTCGGCCGCCTTGAGATGCAGGTTGCCTTTCAGTCCCGCGCCGTGCCCCGCAAGGAACAGCGGGCAGCGTTTGTGATTGTGAACGTTCGAATTGCCCATCGGCGAGCCGTAAACGATCACGGTGTTGTCGAGCAGACTCTGCTCGCCGTCTATGGTCTTCTTCAGCTTGTCCAGGAAGTACGGTACCAGGCTGATGTGATAGCGGTTGATCTTCGCGAGATCGAGGATGCGCTCTTCGCGTTCGGCGTGATGTGACGCGATATGGAAGCCGGTGTTGACGCCCGTTTCGGGGTACACGCGGTTCGACACGTCGCGGCTCATCTTGAACGCGAACACCCGCGTGATGTCGGAGGTGAACGCAATCGCCTGTAGATCGAACATCAACTTGACGTGCTCGGTGTAGGAATCGGGCACGCCAATCGGCGCGTTGGGGAGCTCGCGCTCCTCGCCGCTGCGATTGAACTCCTCCACTCTCTGAATGCGCCGTTCGATCTCGCGGACGTCGTCGAGATAATCGCTCAAGCGCGCCTTGTCCACGGCACCCAGACTCGACTTCAACTCGTTCACCGACTCGGCAACCCAGTCGAGGATGCTGCGATCGCGACGGCGGCGGCTGGCACGCGCTTCGGGGGTGGCACCCACGCCAAAGAGCTGATCGAACACCGCGCGCGGATCGCGCACCATCGGCAACGGCTCCGATGGCGAGGCCCAGCTGATCGAGTCGGTGTAGGCGCAGGAATATCCGTAGAAACAGCCGCCCGCCTGATCGACGTTTTCGATGCACAACTGCATCGACGGAATGGGCGTCTCGCTGCCGACCTTTTGCGCGTAGATCTGGTCGATCGAAGTGCCGGCGTGCAGATCCGAGCCCTGGGTCTGATGCGGATGCGCCTGCGTGAGAAAGACAGCGGCCGACCGGAAGTGATCGCCGCCGATCTCGGGGGCAGTAAACGCCTCCGCGTTGCGCACGTCCGTGTTGCTGACGATCGTCAGGTACTCCCGATAGGGCTCGAGCGGGCTCAGCACGCTGGGCGTGAGATCGAACGCGGAGCCGACCGCCGCGGGGGACCACAGATTCTTCTGCAGACCAAGGGCCGTGCTGCCGGCGGCACCGTGCACCATTTCAATCGCGACGAAGCGCGTTTTCCGGTTCGCCTGCGCGCCCCACGCGGTGGCAGCCGGCAGCATCGCTTCGAGCAACGGAAGCCCGATGGTGACGCCCATGCCTTTGAGCACCGCCCGGCGAGACACGTGCTTTTTAGTGATGAACATCGGGTTTCCCTCCGGTCCTGCGGTTTTCGTCAGGGCCGCCCTGGGCTTGTCGAAGAGCGCTACTCGATTGAAACGCCCCGGTCTGAACGACGCCGAGTATGAACGACGACATCCGGTACTCCTGCCGCGCCGCGTCGCGCAGGATTCGGCGAATGGCGGGCATGTCACTCGCGACAACGCGCCGGCCGAGCGCATATGTCATCAGGTTCTCGGTAAAGCTCAGGAGAAACGCGTCCTTGTGCTTTAGGACCGCGCTGCGCAACGAGGCGGGACCGTCGATCGGCGTGCCGTCGTACATCTGGCTCGTAGGATCGACAGGCACGCCGTTGTCCTTGATGCGCCATTTGCCGGTCACGTCGAAGTTCTCGAGCGCCAGCCCGAGCGGATCGATCACCCGATGACACGAGGCACAAGCGGGATTCTTCCGGTGCTGCTCCATCCGTTCGCGCACCGACAGCAACTTGCCGTTGGCGGCCGCCTCCGTTTCTTCGAGCGCCGGCACATTAGGCGGCGGCGGCGGTGGCGGTGATCCGAGCAACACCTCCATCACCCACTTGCCGCGCATCACCGGCGACGTGCGATCGGCGACCGAGGTGAGCGTAAGGATACTGCCCTGCCCGAGAATGCCGCGGCGATAATCGGGAACGGTGACGCGCTGAAAACCGGATCCGGTGACATTGGGAATCCCGTAATGCTTCGCAACGCGCTCGTTGACGAACGTGTAGTCGGCCGTGAGCAGTTCGAGCACGCTGCGATCTTCGCGCACGAGACTGTCGAAAAAGAGCTCCGTCTCGCGCCGAAACGCTTTGCCGAGCGAGTTGTCGTAATACGGATACAGCAGCGCGTCGGGAAGGATCTCGTCGATGTCCTGCAATCGCAGCCACTGTGCGGCGAAGCGCGTCGCAAGCGCATCGGCACGCGAATCACGCAACATGCGCCGCGTCTGCCGCTCCAGCTCGGCAGGCATCCGTAGCGCGCCGGCGGCAGCGCGCTTGCGCAATTCGTCGTCCGGTGAGGTGCCCCAAATGAAAAACGACAAGCGCGACGCGAGCTCGAGATCGCCGATGCGGTAGGTCCCGGAAGGCGTTACCTTTGCCGGCACCGGTTCAAGCCGGAAGAGAAACTGCGGGCTCGTGAGAATCGCTTCGAGGGCAGCGGCCACGCCTTGCTCAAAACCGCCCTCGCCGCGCGCGTCGCTGTAGAACTTCATCAACGACGAAAAATCGCGTTCGGCAACGGGGCGCCGGAACGCTTCGGTTGCCAACCGTTTGATGATGTCGGTCGCACAGGCCGTTTCTTCCTGTGGCGATGTCGGACGGCACGAAAACACCTTGCGCCGGCTTGCCGTTTCCGACACGCCGCTCACGCGGTACGGTCCGACAATGCTCATGTCTTTGAGGTGAGGCAGCGTCGTGATGCCGTAGGCCACGCCAATCTGCGTGTCGGCCAGCGTGTGCTCGATCGGCGCGATCAGATCGATGACGGGACCTTCGAAGTGCTGAATGAACGCCGCCGTGACCCGCTTGGTGCCGGCGGTGATGTGAATGGGCGGCGTCTTCAGCGTGATGCCGGTCGTGGACTCGATCATCTTCGGATCGATTTCGAGAAGCGTCACGCGCTCGCCGTCAATCGAGACCTCGAGCTGCTCCCCCTCGGCGGTTCCGCCAAAGAGCACGCCGCAGGCGTTGGACATCAGATCCATGCGGAACACGTAATCGCCGTCGGCCGGGAACGTGTGCATCACCGACACGCCGCCGCGCGTGCCGACCGGCGCGCCCTCGACGCGACGCAACTGCGACGCGGTCTTCGGCGGTTTGTAGTTGCTTTCGCTCGCGGGGGCGAGCGGATCGCCAACCGCAAGCGCCGCGATGCGACTTGCGGCGCGCAGATAACCCTCCATCAGCGTGGGCGAGAAGCTCTGCGCGTCGGCAACGTTATCGAAGCCGTTGCTGATGCTGTCGGGCGGAAGAAACGGCGCCACGTCCACGTTCACGTCGAGCAGATCGCGAACGGCGCGTGCGTACTCGGCGCGGTTCAGACGCTGAAACGGTCGCGACCCGGGATTGATGTTGCCTTCCACCGACGCGTCGACTCGCGTTTCGAGATCGGTGACCAGCGCAGCGAGCGTGGCCTCGTCCGGCCGGCGCGCGCCGGACGGCGGCATCATGCCGGCGCGCAGCTTGCGGATCATCTTTTCAGCGACCTCGGAGTTCGCGCCCGCCTTGGCAACGTCGAAGTCGGCCAGCGACAAGCCGCCGGCTTTGCCGCGTTCACTATGACAACCGGTGCAGTACTGCTTGATGACGGCGGTGTGATCTTGCGCGGCTAATGCGCTGGGCGGCGCCGTCGCGGGTTTAACCGGCGTCGCAGGTTTTGCCGGCGTCGCGGGGCGAGCCTTGCTCTGAGCGGGGGTTTGCGCATGAAGCACAACGCTCACCACGAGCACGCCCAATGCAACGGCGAACAGCGATCGAAAACTCGGTTGCTTCACGTGTGCTTCCGAGGATGATCGCACAACTGGAAAACGCCCCGGCTCTTTTGTGACAACTAGTTACAAAGGCTGCACGACCGCGCGGACGATGAAGTCGAGCTGCGGGAACTCGCGCAGAAGAAAGGCATTTCCGCCGGTAAACAGCAGATCCTGTTTCCCGGCCCTGATCCCGCCGCCCGCCGCTTCGCCGTACTCGCTGTAGAGCCCGTCGGCAATGTCCATCCCATCAACCACGTGGGCGAACGGGACAAACGGCTCCTGATCGAACGTGCTCGCGTTGTTCTGCAGATTAATGAACACCTGTGTCGTCCGCCCGTTTGCCTCGGCAAACGCGTACGACACGGCACCCCGGATGTTCGACGCAATCCGCAGATCATCGGGAATGGTGCGGCTGCGCCATGCCTGCGCGATGGCCGGGTCCCCGTTGATTCCGAACTGCGCGAAGCGCGCTGCAACGACGCGGAAGAATCGCGCACCGTCATAATAGCCGTGGCGCGCCAGGTTGTAGAAGCGATCGACGCCGTTGGGCGCGAGCCGGCGCTCGACGTCGAGCAGAATCACGCCTTTGTTGGTCTCCAGGCGGACGAAAAAACGCTCCGGCGCCTTTTCGCGAAAGACCCGATCATCTGGTTTGAGTAGAACCGACGTCGTCTGTGCGCTCGAGAGTGCGGCAAGCGCGAGGGTTACGCTTGCAGCAGCGGCGAATTTCATTTACCGAGCAGATCGACGGCCGATCGCACACCGCGCGCCAGCGTTTCCGACGGCCCGCGTCCCCAGTAATGCAGGAAGTAGACCGGATCGCCTGTCGTCATGTGGTGGTGGATCGCGACAATTTGAATGCCGGCGCCGCGCAACGCTTTGAGCACACGTGTGACTTCTCCCGCCTTCATGGCAACGTCACCGGCAACCACCGCGTCCGAGTCTGAGCCGGCAAACGCGGCCCATGTGTTGAGGCCCATCCGCGCCTCGATCTTTGCGCCGTGCTCCCGAAGATCGATGTCAGGACGGCCGATCGTGATCTTGTAGACCGGACCGCTCTGCTCGCCTTCATGACCGATGATCGACGCGAGCTTCGCGCCGGTGACACCGGTTGCCAGCGCCGCGCCCGTACCTTTGGCAATCGACGCAGCGTTCTTGCCAATCAAATCGATCGCCGGCTTGATCTTGGTCGCGAGTTCCGCCGCGGTGCCCATCCCGTGTACGTGCATGTAGAAGATGCGCGGTGTCTCGTAAAAGAAGTGATTGTGGAGCGCCGTGACATCGAGGCCGGCGTCGAGCACGGCTGACATCACCGGATTGACCTCACTCTCGGCGAGTACGAGGTCGCCCATGATGACGTCCATATTGCGATCGCCCTTTGTCAGCGCCACCCAGCCACCAAAACCGAGTGGCGTCGGTACGAGGGTGCCATCGATCGCGACCGTCAGATCGTTGCGGGGAATGTTGACCTTGAGCACGCCGCCCTTGAAATCGCCTTGCTTGCCGAGCGTTTTCAAGACCGCGGCGTAATCGGCCGGCATGTCCTGCGCGCCGGCCGTGGCCGTACACATCGCAACCAGCAGAATCGCAGATGCAGGCGTGGGACGCATGCCCTCAGCTTACACGCTTACATCGGCTGTGCTGCGTGTCTGCCGACGACGCTTCGCGCGGCAGTCCGCGCCCCTTCATTCGCGGCATCCTGTAATCCGTGATCGCGGATCGATGGCGCCTGCGTGCGCGTCGCCGATGCGCGGCGCCTCGGCGCCGCACGCGGGCGGTGAGCAGCGCGGAGTTCTCGCACTGCAGAATCCGCACGACCACTTTCAGCATCGACGGTTGTCGTCTATCGGGAGTCCCTTTAGAGGCGGCGGGCAGGCTGCCATTGGGCAGCGCGCTCAGCGGCGACGTGTGAGATGGTCGCTTGCGCCGCGTCACCAGCGCTCGGCGCAAAAAAGCCCCGCCGGTCGATTCGTGCCACACCCGTTGGCGGCTGACGCAGAGATCGCATGCCTCGAAACTCTATCGGTTGACGGGCTTAACGTCCCGTTCTCCAGTGAGTTACGGCCAACGGACACCGGGACGCGCGCAGGGGAGGCACTTCCCGGCGCCGTTGGCGGCGGCGACGATTGCACGTTCGGGGCCAGCCCAGCCACTCAGTCAAGGAACGTCGCCGAGGTATCATGGTAGCTTGGTACCAAGTTACCGATGTCACGCGAACAATCGATCCCCGAACCCGTTGTCGTCGAACGCGTGCAGACCGGCGTGCGCATGGAGAAGCGTCTGTTGAAGGTGCTCAAGGCATTTGCCGACTTTCACGACCTATCGCTCGGCGACCTGCTCGAAGGCATTGTGCTGCATGCCTTTGATGGCAAGCAGCCGTTCAACGACGAAAACCTCGCGCGCATTGCCGAATTGAAAAAGGTGTTCGGCCTCGATCTCAATGCCGGCAACTCGCATCGCCTCAAGGAGCAACGGCGTGGACGACGATAGCTTGCTGAACGCGTTCGAAGACGCGTCGCTGCCGAACGGCGCGTTTCACCACGAGGAGCACGTCCGCGTGGCCTGGCTATATGTGAAGCGCCTAGGAGTGGCGGCGGCGATTCCGCGCTTTGCCGACGCTCTCAAGCGGTTCGCGATCGCCAAGGGCGCGCCGAACCTGTATCACGAGACGATCACGTGGGCGTATCTGCTGTTGATCGGCGAACGCCTCGCGCGACAGCCGGTCGAGACGTGGACTGATTTCGCGACGGCGCATCCCGAGCTGCTCGCGTGGAAACCGTCGATACTCGATCGTTACTACTCCGAAGGATTGCTGTGGTCGGATCTCGCGCGAGCGGTATTTGTGATGCCCGACCGGGTGCCTGACGGCCCTTACGTGGATTCCTGACGTGGGTTCGTCACAGCGGTTCCTTCCATCGGTTTGTCGCGCGAGTTGGGCGCTGACCTCTTGAGACCTGATTTCGCACATTAGGTGCGGAGGAGGTCGTCATGACGAAGTCGGATCGTCGCTGGACCGGTCTATGTGCAGGTCTGACGCTCACGCTCACGGTCGCGCTCGAGCTCGCCGCCGCCGCTTCCGTTGCAGCTCAGGTTCCTGTGGGCTCGCTCGACGAGTTGCGCCGCGTGCTCGATCCTGGCGATGTGATCTCCGTCGTCCGAACGACCGGAGAGTCGGTCTCGGGCCAGTTGCTTCGGATCGGCGACACCGATCTCGACTTGGAGATAGAAAGTCGGCCGCCCACCGGACGAGGGCGTCGCACCAGCCTCACGATCCCGCTCACCGAAATTCAGTCGCTTGACCGCCCGCGCGACACTGCCCGCAATGGCGCTCTCATCGGTGCCGGTATCGGTGCGGCGGTCGCAGGCGGGTTGTTCGTCTACGCCCTCGCGATCGACCGCAACGAGATCGATGAGTGGGCGCCGATCTATCTCGGCTACGGCGCGTTGTTCGGCGGCGCTGGCGCGCTCGTTGGCTGGGCGATCGATTCAGGCCGGTCAAAGCCGCACATCACCTTCGGCACGCGCCCGGGCACGGCGATCAGGGTTATAGTGACGCCCTCGCTCTCGCGGCGTGTCGTGGGTGCCACGGTTGTAGCGTCATTCTGAGGCAGACGTAATATCGAATAGCGGCTCGCATTTACTGTGTCGGTCCTGCATGGGCAAGTGACGCGTTTGTGAGCAGCACGATCACGACCTGGGAACACTCGCGATTGGCGACATCCACGGCAGTCTCGACGCATCGACACGATTTGGCACGGCGTGCTGACCGCCTGCCGGCTGCCCGACGGCACTATCCTCCAGAGTCACCGGTTCGCTAGCCAAATCAGGTTCCTGACGGTCGTCCCTTGCATCAGTTCCTTACATGCGTAGGAACTTTCGTGAGGAACCGACGTCAGGAACCCCCGGCGGCGTCGCGCCAGGATTTCGTTTGGTCCAGATCTATTTCACCGCACGCGTCCCTTTGAACGTGAACTTCTGCGCGCGATACCCCGCATCCACGTTGGCGCCTGTGACCGGATGCTTCACCGGCGGCCCCGCCGCCTCCGCGACAAAGATGTTGCCGGACGGGTCCACCGTGAGATTGTGCGGGCGACCAAGCTGGCCGGGACCGACGCCGGGACCACCGAATTCGTCCACTACTTCGAGATCGCTCCTGCGAAGAATCGTGATGACGTGCGTCCCGCCATCCGCGACATACAAATAAGTTTGGGGCGCATCGTGCGAAAAGCCGATCGAGAACGCGGCCTCGGTTCCGCACGGCCGCTTCGGCGCCCACCTCGCCTGCTCTTCTCCGCCGCAGCGGGCGCGAAGGATACGCTCGGTCACGAACGTGCCCTCCTGCCTGAACACCTGGATGCGATTGTTCGCGCGATCGGCGACGTAGATGAGGCCGTCGCGCGAGCCGGCAATGCCGTGCGGCACACGGAACTGCTGCGGCGGCGCGGCAGGAACGCTCGCCTTGTCTTGCGCTGATCGACCACCAGGAGCCGAAGGATCTTGCCCCCGACCAGGGGGAGTCGAAGGGGCTTGCCCTGAGCGACCATCGGGAGTCGAAGGGTCTTCGGGACGCTTGCCGTATGCACCCCAGTGGCGCAGATAGCGCCCGGTCGCGCCGTCGAACACGATCACCCGGCGATTGCCATAGCCATCGGCCACGAAGACTTCGTTGTCTGCGGGGTCGACCCAGATATCCGCCGGCCGGCCCATGAGCGTTGTGTCGTTGCTCCCGCCAGTCTGGTTGTAGTTGCCGATGACCAGCGCCACCTGGCCGGTGCGCGTGAATTTCACCGTGAGGTGACTCTCGCGCGCGTTGGTCCACACAAACCCGTTGTGATCGACGAACAGCCCATGGATGGTGCTCCAGTTGCCATCCGGGCCGCGGGCGTCCCACGACTGCAGGAGCTTGCCCTGCGGATCCCACTCGGATATGCGGCTGCGGCTGGAGGTCCACACGTGTCCGCGCGCATCGGCGAAGATGCCGATCACCTGGCCCCACGACCAATCGCTCGGCAGCAGCGGCCACTTTGGATCAGCCTCGAAAACAGGAACACCATTGAGCGCGGACGCAGGTTTGGCGGCGTTGGTTTGCGCAACGACCGAGGCCACCGCCCAGGTGACGAGCATCACCGCGCCGATGACCGTTGTTCGATTGGCACATGTCGACATCATCGGTCTCCCACTGCGGCGCCGACGGCGGCAAGCACGTCATGGACGGCCGCGATCGTCTGCGAAGTTGGTGCGGCATCGGTGCCTTCGACAACGCCGAAGAGCTGCGTCAGTTGGCCTTGAAGCCGCGTGAGCGTCTCCGCCGATCCCCGCTTTGCGGTCAGCGCGCCGGCGACGCGTCGCAGCGCATCGTCAAGCATGCGCGACATTTCGTACTGCATCTTCAATCCGTCTGGCGGCGTGTGCACGCGCGGATCGAGACGAACAATCAACGGCGCCGTAAATGCCTGGCCGTCCACAGTCAGACGAACGGTGTAGGTGCCCGGCAACACCCACGAACCAAGAGGAGTACGAGGCGTGTTCATGTAGATCGCGGCGATTGGATAACTGAAGGACGGAACGGCGGGACGCTCATGATGCAGATCCCAGACGAAGCGGTGGAAGCCTCCCCTGGCCGACAACGCGCGGTGCGGGCGAATCCAGTAGTCCGGCGTGTTCCGACCCTCAACCAGCGGCTCCGGCGGATCGCCGCTCGAGTAGCGACGCACGATGGCTTTGGTGTCGTCGAGGATCTCGAGCGTGACGACTCGCGCGTCGCTTTTGAGCCAGTAATTCAGGATCGCGCCGGCGGGCGGGTTCTCACCCGCGGGTTCGTCCGGCGGCAGCGGCGTATCGGTGTTCTTGTTCCACCGGAATCGATATGTCGCGGCGGGCGTGAAGAGATGCGCGTTCGCTGCGAACACGGAGGGCGCGGCCTGACGCAGCGGCGTAATGTCGTCGAGAATCCAGAACGATCGCCCATGCGTGCCGACCACGAGGTCGTCGTCTTTGATCACGAGATCGCGAATCGACGTTGCCGGCATGTTGAGCCGCAGCGACTGCCAGTGATCCCCGTCGTCAAACGACACGTAGACGGATCGTTCGGATCCTGCGAAGAGCAATCCGCGACGCTGCGGGTCTTCACGCACGACGTTGATAATGCCGCCATCGGGAATGCCCGCAGTGACGTGCTGCCACGTCTTGCCGCCGTCGCGTGTGCGATAGATGTGCGCGCGCAGATCATCGAGGCGAAACGTGTTGATTGCCGCATATGCTGTGTTCACATCGAAGTGCGAAGCGTCCATGATCGACACCTTCGCCCATGGCACGAGCGCCGCTGGTGTCACGTCGCTCCACGTCTTGCCGCCGTCGCGCGTGACGTGAATCAGACCGTCGTCGGTGCCGACCCAAATCGTGTTCTCGTCCTTGAAAGATGGCGCAATCGTGTAGATCACGCCGCGCCGTTCGGGCGCGGCCGCCTCGCTGCCGCGATACTTCCCCACGTTCGCCGGCACTTCCCACGTCTTGCGCGTGAGATCGGGACTGATTTGCTCCCACATTCCGCCGCCGTTCGTCGTCTGCCAGAGCACGTTGGAGGCGAAATACAGCTTCCGTGGATTGAGCGGTGAAAAAAGCACCGGCATCGTACGGACGACGCGATAGTCAGCAGAGCGCAGCGGTTTGGGCGCCACGTTCTGCACCTGTCCGGAACGCCGGTCGTAGCGCGACACTTTGCCGCCGTACACGATGTCCGGATTGAGGGGGTCGGGCGCGACGTAGCCGTACTCCTCAACCGCCACTGGATGCCACTCACGAAATGTGATTTGGCCGTCATCTCCGCGGCTCGAAATGCACACGGATCCGCTTTCCTGCTGGCCACTACAGACGCGATACGGAAACGAGTTGTCGGTGGTGACGTGGTAGAAGGCGGCGGTCGGTTGGTTGTACCAGCTGCTCCAGCTCTCACCGCCGTTCAACGTCACGATCACACCCTGATCCGATGACATGATCATCACGTCCGGCATGCGCGGATTGATCCAGATCTTCTGATAGTCGTCGCCGCCGGGAGCTCCGCGAAACGCGGTGAACGTCTTGCCGCCGTCGGTCGACTTCCACGCGACAATGGTCGGCACGTACACGATGTCCGGATTCGTCGGGTGCACCCGCACTTCGCACGCGTCGTTCGGTCGCGCGACCACGCGCGGATCGCTGTTGATGCGGTACCAGCTTTCACCTGCATCATCCGAGCGGTAGATGCCAGCCGTCGATCGTGCTTCCACAGTTGCGAACAGCCGCGACGGCAGGCTCGGCGCAATGGTGATGCCGATTCGCCCGACGCGATCGTCTTCCCAGGTCGGCAATCCCTTGGTCAGCGGGCGCCAGCTGTTTCCGCCATCGATAGATTTGTAAACACCACTGCCAGGCCCATTGAAGGCGGCGTTTTCCCACGGTCCCTGCCGTGCCTCCCACAAGGTCGCGTAGAGGATGTCGGCGTTGCCGGGATCGAACGCCACGTCAGAACCACCGCTGTTTTCATCCTTGTAGAGAACCTTCTGAAATGTCCGCCCCCCGTCGGTCGACCGGAAGATGCCGCGCTCTTCATTTGGCCCGTACGGATGGCCAAGCGCGGCGACAAACAGACGATCGGGATTCCTCGGGTCGACGATGATGTGCGCGATCTGATGCGTGTCGCGCAGCCCGAGATGCGTCCACGTGCGGCCGCCGTCGGTTGACTTGTACATCCCGTCCCCCGTTGCCAGATCGGGACGCTGCTGTCCTTCGCCCGTCCCAACGTAGATCACTTCCGCGTTCGATGGCGCAACCGCGATGGATCCGATCGATCCCGTGGGCTGATCGTCGAAGATCGGCGTCCAGGTGCGACCCGCGTCCGTGGTCTTCCACACGCCGCCGTTCACGACCCCCATGTAAAACGTGTGCGGCTGATCGGGAATGCCGGCAATCGCCTTCGATCGACTGGCGCGGTGTGGCCCGATCATGCGCCAGCGCATCTCGGTCAGCCGCGCTGTGTCGACGACCTCCGTCGCCTGCTGCGCCGCCGGTGCAACCCACGCTGCGATTGCGAGCGCCGCAATCAAGCCGCGGCGCATCAAGTGCATCGTCATCTCAACTCTCCCATGGCTTGCCGCAACCAGTCTCGCGCGAGCGCGTGCTGCGGCGCGTAGGCCGCCCACACCGCTTCGGCCCACGCGCGCACGCGGCGCACGTGGTCTTCGGGCGTGGCAGCGCCGTGTACATCCGCAATCGTCGTCGTGCCGCGCGACCTCAGCAGCGGTGGCTTGTCGAAACGTGCGGGCCCGTTCAACCACCGCGGAATCCTCCAGTACGTCGCGGGGTCGCCCTCGTGCTCGACGCCGTGACAGAGGCCCATCAGGTGCGCAGCGTAGGACTTGGCCGACACACAGTATTTCTCCGGATGCTGCATGCAATAGGCGTCGAACGCCAGCCGGTAGACGCCGCCAAACCGCATGTCAAGCTGCGCCTGAGCCATCAGCTCGTTGATCAACTGCTGACATCCTGAGGAGCCGTTGGCCACGGTCGCCCCGCACGCTTCACAACGATCCGCGATTGCCTGCATACAGATCCGGACGAATAGCCGCCTCGAGGATAAGGTATCGCCCGACTATAACGGGCGCTGCACGGCTCCGTCCCACTTGCCGTTTCCTTTGCACGCCGTCGGGCGGATGATATGCGGAACGCCGAGTACATCCAGTCGCGATCGCCCAACGGCGCGCCGGCCACGTATCGCCCAGATCCGCGATTCGGCCCGCCCGATCAGTGGCAGAACCGGCGCGAAATGCGGCTCGAACTGAAGTACCTGTTCCAGGCCCGCGCCACGGACCAGATTCGGCACCAGCTTTTTGGTCCCTGGCTCTTGACTTTCAGGGTCTGACATCGCAGAGTCTTGCCACTCCCACCTGGCGCCATTGGGATTTTTTTGAGGAGGAGACGACATGAGACGGCTGTTTGTGTCTTTCGTGGCCCTCACGCTTCTCTATGCGCCGCACGCCTTGGCGCAGCAGGGCACCGGCGACCTTCGCGGCCAGGTGGCCGATCAGCAGGGAGCGGCGCTGCCCGGCGTCGCGATTGTGCTCAGGCATCAGGAGAGCGGGCTGTTTCGCGAGACGGTCAGCGGCGGCGACGGGACGTTCTTCTTCAGCGCGATGACGCCCGGCGTGTATGAGATCAGCGCCGAACTCGCGTCGTTCAAGAAGTATCAGGCGCGCGACGTGCGCATCGAAGTCGGCAAGACGGCGCAGGTGGCGATCAAGCTCGAAGTGGGCGGAGTCACCGAGTCGGTGACCGTCTCGGCGGAGTCGCCGCTCGTCGATGTCTCGTCGAAGGAGATCGGCGGCAACATCACGGCACAGGAATTTGTCGACACGCCGTCGTTCAACCGGAACTTTGCCGGGTATCTCGGGATGCTGCCGGGCGTGGTCGCGACGATCTCGGCGACGACGTTCGGCGCCGACTCGATCAGCGTCGCGGGCCAGAACGTGCGCAACGTCAACTACACGATGGATGGGTCGAACAACAACGACACATTCAACGGCGGCAACGGCGGCGCGCAGGCGCGCGTGCCGGTGGAGTCGGTGCAGGAGTTCCAGCTGCTCACCAGCCAGTTCGACGCCGAGTACGGCTTGGCCTCTGGCGGCATCGTCAACGCCGTGTCCAAGCAGGGCACGAATCAGTATCACGGCAGCGCGTTTTTCTTCCACCAGGACGAAAAACTTGCGGCGACAGATTATTTCGCGCGCCAGGAAGGGCTGGAGGAACCGGAGACCAAGCAGCAGCAGTGGGGCGGGACGATCGGCGGTCCGATCATCAGGGACAAGGCGCACTACTTCTTCAGCCTCGAGCGCATCGCGCTCGACGGGGGCGTGACGACGAATATCCCGACGCGGCCGGATCTGAACCGCACCGACTTCGAACGCTCGCGCGTGTGGAACACGTTCCTGCGCGGCGACCACCAGTTGAACGCCTCGAATACGTGGGGCGTGCGGTGGCTGCGCGAGACCTCGCCCCAGCCGCTACAGATTCAAGCGGAGAATCACACTCCGCCGCGGCATGAAGCTGAAACCGACGTCGACTGGACGGTAGTCGGGAATCTCAGCTCGGTGATCGGTACGACGAAAGTCAACACCTTCCGGGTATCGGCAGTCAGCGAAGACGTGTTCTTCGGCAATCCGAACTTCAATACCAACGGGCACAACCAGAAGATTCTGGAGCCGCGGCTGGTGTTTCTCAGCTTCGAGGATCAACAGAGTCAGCGGGCGAATCGACGACTGGATGTCGCCTATGGCGCGGACAACGTGTTTGCCTGGTTCCTTCCCAATAAGGGCGGCGATCACGATCTCAAGTTCGGCGTCAACTATCTCTACTCGTCGCTGCGGATCGAAGATTACGGCGACATGAACGGAACATTCCGGTTCGCATCGGATCAACCGTTCAATCGCAACGACCCGCGAACCTATCCTGAGCGTCTGATGGTGCGCGTCCCGGACGCGCTGAACTTCCTGATGAAAGGCCACTTCATTGGCATGTTCGCGCAGGACAAGTGGAAGCTCGGAAACAATCTGACCTTGAGCCTGGGCGCGCGCTACGACGTCGAGATTCTGCCCACGCCCAACCAGGACAACCCGCTGTTCACGGACCGCAGCGATTATCCCAGGGATAACAACAACGTCTCGCCGCGCATTGGTTTCTCGTGGGCGCTCGACGACGCCGCGCGGTCTGCGGTGCGAGGAGGCTTTGGACTGTTCTATCAGCGCACGTCGTACACGTTTCTCACCGGGATGTTCGGAACGCAGGCCTACTACTCGCCGTCGTTCGTCGTAAACTTTCCGACGAACCAGCCCGATGGCGGCCCCCGCGCCGGCAATTTCCCGACAGACCCCTTTCTCGTCAATGGACCCGTTGTCAATCGCGCCGCGTTGGACACACGCTATCCACCGGGCACGCTTACGAAGAACGGCGGCACGGTCCGATTTGACAACCCCGATCGGAAAAACGCCTTCGCCCGCCAATACAGCCTTGGCTACGAGCGTCAGCTCACTTCCACCGCCGCAATCGGCGTGGACTTCATCCGTTCCGAGCAGCGCGGGCAGTACATCCTGCAAGAACTCAATCCAGGCGTGCGCGATACGACTCTGGCGACGAGCCAGCTGCGGCGGCTGAATCCACTGGTCGGGAGTGTGGGCGATTGGTCGGCCAGGGTCATCACGCCGATCAACGAGGGGTGGATCAATTACCACACGATACAGGTGTCGGCCACGAAACGCTATGCCAACAACTGGCAGGGGCGGCTCTCGTACGCCTTCTCGCGCGGGCGCGGCAATGTGCCCACCGGCCAGGCTGACGAGGCGCGATCGCAGTTCGGCGCCGATTTGAATCTGGACAACGAGGTCGGCCCGACCGATGTCGATCGGCCGCACATCCTGACGATCACGGGAACATACGACGTGCCGAGAACCGGCGGCCTCAAGTTGAGCGCCGTTTACAGCGCGCGCAGCGGTATACCGTTTTCGCTGATCGATTCCACGTTCGATCTCGATCGAAACGGCTTTATCGAAAACGAGTACCTGCCCGCCGGCACCTACAGCGGCACAGAACCTAACGCCTACCCGGTGGATTACAAAGGCGGCCGCAACGGCGCCCGCGGCCCGAACTTTCAACGGGTGGATTTCCGGGCTGGTTACCGCATCCGATTGGCGGGCGGACGCACCATCGACGCGTTCTTGGATATCTTCAACCTGACCAACGAGCCCAACTTCGCGCGTCCGGTGCAGGCCAACATCGGCGGCGCGAGCGATCGGCGGCTGGCGACGTTCCTGCAGCTCACGCAAACGTCGGATGAAAGTCCGACGCGGACCGCTCAGGTGAACTTGAGGTACGGCTTCTAATCAGGTTTCAAGTCTCAGGTATCAGGTATCAGATGCCTTGCCAGCTAGCGGCGTTCTGATACCTGAAAACCTGAAACTGATACCTGATACCTTCAGGGAAGATCGTTGAAGTCCGGCATGAACGCCTTCAGCCCGCGATTCGGCAGCGTCTTCGAGTAGCCCGCCACCAGCTGCGCGTTCCATTGATCGACAGAAAAGTCGAACGGATCTTTCTGATCGAGATCGATGAGCTCGAGATCCGTATCGTTCATCGTCAGCTTGCCAAACGACAACTGCGAGCCGCGCCAGTAGATGTGATTGCGCGCCAGTGCGCGTGACGCGACCGGCTTTCCCGCACCCGCCCCGAACGTCTGCACCAACTCGTTGCCGTCGATGCGCACGGCCGTGAGTCGGCCGTGGATTGCCGGCGCGGGCAGGAGACCCGCGGGATCGAGAATGAGGTCGTTGTCGGCCACGACAACACCGTGTCCCGGTTTGACCTTGAGTAGATCGTCCATCTCGAGGCCGAACACTTTCATCACGGGCTTCATCGGTACGCCGAATCCTTTGACCGATTTCGTGCGCACGCGGATGCGGCCGTCTGCGGTCACCGAGACCGTGCTCTTCGCGCTGAACGGGATGTCAATTGCCGCGTCGATCACGCCCTTCTGGCGAAGCGTCCCATCTTCTCCGATCGACAGGTTGACCTTGTCGACGTTCGAGCGGTTGGCGCCGAGCGTGCGCGCCATCAAGGCGTTGAGCGAGGCGAGATCGAGCGCGATTTCGCCGCTATCAACGGCGACGCTGTACGATTGCTTGCTATCGAGGAACGGAGGCCGGGTCCCCGCCGGCACGAACTTTCCGCGCAGCCGACGCACGTGCAGCGTGACATCGGGTGAAACGTGCAGGTCGACATTGCTCATGTCGACGTACACCGGTTGGCGACTGGCTTCAGCGCTGGCGCATGCGCTCGTGAGACCTGCGATGAAAACGAGGCTCAGAATACGCATGACGTTGGAAGGGTGCAGGTTCCGGGCCAGGATGGGACGCCGCAGATCAGGTTGGGACGCAGGACGTAGATGGACGGCGATTACGCAGATTTTCGTGGACGCAGATGGCCGCAAAGCGCACAGATGAAGTGGGCGGAGATGCACGCAGATAGCTGCAGATAAACGATATGAATCAGCTAGGACGCAGATTACGCCGATGACCGCAGATGAGCTGCTACCGCGGCCAGAGCCAGCCGAATGTTCCCCCGGCGAGGAGTCCGTAGATGAGCCCATCGATAGCGTTGCGCATCGTAGTGCCCCAGTTTCTCTGGTACCAGATTGAGGCAGGAAACTGGCCGAGTGCGTGGGCAACGAACGTCGTGCAGCCGGCAAAGCGGAAGACTTCGAGATACTCTGCGCCGCGTGGCAGCGCGCGGCCGGTGATGTATGCAGCAACCACGCTCACCACGACACAAAACACAACCCACATGATCAGACTTCTGGTCATGCTGGGCGCGCGGCCCGGCGTGACCGTCATGAACACGATCGGCCCCGTGCGCAGCTTGTTCACGAACTGAGGATCTTTCATTGCAGCTGGCGAACTCGCGTGCGGCACGCCGTAGTCACTCGGTGGGATGTTCAAGCGCCGCACCGCCTCCAGGAACTCGTCCTCCTTCGGCACCTTGCGCAGGTCAGCACGATGGAACGGAAGAACTATGTGCAGGATGAAGCTCGCGAAGAACACGATGACCGACGCGGCAAGTATCGGTATCCAAAGAGACATCAAAGGGACCATGACTTCCTCCGCTCACGACCACACTTTGCGAATCCAGGGAACGGCCGACCGTAACGGCTCGATATATTGCGTCACATCCTGATGCGGCGCGTCTTCTACAGCGGCAAAGGTGATGTTCGCGCCGGCGGTCTCGAGGGCGCGCACCGCCTTTTCAGCCGCGTCGAACGCCTGCGTTTCGTCGCGCCGGCTGTGAATCACATAGACCGGCATCGCCGGTTTCGCGTCCGCCGGCGGCGCCGCAGCGGCGATGATGACGGCACCGCGAAACAGGTCGGCGTGCTTCGACGCCATTGCCCAGGCGCCAGCGCCTCCCATGCTGAAGCCGGTGACGAGCGTGCGCCGCGCGTCGATTGAATTCTGTTTCTTGACCTCCGCCACGACCGCCGAGACGAGCCGTTCGCTGATCGCCGTGGTCCATGTCGCGTCGGGCGCGTCAGGAGCGACGAGAATGGCGTTGAGATCCTGCAGCGCGGGAAGCACGAGCTGACCGACAAATCCGAGGCCGAAATACGGTGAGAGTCCAGGCGTCGGCGAATGGTAATGCAGTCCGACGATCATCGGGTAGCCGGTTGATTCGGCCGGTGTTTTCGGGATCAGTAACCCGTACGTCTGCCCCCGCCCATCGACGGTGATCTCCCGCTGCTCGATTCGGACCGGCAAGTCTGCGAAGCGCTGTCCCCGCATCATCCGGTCATTGTAGTCGCCCGACTACAACAGCTGCCCGTTCCAGGCGATCACCTCGAGATGTTTGGCAAAATGCGCGAGCGGCGGCTCCCTCGGCAGCGCGACGCCAGCTGCCGCTGCCATGGTGTTGACCTCGATGCGAGCCTCCGCCGGCTGCAGCGACCATGGCTGGTGGTGAACGTCGAGACATCCGAGCTCGCCCGAGCGGCTCACCATGAAAAGACAGTACCGCTCGACGAGAAAGTAATCGAGCGTTCCGGGCGACGCGTGATACACGGCGCCAACCGGCGCGTACGATGACGCAAGCCTGGCAGGTGGCGCGTGCGCGTGTACGCGCGTGCTCTCGTAGAAAATTCGCTCCCCCTCCGAACGCACGGACATCGTCGCGTCGTAGTACGGAAGGTTGTAAAGAAGCCGCGCCGCTCTTACGCCCAGACGACTGGCCGCATCGAGACTGAAAAACCAGACGCCAAACCGCTCACGGTAGCGGACGTAAGTGCGCACGTTCAACTCGGCGAACGCGCTCGTACCGGGAACGGCCGGCGAAAAGCGCAACCGCACGTCTTCCATTCGGAACGGCACCACTCCCAGCCAGGCGGCGCCGTCGAAGGTCTCGAGCTCGAGTTTCGGCGGGATGAGCGGACGCAACCGTTGGGGATCGACTTGCCAATGCAGGAACGCGAGATCGACCCAGCGCATATGGCCGGCCCATGGCCGCAATGGTACAGGCCACGGGCGGTGAGTCGTCTGATCGAGAACCGGCGAAGCCAGGTCGCTCATGAATTGGCGAGCGGGCTCAATCATCCCCCTTAGCTCCAGGTCGGTTGCGGTTGATGGTATTTCTGTCTCGTCTGCGCCCGCAGCAGCGTCTTGACCAATCCCGGATCCACCTGTGTTCCTTCGCGCGCGGTGTCGGCCTGCGTGGTTTGCGCCGGACGCGGCAGCAGCACGCTGTCGGCGGCGGCCATGATCGCGGCGAAGAGATTCGGCGCCACGGCGTTGAGGAGAACGGCCAGGCGCGCCTGCAGGCCGGGTCTCAACACGGCACGGCCGCCGCGGCATCCTTCCACAATGATCCGCGCGGCGCGATCGGCGCGCATCGAGGTGAGCGGCGTCGCGCTCATCGCAGTGAACCAGCGAAGCTCGTCGGCGTGGCGCCCGCGCACCTTGGCGTTGACGTACGACCCGGTGCGGATCAATCCCGGCGTTACCGTCGTGACGAGAATGCCGTCCTTCATCAGCTCCGCGCGGAGGGCCTCGGACAGTCCGACGAGCGCGAATTTACTGGCGGTATAAGCCGCGAGGTGCGGCACCGCGATTCGGCCACCGATTGAGGAGATGTTGACGATGCGCCCTTCCCCGTTGCGTCGCATGTGCGGCAGGCTCGCGCGGATCAGATCGAGGGGACCCCAGAAATGCGTCGCAAATGCGTCCTGGAAGTCTTCAGGCTTGGCGTGCTCAAACGGTCCGACTTCGATGATCCCTGCGTTGTTGACGAGCACGTCGATCACGTCACCAGAGGCGGTGACGGTGTCGACGATACGGCTCACGTGATCGGGCCGGCGGATGTCAGAGCAGATCCCACGCACCCAGCCACCTCGAGCGCTGAGCTCGTCCGACACCCACGACAACTCTTCGGTCGAACGTGCAATCAGCCAAACGCGCGCGCCCTCGTCCACAAAGAGTCTCGACATGGCAAAGCCGAGGCCGCGGGTGCCGCCCGTCACCACGATCGTGCGATCGCGGAAGGAATAGTCGGGTCGACTGAGGCGCCGAGCCGCTAACCATGCGGCGCCAACGGCCGAGGCGCCGGCGAGTACACGAGCAGTTGGCGAGTCGAGGCGGATCATGGTTGGCACCTCCACCACCGCGGGGCCGGTGCAAGCGCCGATCCAGGTGGAGAACAGGGAGATCAGGGAGTTCCGGGAGGCAAGAACAGGGAGATCAGGAGATCGGGGAGGCAAGAACAGGGAGATCAGGGAGTTCCGGGAGGCAAGAACAGGGAG
>JBKPDL010000134.1:0-18458 GCA_046727855.1 Acidobacteriota bacterium
CGGTAGTTCTTCACCTGACCGTCAACGGTTGATTGCAAGAAGCTCGGATTCGTCGACATCACGCTCACGAGATGTTGCGGATCGCGCACGTAATACACCGAACTGTCGAACGCGGCGCCCAGCCATTTGTGCGGGTTGATGACAACCGAATCGGCCTCCTCGACGCCGTGCCATAAATAGCGGCACTCTGGCAGCACCATCGCCGAGCCCGCCATGGCGGCGTCCAGGTGGAGCCACAAACCATGCGGCTTGGTTACCTGCGCGATCGCCGCAATCGGATCCATCGCCGTTGTCGTAGTGGTGCCGGTTGTGGCGACGACTGTACACGGACGCCGGCCGTTTGCCACGTCCTCCTGGACGTAGCGGGCAAGCGCATCCGCTCGCATCGCGTAACGCTGATCGTGCGGCACTTGCCGCACGTTGTGACGCCCGAATCCGGCCAGGAGCGCCGCCTTCTCCACCGAACTGTGGCTGTGCGCGGCGCAGTACACGACGAGCGGCCGCTCTTCGCCTTGCAGCCCACCACGGCTGGCGCTGTGTTTGGTCGTGCGCTCACGCGCGCAGATCAGCGCCACCAGCGTGCTCGTTGACGCCGTATCCTGGATGACCCCGCTCCACTCGGACGACAGTCCAATCATCTGTCGCAGCCAGTCGGTCACCACTTCTTCGAGCTCTGTCAGCGCGGGGCTCGATTGCCACGCGAGACCCAGCACCCCCAATCCTGTGCTGACGTAATCGCCGAGCACGCTCGCAAGCGTGCCGTTGCACGGGAAGTAGCCGAAGAAGCGTGGATGCTGCCAGTGGGTGAGTCCGGGCAGGATGATCTCGTCGAGGTCGCGCAGGATGGCGTCGAGCGATTCGCCCTGCGCCGGTGGATGCTGCGGAAGCTTCGCCTTGATCTCGCCGGGCGTCGTCTGCGCCATGACCGGACGCTCGACCACGCGAGCGCGATAGTCGGCGATCAGATCGACGATCTGGTGACCCACCTGCCGGAATTCATCGTGTGTCACGCGCAGCCTCGTGTTTCACGTGCACTTCGACCTGCTGGAACGGAATGCGGATGCCCTGCGCGTCGAAGGCGCGTTTGATACGGCGCCGCAACTCGCGTCCCACCTCCCACTGTTTCAGCGGCACCGTCTTGATACGGAATGTCATTGTGACCGATGATTCCTTGAAGTCGTCCACGCCGAGAATCTCGATCGGCTCGAGAATGTTGGGGCCGTGAACCGGGTCGGCGGCGAGTTCGTCGTAGGCCTGTCGTACCGCCGCGACCACCCGATCCGTGTCCTCGTCATAATCCACGCCGAGCGAGATCACGTAATACGAAAAGTCCTTGCTGCGATTGGCCAACGACTTGATCTCGCCGTTCGGAATCACGTGCACCGCGCCTTCCATGTCGCGCAGCACCATGGTGCGCAGGTTGATCTGCTCGACGAGACCGCCGACGTTGTTGACGACCGCCACGTCGCCAACGCGCACCTGATCCTCGACGATCAGGAAAAAGCCCGAGATGACGTCGCGAACGAGCGTTTGCGCGCCGAAGCCCAGCGCCAGACCCACGATGCCGGCGCCGGTGAGCAGCGGCGTGATGTCGACGTCGAGCTCCCGCAGCACGATCAGAATCGCGATCGTCCAAATCAGCGCGGCGAGCGCACGGCGCACGACGCTCGCCAGCGTTTGCGCGCGTTTCCGCCGTTCGAGGGCGTCGAGACCGGTACCCACAGCCATCTCGCTTTCCGCGCGCACGATGATGCCCGAGAGCACCCGCACGACGAAAAACGCGAGCACCAGGATCGCCGCAATGCGCACGCCGGTTTCGGCCGCCCATTGCCCCAGTTGCTCCTTGCGGAGACCGACGTGCGGATTGAGGCCGACGAAGTCCAGCGCCGGAAAGGCGAAGACGGCAAACGCGACGACGAACGTCATGATGCGCACGATGCGCAGCGCGCGGCGCGCGATAGGCTCGGTGAGATGCGTGTCGCGCACCGATGTGAGCAGCCGGCGCGCCAGCCGGCCCATGACGAGCGCCAGTGCCGCGGCGAGCGTCGCCGCCAACACGAGCGCCAGGATGATGTCGAGGATGTTCGATGGAAGCGAAGCGGTCGCCACCTAACCGTTGCGGCGTGTGCGCGGCCGATCTTCGAGGCGCTGCACGGCGACCTTGTAGGTGCGGCGTTGGCCGTCACGCAGCACTTCCACGTTCACCGTGCTGCCGATCGGCGCGTCGGCGATGATCTTGACCAGTTGCGCGCCGTCCGAGATTTTCTGCCCGTTTACCGACAGGATCACGTCACCGGGTTCGATGCCCGCGTCGAAAGCCGCGCCGCCGCGCGCCATACGCATGATGACGACGCCTTCGGTGCTGACCGGAGCACCGAGTTCTTCCGCGACGCGTGTCGTGAGCGGCGCCACCTCCATGAACCCGATCGAGCCTCGCCGCACCTGGCCGTATTGAATCAGCTCGCTGACGATGCGCCGCGCCAGGTTGCTCGGCACGGCAAAGCCAATCCCCTGATATCCGCCGCTTTGGGTGAAGATCGCAGTGTTGATGCCGATCAGTTCGCCGCGCGCGTTGACGAGCGCGCCTCCCGAGTTGCCCGGATTGATCGCGGCGTCGGTTTGAATGAAATCCTCGTACTGTGAAATGCCGACATTGGCGCGGCCAAGGGCGCTCACGATGCCCAGCGTGACCGTTTCACTCAACTGATACGGATTGCCGATGGCCATCACCCACTCGGCAACTTTCAGCCGCGATGAGTCCCCCCACGGGATGACAGGCAGCCCGCTTGCGTTGATCTTCAGCACCGCAAGATCCGTCCAGGAATCCACCCCGACGATCTTCGCCTCAACCTCACGCTTGTCCGCGAGCGCGACCGTCACCTTCGTGATCTGGCCTTCGCCGAGCACGTGATTATTCGTGACGACATACCCGTCCGCGGACACGATCACTCCGGAGCCGAGACTCGACGCGTAGCGATGCCTGGGTCCAAACATCTCGTCGTCGCCGAAGAACTGCTGGAAAAACGGATCGCTGAAGAAGGGCGACATGCGTTGCCGCACGACTTGCACGGACGAGATGTTGGCGACGGCCGGCACCGCGCTTTCAGCGACGCGCGTGAAATCAGGACCGGCGGTTGCGACTGCCGGGCGCGGGGGTGCGGTGGGCGCTTGCGGACGCGCCTGAACTTCCGGCGCATCGACTGTATCCGCCGTGCGTACATGTCCGGATACCACAAGACCGGCAATGAGCCCAGCTATGGCAAAGAGGAGAGCGAACGAGAATCGCTTCATCAGCCCGCTGCCTGCATGCAATCAGGATACGTCGACCCGGCGGGGGCCTTTGTCCGGCGACTTCGGAATCGTAATCGTGAGCAGGCCGTCGCGGAGATCAGCGACAACGTGGTCCACGTCCACCTGCTGCGGCAGCGTGAACGTGCGGGAGAACTCGCCGTGGCCGCGTTCGACCTGGTGATACTGCTCACACGGCACCCGCGCGTCGCGGCGCCCCTGGAGGGTCAGGCGACCATCGTTGATCTGGATGTTCACTTGCTCACGCGTGAGGCCAGGCAGCTCGGCCGTCACGATGAATGCATCCCCCGTCTCGCAAAGGTCCACGGCCGGCGCCCAACCTTGCGGACCGGAAGAAGCCAATCGTTCGAGGCGATGTTGAATGGCGAGTAAATCGCGAAGCGGGTCCCAACGAGCAAACGCCACAGTGAATCGATGGTAGCAGAAGGGCGGGTCCGCCTGGTAGGGCAGGTGACGCGATCGGGTTACGTAGGGCGGCGTCTGGCGATTAATCCTTCACCCATCTGGCTACCCGCCGCACCTGCCGGACCAGCCCTGCGTGCTACCATTGAAAGGTTCTACCAACTCATCAAACGCACCTCATGGCCGACACTCTTCTCGCTACACGACTCCGGAAGGGCATGATCATCAAGCTCGATAACGAGCTCTACCGGATTCACGACCTCATGCACGTTACGCCCGGCAACCTGCGGGGGTTTGTGCGCGTTAAAGCGCGCAACCTCCGGACGCAGGCGATGTCCGAGCAGAAGCTCCGCTCCGAAGAAGTGATCGAGCGCGCCACGCTGGACGAAAAGGAGATGCAGTATCTCTACAGCGACGGCGACGGCTATCACTTCATGGACACCGAAAGCTACGAGCAGATCCACATGAACACTGACACGCTCGGCGATGCGGTGGGTTTCCTCAAGCCCGAGATGACGATCCAGGTAGAGTTCTACGGCTCCGAACCGGTTGGGATCGAACTGCCGCAAACCGTCGACCTCAAGGTGGTGGAAACGGTTCCCGCGATCAAAGGCGCGACAGCGACCAACCAGTTGAAGCCGGCGACGCTCGAGACCGGCGTGATCGTGCAGGTGCCGCCATTCATCGACGAAGGCGATGTGATCCGGGTGAATACGGAAACGGGAGAGTACCTGGCGCGTGCCTAGTTCAAAGTTCAAAAAGTTCAAGGTTCAAAGTTCAAAGTGAAGAATGGCGCTGATTCAACTTTGAACTTTGAACTTTGAACTTTGAACTTGTAACTGTGGTTATCTTCCTCGGCTCCACCCGCCCTGCAAAAGTCGAAGGCGCCCGCGAGGCGCTGAACGACATCGCCGGCATTGACGGTCGGTTCTCTTCCCCTGAAATCCGAACCATCGATCTCACCGACGTCGCGCCGCGTATGCCGCTGAGCGAAGCGGCTATCGTCGACGGTGCGCGCAGGCGCGCGTCAGCGCTGGTGCAGTCAAAGACGTTTATCGACGGCCAGACGTTTGCGGTGGGACTTGAAGGCGGTCTCAATCCATTTCAGGCGGACGGCCGCGACGTGTGGATGCTCCACGCGTGGGCGGCGGTGACCGACGGGCAGCGCTGGGGATATGGCGCCGGCGGCGCTGTGCTGGTGCCCGCTGCGGTGGCCGAACGCGTGCTGGCCGGTGAGGAGTTAGGTGACGTGATTGATGCGCTCGCCGGGGCACCGACACGCGGCACGCGCGGGGCGTGGGGCGTGTTGACGCGCGATCTGGTCGGCCGCCGCGACGCCTTTCGTTTAGCCGTGCTGGCAGCATTTGCGCCGTTCTACAATCGAAGCATATGGACGTCGTAAGAACGCCCCATACGGGGTGGATCGAGGTGATTGTCGGCAGCATGTTCAGCGGCAAGAGTGAAGAGCTGATTCGCCGGCTGCGTCGCGCGCAGATCGCGCGACAGCGCGTGCAGATCTTCAAGCCCGCCGTCGACAAGCGCTACGCCGAGGGTCACATCGTCTCGCACAGCGAGCTGCGGATTCAGTCGGAGCAGGCGGGCAGCGCGCGCGAACTCGCGGAGCGGGTGAACGCTGACACTGAAGTGGTTGGCATCGACGAAGGGCAGTTCTTCGACGCGGAGCTTCCGGCCGTATGTTCGGAGCTGGCGATGCGCGGCGTGCGGGTCATCGTGGCTGGGCTCGATCAGGACTATCTGGGCAAGCCGTTCGAACCGATGCCGCAGTTGCTGGCGGTCGCGGAATACATCACCAAGACGCGCGCCATCTGCATGGTATGCGGGAATCCCGCCAACCACACGCAACGTCTGGTCGCGAGCACCGATCGCGTGCTGCTCGGAGCGATCGGGACTTATGAGGCGCGCTGCCGCCGCTGTTTTGATCCGACACTGGCTGCCGCCCCGGTGCACGACGCTTCGACGGAGCTTGACGAGGCTCTGAGTTCGCCGAAGGGAGAAACCAAGAGCACGCCATGACACTGACCGAGGCGCTTGGGCAGATCCTTTTTGCGCTGGGCGTCGGATTTCTCGTCGCAAACTTGCTCAAGGCGGTCGAGATCCTCAACTGGTGGCGCCGCCGCTCCACGGCGCTACTGGTGTGGCCAGGCCGCAAGCCGCCGTATTACGGATTGATGCTCGGTATCGCGATGATGCTCGGCGTGCTGATCATTATCAAGGGCTACGTGGTCGGGCTGCAGCTCACTGATACCAAGGGATGGGACTATGTTCGCGGATGGGTTCCCGCGTTTCTCAGGCGCGCCTTCGGCGAACTGATGATGTTTGTCTACTACGGCTACATGCTGCCGCTCTCGACACGGATCGCGCGCGGCTTATACGCGGACGGGGTGTGGACCGATACCGGGTTCATGCCGTACTCCCATATTGGCGGCATTTCGTGGCGCGACGGCCAGCCGCCGTCGCTGATCGTCATTTCGAGCATGAAGACGTTGGCGCGACGTCTCGAGGTCCCTGTGCGGTTTCTCGGGGAAGTGCGGCGCCTGCTGCGCGACAAGATCGCCAGCCATGCTATTGAAATGGACAGCGGCCCCGGCCTCCACTTGGGGGAACGCGACGCCCGCGACTCCGTTTAAGCTAAAGCTTTCCGGCACCCTAACCGATATCAGACTGGAGCCACCATGCCGCCGCGACCCACGTGGAAAGGCTATCTGAAAGTCAGCCTCGTCAATATCCCGGTCAAGGTTTACCCCGCCACGGAGGCGAGCGCGACAATCTCCTTCAACCAGTTGCACGCCGAGTGTCAGACGCGCATTCAGCAGAAGAAGTGGTGCCCGAAATGCGAGCGGGAGATCACATCGGCTGAGGTGGTGAAGGGCTACGAATTCGAGAAGGGCCGGTGGGTTGTCGTCGAAGACGAGGACATCGCGAAGGTCCGCACGGAATCAACGAAGGTCATCAACCTCGTCCAATTCGCGGGCGATGACGAGATCGATCCCATGTACGTGGATCGCGCTTACTACCTGGTGCCGGACGGCGCCATGGCCACCGATGCGTATTCGGTAATGCGCGACGGCATGGCGGGAAAGGTAGGCGTCGGCAAGGTCGCGATTCATGGCCGCGAATATCTCGTCGCGGTGAAGCCGCACAAACAAGGCCTCGTGATGTACACGCTGCATCACGCTGCCGAAATCCGCACGATCGATCAGATCGACGAGTTGCGCGAGGTGCGCGGCAAGGCCAATCCGGCCGAGATGAAGCTCGCGAAACAGGTGGTCGAAAGTTTCGCAGGCGAGTTGAACCTCGCCGACTACAAGGACGAATACCAGGACGGGCTGCGCCAGATCATCGACGCCAAGGTCGCGGGAGAAGAGATCGTTGCGCCTGCGGAGGAAGCGCCGCCCAAGGTGGTCGATCTGATGGAAGCGCTGCGGCGCAGCCTCGATCAGGTCAGCACGGGCAAGAAGAAGACGGCGAAGGTGGACAAGAAGGCGGCGCCCAAGGTGGTCGCGGCCAAAGGTAACGGCGCTTCGGAACTCAGGGCCGGAAAAAAGCGAAAGGCATCATGACCGATCGACGGAAAGTCGTTGGGGCGGGCGCTGAAGAACCACGGGCCCTTCAGGTAGTGGCGGGCCTTTAGGCCTGCGGCTTCAGCCCACCGCTTTTCATGTCGTGGCGCACCTTTAGGTGCGCCCTTATAGCCACTCCCAAATCCCCATCCCGTCCGCGGTGGGATCGCGCAGCCACTCGGGAGGCGTGAGCCAGACAAATGCGAGGATCGCGATCACCCAGGCGTCGTAGGCCAGCGTCGCTCGCTCGTCGCGCCAAAAGAAACCACGCGAGAAGATCCCCAGCGGGCCGGTGGTCGAGGGCATCGGCTTCTTGTTGAGCACAAGATAGGTGTAGTAAATCCGGTCCGCGACCGTCACGATCGACAGCACCAGGATCACCCACAACACCGCCGCCATGCGATCGGTAAAGGCGCCGATCATGAAGAGCACAATCCGTTCCGGACGTTCCATGAACCCGACCTTGCACTTGTCGATCAACGACTCGGCGCGCGCGCGCGCGTAACTCGTCATGATCGAGAAGATCAGCGCCATGGCGGCG
Source organism: Acidobacteriota bacterium (assembly GCA_046727855.1). GTDB lineage: Bacteria > Acidobacteriota > Vicinamibacteria > Vicinamibacterales > UBA2999 > DASPWV01. The sequence continues at coordinate 7,834 of JBKPDL010000134.1, forward strand.
ACGAGCACGTAACCTTTTCGCCCGAGACTGGCGTACAGCCAAATCAGTCCCGTGAAGAGGGCGAGGTCGGAAAAGCGATCGAGCGTCGAGTCCCAGAACGCGCCGAACGGGGATTGCTTCCCAGTGATGTACGCGACTTTGCCGTCGATGAAGTCGAAGATGTTGGCGACGATCATTACGACGCCGGCGGTGATGAACTGATCGATCGCGAGCAACCAGGCGGCGACGACGTTGACGAGCACGCCGATGAGCGTGAGGACGTTGGGGTGGATGCCTAGTGCGACGCTGGTGTTGATGATGGCGCGCAGCGGAAACATGCAGATCGCGCCGACCGCTCCGGTAAATGTCATTGTTTACAATTGATTACAGTAACTGATGGCGATTCACGACCTCAAGGAACAGATCAACCGGCTGCCGCATCAGCCCGGAGTGTATCTCTACTCGAACGCGGTGGGTGAAACGCTTTACGTTGGCAAGGCGCGCTCGTTGCGCGACCGTGTGCGGAGCTATCTCGGCGCCTATGGCCTGAGTCCGCGTCACGACGCGCTGCTCGATGAAGCCACGCACCTCGAAACGATCGTCACCGACTCGGTGGTCGAGGCGCTCGCGCTGGAGAATAACCTGATCAAGCAGCGGATGCCGCGATACAACATCCTGCTGCGCGACGACAAGAATTATCCCTACCTGCAGCTCACGGTCAGCGAAGCCTATCCACGCGTCCTGGTTGCGCGCCACGTTGAAAAGGGCGGCGACTTCTTCGCCGGTCCGTTTCTGCCCGCAAAGTTGGCGCGGCGAACGATGTCGCTCACGCATCGTCTTTTTGGCATCCGATCGTGCAACGAAGTGATCACAGGCGACCGCCCGCGGCCGTGTCTGGAGCACGATATCGGACGCTGCCTGGCGCCGTGTGTGGCGTCGATCTGCTCGCACGAGCGTTACACGCAGGCGGTGGCCGACACGCGTCTCTTTCTCGAGGGGCGCAACCAGGAGCTTGCCGATCAGTTGCACGAACGCATGACGGCGGCTGCCAACTCGGAGCGCTACGAGGAAGCCGCACAGTTCCGCGACGCGATGCGGACCGTCGTCGCAGTGCAGGAGCGGCAGCAGAAGCTCGCGACGGCCGGCCTCAACGACCGCGACCTATTCGGGGTCAAGCTGGGTACGGAGGGCGCCGTGGTCCAGGTGTTTCTGTTCCGCGGCGGACGGGTGATCGATCGCTTCGAGCTGCAGACCGGCGACGCCCGCGCCGGGTCCACGGCGGAGCCCGAGCTGCTCGAAATGGCGCTGCAGCAGTTGTATACCGACCATGTGCCGCCGGCCGAGATTCACGTGCCGGTGGAACCGAACGAACGCGAGGTGCTCGAAACGTGGCTCTCGTCGCGCGCCGATCGCCGGGTCCGCATCGTTGTGCCACAGCGCGGCGACAAGAAGGACATGGTGGAGCTGGCGCAGCGGAACGCCGCGTTTGCATATCGCGCGCGCTTCGATCAGGCCGCGACCGTCAACTACGATGCGCTCGAGATGTTGAAGGGTGTTCTCAAGCTGCCGGCGCTTCCGCGCCGGATCGAGTGCTTCGATATCTCGACGATTCAGGGCAGCGAAACGGTCGCGTCGCTCGTCGTGTGTGAAGAAGGCCGGATGAAGCGCTCCGAGTACCGCAAATTCCGCGTACGCCCGGAAAAGGGGTCTGACCCCTTTTTCGCGAACACGGCACTGAAAAAGGGGTCAGACCCCTTTTCCGCCCCGTTCCTGGACGACTTCGCGGCGATGAAGCAGGTCGTCGGGCGGCGCTACAAACGCGTGCTGGAAGACGGCGGACCCTTTCCCGATCTCATCGTGATCGATGGCGGCAAGGGGCAGTTGAATGCCGCTTATCAGGCGCTCGAAGAAGTGGGGCTTGCCAACCTCGTTGCCATCGGCCTGGCAAAAAAAGAGGAGCTTGTCTTTACCCGCGACAGCGACTTGCCAATCGCGATGGACCCGCACGGCGTCGCGCTTCGGCTGCTGCAACGCATTCGCGACGAGGCCCATCGGTTTGCCGTCAGCTTTCACCGCCAGGCGCGCGCCAGACGCGACCTTCGATCTGAACTGGACGATGTGCCGGGTATCGGTCCGCGGAGACGAAAAGCGCTGCTCACGCATTTCGGCAGCCTTACCGGCGTGCGCCGCGCCACCCGCGAAGAACTCACCGCCGTCGTGGGCGCAAAAGCGGCCGACGCGCTGCTGCAGTTTTTCGCGACCCGCTGACGCGGCGTGTTACTCTCATCACCTCTGGGCGGCATCGATTTCGGCGAAATTCTCGTTTCGTTCGTGGTGTTGATCGCGTCGTTGACGTTTCACGAGGCGGCACACGCGTGGACGGCTAATCGGCTCGGCGATCCGACCGCGCGCCTGCTTGGCCGGTTGACGCTCAATCCCGTAGCGCACATCGATCCCATCGGAACAATTCTCTTTCCTCTCATCGCAATGATCAGCAATGTGCCGCTCATTGGCTGGGCCAAACCTGTCCCGGTTGACATGCGGCATCTCCGTTCGCCGCGCCGCGATTTTGCGATCATTGCGCTCGCTGGTCCAGTGAGCAATCTGATTCTCGCGATCGCGGCGGCCGCCGTCGGCTCCGCGCTGTTCGGAAATGACCCAGAGGCCATGCGTTCAGGAGGTCTTCTTCCCACCGGATTGCTGTATTTCGTGATCATCAACGTCCTGCTCGCCGTCTTCAACATGATTCCGATTCCCCCGCTCGACGGTGGCAATGTGCTCATCGGCATTTTGCCGATGCGGCTCGCGGCGATGGTGGCGCAGCTGCGCTCGTGGGGTTTCCTTCTGTTGTATCTGCTCCTGCTCACTGGCATGCTCAACGCGATCACACGTCCCGTACGCAATTTCATTCTGGCCGTGCTTCTCGGCTAATCGCAGATTTCCGCGCATAATAGAGGGCCGCATAGACGCAGATGACACCGAGTGACGTGCGCAAACGAGTCGTGTCCGGGATGCGTCCGACCGGAAAGCTACATCTCGGCCATCTTGTTGGTGCGCTGCAGAACTGGGTGAAGCTGCAAGCCGACTACGACTGCTTCTATTTCGTAGCCGACTGGCACGCGCTGACGAGCGCTTACGCCGATGCGAGCGAAATCGTCCCCAGCGCGCTCGACAATGTGGCCGACTGGATAGGCGCCGGCATCGACCCGGAAAAGAGCACCTTGTTCGTGCAGTCGATGGTGCCTGAACATGCGGAGCTCTATCTGCTGCTGCAGATGGTGACGCCAATTCCGTGGCTCGAGCGTGTCCCAACCTACAAAGAGCAAATCGAGCAGCTCGCCGATCGCGATCTTTCGAGCATCGGGTTCCTCGGCTATCCGCTCCTGCAGACGGCCGACGTGGTGATGTACAACGCGAACTTCGTTCCGGTCGGCGAGGATCAGGTGCCGCATCTCGAGCTGTCGCGCGAGGTCGTCCGCCGGTTTCACAATTTTTTCGGCGAGGTCTTCGTCGAACCGATGCACCTGCTGACACGGGAGTCGCGCCTCCCCGGTCTCGACAATCGCAAGATGAGCAAGAGCTACAGTAATACGATCGATCTCGCGGACGATCCGGAGACCGTGGTCAAGAAAGTGCGGCAGATGTATACCGATCCCAAGCGGGTCCGTGCAGACATCCCCGGCACCGTGGAAGGCAATCCGGTGTTCATTTACCATGATGCGTTCAATCCCAACGTTGCCGAGGTCGAGGATCTGAAGGCGCGCTATCGCGAAGGACGAGTCGGGGACGTCGAAGTGAAGACGAAGCTTGCCGCGGCCATCAACGCGAGGCTCGATCCGATCCGCGAGCGCCGCGCGGAGGCGCTGCGCAGACCGGGCTATCTGCGCGACATGATCCTCGAGGGATCGCAGAAGGCCCGCGGCATCGCGCACCAAACCATGGAACGTGTACGCCGCGCGGTGAAGTTGAAGTACTGACCCATGAGCGAGAAACACGAAGAGGTTTTCGAGTCGCAGCTCGAGGACATCCGCATCCGCATCCAGTCGTTCGAAGGTCCGCTCGACCTCCTCGTTCATCTCATCAAGAAGAACGAGCTGAACGTATACGACATTCCAATCGCGCTGATCACCGAGCAGTATCTCGAATATCTCGATCTGATGCAGGAGCTGAACCTCGACGTCGCGAGCGAATTCCTCGTGATGGCGGCCACGCTCATCCACATCAAGAGCCGGATGCTGTTGCCGCGGCCCGACCCGACGCAGGAGGATCAGGAGCCGGCCGAAGACCCGCGCGACGCGCTGGTTCGCCGGCTGCTCGAACATCAGAAGTTCAAAGCCGCCGCCGAGCTGTTGCACGAAAGCGAGACGCTGCGCAGCGCGCAGTGGACGCGACCCGACTCGCGCGTCGAAGCGATTGCTGGAGAGGACTACGAGCCCGAGCTCGAGGTCGACCTCTTCAGCCTGCTGTCGGCGTTCCGGCTCGTGTTGCAGCGCGCCCGCGAGCGGCCGCCGCTGGAGCTGCCGCCCGAGCAAGTCTCGATCGAAACGCGCATCGAGCAGTTGCTGGAACGCGTGTCCGAAACAGAGGCCTGTGGCTTCAGCGATCTCTTTGCCGATGCCGCGTCGCGCGTCGACATGATTGTCACGTTCCTGGCGCTGCTCGAGATGATTCGGCTGAAGTTGATTCGGGTGTTTCAGGCCGGACAGATGGGCCCGATCCGCATCTATAAGCGCGCCCGCCCGGCGGACGCGCCGCACCCGATTCACGACCCAGAGGATGAGTACAAGGCGCATCACGCGCCAAAGGCGGAAAAGGAATGACGCGCGAACAAGTCGAAAAACCCAGCAACGGCGAGGCGCATGTCGAGCACATCGAAGGCGGCACGTTCGTACCGCACGATCACTTGGCGGAGCCTGCCGCGGAAGCCCAGCCGCGACTCGATCAGACGCAGCTGAAGGCGATTATCGAAGCGCTCGTCTTTGCATCACCCGAGCCGCTCACGCCGAAGATGCTGTTCAAGCTGCTCGCCGACGAACCCAAGGAGGACGTCACGGCGGCGGTGCGCGCGTTACAGCAGGACTACGCGAATCGCGGAGGCTTGCACCTCGCCGAAGTGGCAGGCGGATATCAGATCACCACGCGCCCGGAGTTTCACGAATGGGTGCGTCGTCTGTTCAACGAACGCAGCGCGGCCAAGTTGTCGGTGCAGGCGCTCGAGACGCTGGCGGTGATTGCCTACAAACAACCGATTACCGCGGCCGAGATTGGTGAGATTCGCGGCGTCAACACGGCCGGTGTCCTCAGCACGCTGCTCGAGCGGCACCTGATCAAAATTGTGGGGCGCAAGAACGTCATCGGCCGCCCGTTTCTCTACGGCACCACACGCGACTTCCTGATTCGATTCGGTCTCAACGACCTCGCTGATCTGCCGAAGGTCGAAGACATGGCGCAAGCGCTCGGGTTCGACCCGCCTGCCATCCTGACCGAGCGGCCGGTCACCGATGACATGTTGCCGCTGGATGAAGAATCGCAGTGACGGTACCGGGCCGGGCTTCAGCCCTGCCGTTCTGCCGCCTCTTTCAACTTCTCCACTTCCTTCGGCGTGAGATCGCGCCATTGACCGGGGCGCAGGTCGCCTAATCCGATCGGACCCATCGTCACGCGCGTCAGACGACGAACCGTGTGGCCAATGCTGGCGCACATGCGCCGGACCTGGCGATTGCGTCCCTCGTGCAATGTGATGGTCAGCTTCGTCAACTGCTTCCGACCCTTTCCGGTTGTTCCGCCGCGCCGCACACCGGCAGGAGCCGTGCGCCGGCCATCGAGAAACACGCCGCGCCGAAGCTTTTCTAATTCCTCCTCCGCAGGCGCGCCGACCACGATCGCCTCGTAAACACGTTCCACTTCGTGACGCGGGTGTGTCAGCTTAGCCGCGAGTTCGCCATCGCTCGTCATCAAGAGCAGGCCGTCAGTTTCGTAATCGAGCCGGCCAACCGGATACACGTATTCGCGCACTCCCTGCAGGAGCTCCATGACCGTCTTGCGTCCCTCCGGATCTTTTCTCGTCGTAACGTAGCCCTTTGGCTTGTTGAGGACGATGTATCGCTGCCGGACGTCGAAGCGAATGCGGCGCCCGTCCACGCGAATGTCGTCCTGAACCGGATCAGCCCTCGTCCCAAGGGTCATCACCACCTCGCCGTTGACGACCACCCGGCCTTCGAGAATCAGCTGTTCAGCGGCACGGCGGGAGGCCACCCCAGCCATCGAAAGAAGTTTTTGTAAGCGGATGCCGTCCATGAGCGCCGGTCATCCAAATGATAAGGCGCTTGACAGTGGCGGGCTCTCAGGGTTAGGAATGACAAATCCTCATGTTCGCGCACAGCTGGCAGGTCTGTTGTTGCATGTGTCCGAAGGCCCAAACGGGTCCCCACATGCCTTTGCCCTGCCACGTGTGATTCACTTCTAACGCATCGATACATCAACAGGGTTCGAAGGGCCCGGGGACGCGTTCCCGGGCCTTTTCATTTTTCCGCACGGGCGCAGCTGTGCGCCGCCCGCGAGTTTCAGCCGGAGGAACCTATGTTGTCTGATGTGTTGTTGCTCACAGGAATGCCATCGCCCGGCAAGGCGCGGCTCAAGGAAGCGCTCGAGGCGACGAAACTGTCGATGGCGACCGCGCCGACACCAGTGCGTGTTCACGCGGAAACCGATTTGGAGGCGTTGCTCGATCCCGAACTCCAGCGCCAAACGCGCGCCGCGGCCGCCCAGGCCGACATCGTGGTGCCGGTCGATTGGGAACGGACAGAGAGGAGCGTGCAGCGCGTCATCGCTTTTCTCGGAAGGCAAGGGTGAATGGCGCGCAATCTCTTGCCCGTCTTTGTCGATCTCGTCGATCGGCAGGTGCTCGTGGTCGGCGGCGGATCGGTCGCCACTGCCAAAGCCGCGCGCCTTGTTGAAGCCGGCGCACGCGTTGTGGTCGTGTCACCTCAGGTGACAACGGAGCTGGAACATCTTCCCGTCACGATCGTGCGTCGTGCCTTCGAGCCCGCGGATCTCGACGACATGTGGTACGTGGTCAGCGCCGCGCCGCCGGACGTGAATGCCCGGGTTGTCGCCGAAGCGAGCACGCGTCGCGTGTTCGTCAATGCCGTTGACGATCCGGCGAACGCGACGGCGTTCGCGGGCAGCGGGTTCAAACGCGGACCGGTAACTGTCGCCATCTCAACGGGGGGAGAGGCGCCCGCCATGGCGCGCGTGCTGCGGGAGGCGTTGGAGCAGCTAATCGGGCGCGACATTGAAGATTGGATCGCGCTCGCGGCCAAATTGCGCGTCGAGTGGAAGCGCGAGGGTGTGCCCATGGAGGCGCGCCGCGATCTGCTGCTGGAAACGATCGGACATCTATCGGCGGAAAAGGGGTCTGACCCCTTTTTCGGAGCAACGATGGCGAAAAAGGGGTCAGACCCCTTTTCCGACCCCTTTTCTGGTCGCGGGCTAGTGTCACTAGTCGGCGCGGGGCCGGGGGATCCCGAGTTGCTCACCCGCCTGGCGGCGCGGCGACTCGCCGAGGCGGATCTCGTTCTGTACGACGCACTCGTGTCGCCCGCCGCCGTGTCGCTCGCCACCAGGGCGCAACTGATCCTCGTCGGCCGGCGACGCGGCTCGGAAACCATCGGCCAGGACGCGATCATCCGCACGCTGATCCGGGCCGCGCGTCGCGGCAAGCGCGTTGTCCGGCTCAAGGGCGGCGATCCGTTTGTGTTCGGGCGTGGCGGCGAGGAAGCGCTCGCACTCGCCGGGGCGGGCATTCCCTTCGAGATCGTCCCCGGCGTGTCGTCCGCGTTTGCCGCTCCCGCGCTCGCGTCGATCCCGGTGACCTATCGCGGCGTCAGCAGCGCGGTGCTCGTGGCGAGCGCCCATGATCCCGATCGCTTTGCATCGCTCGTCAACGGTGTCGCGCCAGGTTCGGCGACGCTCGTGTTGATGATGGGAACGTCGCAACGCGACGCCGTGGCCGACGCGCTCGTCGATGCCGGATGGCCCGCCTCGACGCCGGCCGCGATCGTCTGGAACGCGTCGCAGCCGGACGCGAGCGTTTGGAGCGGTCCTCTCAGCGCGCTTGCGAGCGCCGTCCCCCCTGGCGATGCACCCGGCACGATCGTGGTCGGCGACGTGGTCGCGCTCCGGACGGCGCTGGTGAAACAAGCCGCGGACTTGAAAGTCCGTGCAACACGACGCGCGAGATCGGAGGCACGCCATGCTTGATGTCAATCGCGGCGCGCGCGAGCGGCTGTCGTTTGCCGACGAGCGCGACATCGACGAGTTCGTCGACATGCTCGGCCAGTTCGAGCGCGGGGAGATTTCGAGCGAGGCCTGGCGAAAGTTTCGGCTGGTGCGCGGCACGTATGGCCAGCGGCAGGACGACGTGCAGATGCTGCGCGTGAAGATCCCGCAAGGCGTCTTGAGTGCGCCGCAAATCGAGGCGCTGGCTGATGTCGCGGAGCGCTACTCACGCGGCTTCGCGCACGTGACGACCCGTCAGAATTTTCAATTCCACTTCGTGAAGCTCCACGACGTCGAGGCTGCGATGCGGCTGGTCGCCGACACCGGGATCACGACGAGGGAAGCGTGCGGCAACTCCGTGCGCAATATTACCGCCTGTCCCTACGCCGGCGTCTCGCCCGACGAAGTGTTCGACGTGACGCCGTACGCAGAGGCACTCACGCGTTATCTGCTGCGGCATCCTCTCGCCGCGGTGCTGCCGCGCAAGTTCAAGATCGCGTTCGAAGGGTGCGCCGAGGATCACGCACTCGCCGCGATTAACGATTTGGGATGGATCGCCCGAGTCGAAAACCATCAGGGAAAGCCAACGCGCGGCTTTCGACTGCTGGCGGGCGGCGGTACGTCCATCCTGCCAACCAGCGCCCGCGCGCTGTTCGAGTTCCTGCCGGCCGGCGAGATGCTCAACGTTGCGGAAGCGATTCTCCGCGTCTATCACCGTCTCGGCGATCACGAACATCGCCAGCGCAACCGGATGAAGTTTCTGATCAAGGCGCTCGGCTGGGACAAGTGGCGCGACGCTGTCTTCGAGACGCTCGAGCAGGTGAGAGCCGAGGCGCCGGCGCGCCTGCCGTTCGATCCAGACGCGCCGGAGGACGAGCTGGCGCCCAGCTGGCTGCTGACCGAACCGCCGTCGCCGGAGGACGTGCGATCGCTTGCGGCCTCCACAGAAGTCCATGGCCCAGGGATCACGCCAGACGTTCTCGACATGCCCAACGACGAGCGCGCACTTGCCGCGTGGCGAGCAACCAACGTCAGGGCGCAACGGCAGGACGGCTACGTGGTGGCGATCGTCAGATTGTTGCTCGGCGACGTCACAGCCGGACAGTTAAGGGTGCTCGCCACGCTCGCGCGCAGTTTCGGCGACGGCACGGTTCGTCTCACTCAAGATCAGAACCTCTTCCTGCGCTGGGTGCCGGAGACGCTCATCGCGCCGTTGCACGCGCGGCTCGCTGCCGCGGGCCTCGCGCGCACGGGGGCGTCGACCATCGCGGACGTTACCAGTTGCCCGGGTGCGGAGTCATGTCGTCTGGCCGTGACGCAGTCGCGTGGGCTGGGGCGCGAACTTGCGACCATGCTGGCCGAGCGTCCGGGGATCGCGCGCGGGGCCGAACAGGCGACGATCAAAATCAGCGGGTGCCCAAACGGCTGCGGTCAGCATCACATTGCCACCATCGGCTTTCAGGGCAGTGTCCGTAAGCTCGATGGGCAAGCGGTGCCTCAGTATTTCGTGATGCTCGGTGGGCGCTCCAGGAGCGAAGGCGCCTCGTTCGCGCGCCTTGCGGCAAAGGTGCCCGCGAGGCGTGTCACCGTGGCGCTCGAACGTTTACTGGACCTGTATCGCGGCGAGAAGAACCGCGATGAATCTCCCGAAGAGTTTTTCGCGCGCGTCCCGGTTCCGCGGATCAAACAGCTCCTGGCCGACCTCGAAACGATGACCCCCGAGTCAGCACGGCCCGAGGACTACATCGATCTGGCCGAAACCTCCTCCTTCGTACCCGAAGTGATGGACGGAGAGTGCGCGACGTAGTTCGGTGGTCAGTTGCCAGTGCAAAGGTGTGGTTGGAAGTTTGCGGTCGATCTTTATGCGGCCACAGACGTGAATTTTGTACGCGTTGTGGACCCGCATAACGGTCTATGGCGTGCGGAGCGCGCCAAGCCAACAACAAGAACTAACGAGGCCTAGTCTCAGACCGACCGACATGTCGGCATAGATCCCAACATGCTCGACGGTCTCAGGCAGGGCCTCGTTAGTTCTTAAGTTCTTTGATCGAGACATTTCGAAATTGAACCAGACTTGGCGGTGCCACCCAGACCCCTTCCTTTTTTGCGCCGTGATGTTGCAGCGCAATCGGCCCTTCCGGCGGCACACCGGGCAGCTCGGCGTCGACGATCACGTGCTCGCCGTTGAGCACCACGTTGAGACGGCCGCCGCGCATCGTGATCTCAAAGGTATTCCACGCGCCGATATCGCGATCCGCGTTTCGCCGCGGCGTCACGCCGGCGCGGACTGTTGCCGGCATCTTCGCATCCGTGCGATACCCATAGACCTCGCCCGAGCCAATCGGCCAGCACCAGATGTTCACCTG
>JBKPDL010000135.1:0-13823 GCA_046727855.1 Acidobacteriota bacterium
GTGCACGCGACGCTCGAAGTACGTCGTTCGAACGCCGCGGCTCGGCGTTTGTACGAAGGCGCCGGATTTCGCATTGCCGGCATTCGCCCGAGCTACTACACTCATCCGATCGAAGACGCGCTGATCCTCGCGCGCGACAACGTCGGAAAGGCGACGTAAACGTCTTGCAACGCTCTGGGCGTGGTGCTACAGTGCCCGCTAGAAGTGGGTGTGCATCCCGTACCTGACTTCGGAAAGGAGGCGGAGCACGATGGCTGAGGCACAGGACTTACAGACCCTGCTCCTCGAGACCAACGAGGAGTACCGCCAGCTGGTTTTCAAGCATCACGAACTAGACAGTCGCCTGCACGAGCTTATCCGGAAGCCCTACCTCTCAGACGCGGAACAGATCGAAGAAGTCGTTATTAAGAAACGCAAACTGCAGCTCAAGGACAAGATGGAAGTGATCTTGCGCGAGCACCGCAGTGGCGTTCGCAGTGCACTAAGCGTTTAGCCCATATTTCAGTTGCCGGTTGCCAGTTCATCCCTCGAACTGGAAACCGGCAATTGGACACACGGCTTATCATCCGATCAGCATGATCGATCGGGCAGGATGGCCCTTCATTCTTGGCGCGCTCATCGCCGCAGGCGGCATGTGGTGGTGGCAGGGGCGGCTGTGGGCGATGCCGTTCATTCTTCTCGCCGGGTTTTTCGTCTTCTTCTTTCGCGATCCCGAGCGCACCATTCCCACCGAGCCGAACCATGTCGTCTCGCCCGCGGACGGGCGCGTGATGCACGTCGGCGATCCCGGTCCGGGCGCGCCGCCTGGCGAGTGGCAGCGCATCACGATCTTCCTGTCACCGCTGGACGTTCACGTCAACCGCATCCCCGTCGAGGGACGCGTCGCGCGGGTGGAGTATCATCCGGGCAAGTTTCTGCCTGCGTATCGTGAGGACGCCGGACTACTCAACGAGTGGACCGAGGTGTGGATCGATCGGGCCGGAATGCCGGTCGTGGTGCGGCAAATCGTGGGCATTCTCGCACGCCGCATTGTGTGCCGCGTCAAGCCCGGCGATCAGGTCAGCCGCGGCGAACGCTTTGGGATCATGAAGTTCGGATCCCGCATTGACTTGTTTCTGCCGCTCTCCGCGCGCGTGCGCGTGAAGGTCGGCGATCCTGTTGTGGGTGGCGAAACGCCGGTCGCAACGCTGGAGCCCTGACGTGAGTCCCACACCCGCGGCGCATTCGCCGGTCCCCTCGGGACGGCCGGTGATACGGCATCCGGACAGGCGCGGCATTCGTCGCGGTGTTTCGCTTCTGCCCAGCCTCTTCACGCTTGCCAATCTGTTCTGTGGCTGGTCCTGCATTGTCTACGCCATGCACGGCAACTTGCCGGTGGCAGCGGCGTTCATCGGCGTGGCAATGGTCATGGACATGCTCGACGGGCGCATCGCGCGCATGACGGGCACATCGAGCGAGTTTGGCGTGCAGCTCGATTCACTCGCCGACGTGATCTCATTCGGCATGGCGCCGGCCGTGCTTGCCTATGTCTGGGCGCTGGCGCCGTTCGGCCGGTTGGGATGGGCGCTGGGATTCCTGTTTGTGTGCGGCGCCGCGCTGCGCCTGGCACGGTTCAACATTCAGCACGGCCACACCGACAAGAGGTATTTCGTCGGCCTGGCGAGCCCGGCCGCAGCCGCGATCCCTGCGGCCACGGTGTTTTACGCCACGAGTCCGTCCGTGATTGATGTGTCGCGCTTCGCCTCGATCATGAACGTCGACCTGCGGCCGCTCCTGGCGGTCGTCATGGTCCTGGTGCCCGCACTCCTGATGGTGAGCACGATTCGGTTTCGCAGCTTCAAGACGCTCGACCTCCGAGCGAAGCGACGCTACACGGTACTGCTCGCACTCGCTTCCTTCATCGCGCTCATCGTGGCCTATCCGCACGAAGTGCTGCTGCTCATGGCGTGGGGCTATTTGTTCTCAGCGTTCGTCGAAATGGCCATCACGCGATTGCGCCGGCCACACGCTACGGCGGACCATTAAGACCGGCGACCCCCTGTGCTCGACGCTGGGCGCTTTCAGCCATCGGCTCTCGGCGGTGTGAGCGCAAAACCACGCAAGCTGAAAGCCGAGAACTCCGGGCAATCCACGTAGTTCATGTGGTTTGATTAAGTACGTCCGTCGGCTGCCGCCACCGTCAACGTCACGACCGTCCCTTTTCCTTTCTCGCTTTGCACGTCGATCGTTCCGTTGTTCAACTCGACGTTACGTTTTGCAATCGTCAGGCCGAGGCCTGTTCCGGCGGCGCGGGTCGAAAAATACGGCTCGAAGATCCGCGCCAGCGCGCTGGAATCCATTCCGATGCCGGTGTCCGCGATCGCGAGCTCGAGGCGCGCGTCCGACAACGCGCGTGCACGGATCGACAACGTGCCGCCCGATGGCATCGCGTGCAGCGCGTTTTCGATGATATTGGTGAGTGCGCGCGCGAGCAGCGTTTTGTCCACGAGCGTCGGCGGCAGAGTGGGCGGCACATCGATCGCCAATTCGACGCGGCCCGCGAGACCAGTCCGGTACGGCCCCGCGACATCCGCAATCAGCTCGTGCAGCGCCGTCGGAGTCGGGCGGGCAGTGGGTGCTGAGGCAAAACTGGAGAACTCGGACGCAAGCTGCCGCAGCAGCCTGACCTGCTTGAGGATGTTCGAGACGCACTCGTCGAGCACGCCGTTGAGCGGTTCGCCTCGATCGATGTGGACGCGCCGCAGGTGCTCCGCGTTCAATTGAATCGGCGTCAACGGGTTCTTGATGTCGTGCGCGACTTGCCGCGCCATGTCGGCCCAGGCGGCCAGGCGGTTGGTCCGTTCGAGCTCGACGCGCTGCCGCTGAAGGTCGGCGGCCATGCGGTTGAACGATTCCACCAGGCGGCGGAACTCGTCGGACGAAGTCGCGAGAATCCTGGCATCTAGATCGCCGCGGGCGATCCGGGCCGTTGCCTTCATCAGGCGATTGACCGGATCGGCAATCCGCTCGGCCATCCAGTAGCCGATGGCCGCGCCCAGAATGATGAAAAGAACCGCAGCGAGCACGACGCGTCGATCGAGCTCGTCGGTCTGGCTCTCCAGTTCCTGCTGCCGCAGGGTCAGCGGCACGGTCAGGATCGCGTCGCGGTTCTGGATACGAACCGGCGCGGCCGAAACGAGGTATTCGTAGCGAGCCACGGTTTCGCGATAGACGAACGACGGGCGTCCCTCGAGCAGGATGGCGCGATAGACCTCGCCGGGTGTGCGCGTGGGCAGCAGACCTGAGACAAACAGATTGCGTTCGCTCGACGCCAGCAGGCCGACACCATCGAAGATGTTGACGTCCTGTGCGATGACGCGGCTCAGCCAGACGACCAGGTCGTCGTCAACCACCTCGAGATCCGATCCGCCGCGTGCCTCGAGCGTCCCGACGTCCTCGACGACGCGACTCGCCGACGCCGCCGTGCGTGTGGCCTCTTGTTCGACGTCCGTGCTGATTAAATCCGCCACGTATTCGCGGGTGAGCAACGCCAGCGCGAGCACCGGCAGCACCGCCGCGATGACGAATGCGATGAAGAGTTTTCGGTAGAAGCTGGCGCGCACTTCGCGCAGCAGCGCGCGACCGGACGCCGGCGTGCGTGCGGCGATCAACCCGTACAACGCGCCCCCGGTGAGCAGCACCACCATCGTCGCAACGCCGAGCACCAGGACCTCGGCGAGACCCATGAGATGCCCAAACGCGCCCGTCAGGGGATGCCCCAGCGCGTAGATGGCGCCGCGATCGTTCTGGAAATACACTTCGTACTCCGAGCCGCCGCGCGAGAGATTGGCCCAGAACGGATCGCGCGACGCAAGCAGCCGGGAGAAGACGTCCTCGACGAGCGGCCAGGCATCGTTGCCCGACGTGTACAGGGCACGACGACTCCAGCCGTACACCGTAAACTCCAGACGTTCACGTGGCGTCCGTTCGATTGTTGGCTCGCCCGGCGCCCGCAGCAGCGCCACATAGGGGCTGCGCGCCGAGATGAACGACAGGTTGCTGTAATCGAGCTGAACGTGAACGACAATCGAGCCGACCATCGACGGCCGGCCATTGGTGCCGCTGATGCAAATACCGCGACCGGCATGCAGCAGACGGCGCTCCTCTGAGAAGAACGGCGAGACTTCTTCGAACACTTCCCAGTTGCACGACGCTTCCTGCCAGACCTGCGCGCCCGCCGATTCGGGAAGCTTGAGCGCGAAGCGGCTCACTAGCGAACCCGCTGCGTCGTACAACTCGACGGATGAAGTGAGGCGTTGTTCGGCCAGCACGGTCTTCGACCACGCCAGGAACGCCGCGTCGGTCGGAGGCGGACCTGTGACAACAGGTTCACCCACGCTGACGAGCGTGGCGACGTCGGGAAAGCTGTCGATTTGCGCCTGCGCTTCGGTCAACTGCAGTTGCAGGTTACGACGCTGATTGATGACTTCCGGCGCATAGCGCGATTCCACGAGCTGCCGCCGCGCCCGTCCGGCCGCGTCTACGAGCGAGGGATAGAAGATCAGCGACGGTACGGAAAACGCCAGAAACACTACGGTGAGCCGCGCCGCCTGCGACGCGTGCGCCATGCCAGGCCGGTAACGCCGCACGATCCACGTGCCTGCAATCGCAAACGCGATCACCAGCGCCGCCGGGACGATTGGCGGCCGATCCCACGACCGCATGGCTTCGCGTAGCAGCCACAACGCCGGAGCAGCCCAGAACACAGGCATGAGCGCGCGAGCCCAGCGTGTCGACGGCGCGAACACCCACGGCGAACGCGCCGCCCGGAAAATCAGAACAGCAAGCGCCGCCAGCGCGGCGTGCAGCACCAGAAGTCCTGCGACGACCACAAGGCGCGTCACGTCCACTGGATGCAGCGAAAAGTGCAGGACGTCAATCGACGCCTGCGACAAGCGCGTTCGGAGAAACGACTCGTAAGCGAAGACAAGGCCGCCAACGGCAAGTCCGGCCGCCACTTGCGTGACGACGAACGCGACGATGCGGATCGGGTGCGCGGCGTCGAGCACACGCACGGGCCACCGGCGCCCGTAGCGCCAGTGCTCAAAGCTCGACGTCAGAAGGGCGACGACGCCACCCACGAATAACGCCGTGAAAAGGAAGTCGAACGGTGAGGCAAGCGCAATCCAATACGGTCCGGCGACCTCGGGAGACGTCAGCGGCCGATCGGCGAGATTCGCCAGCCGCAAGGCAAACCACAGCACCGCGCGCGCCACGATCAGGAGGGCGAGAATTGCGATGCTGATCGCAACGTGCGCGCTGATCGCCCGAACCATCCGCCGCCAGTCGAGCAGAGGACCCGACAGAAGCAGCAAGACCCCCGCGAGCACCATCGCCTCGGCCGCGGCGGTTCGTGTTTGCCACCGGATGTGCGCCGCTTCAATCTCGCTCGAAGGCACGTCGACCACCGCAATCGGTTCACCACTGCGGCTTCGTACGACGATCGCATTTGCGGCGGCATCCGGCGCGCCTTCGAAGCGCGTTCTGAGCGGCACGCGCACAATCGATGTGTCGAGAAGAAAGCCGTCGGTTTGCGACGCGACGCCGGCTGTTGCGGAAAGAGGCGCCTCGGCAACGATCGTCGCCACGCGGCGGTCGATTGCGGCGGGATCGATGACCGGCTTGACGCGCACGATCCGGACGCTGAGCCCGCCGCTCGGCGCCAGAAACAGCGCGTCCGGCCCACTCAGGCGCGGGATTGGGATTGGCGCCGGCCGGCCTGACCAGGCGATGGGACGCCCTTCGGGGCCGTACAAGGTGATCGCCACGCCGGGCAGTCGCGTGCTGGCGGCGGCTTCGGCCGCGCGGACGAACAATCCGCGCGTCGCCGCGCCGTCCCGCGTCTGCACGACGGTGAGGAGCGTGGGTTCGGCGGCGACGGCGTTGACGGCGGCGTCGAGCCGGTCCGAGAGGGTTGAGAACTGACGCTCGACGTCCGTCGCGATGCGGGCGCGGGCGCTCTCGAGGCTGCCGCCAAGCTGCCAGCGTTCGCCCACGATCCCCGCGACGCCCGCCAGCAGGGCCACAATTGCGCCGCCAAACAACACGCGGAGCACGGCGCGGCGCACGAAAAAGGGCAGCGGCCTCAACCTTTAGTCATTTTGCCGTAAGCTGGAGCCGGGTGCGTCAGGTGCGCAAGATGCTGGAGGTTGCACCGCACCAACGCACCGAAGCAGCCATGCATCGCGCCTTCCGCATCCGCCTCCGCGCACGCAATTCACGCGAGCTCCGGCGAGACCTCGCCGAAGCCGCCGGCTATCTGGAGCGGCGAAGGCGGGCCTAACCCACCCGTGCACCCCTCGCGTATGCAATCGCTTAAAGCCTCCCTCAAGTGCGGTGTTCTCGTCGCCGCGGCGAACTGGCAAGTCGTCGTCATTCAGTTCGTCGCCGACGCGCTGTTCAAGACGCTCCTCGCCGTTCCGATCGTGGGTGGCGTCTTTCTGGCCGTTCTCCTGGTAGGCGGCGATCCGATCGATTTGCTCGACCTTCCCGTGCGCTCGATCATCCCGAAGATGACGCGGGTACTGCTGGCGCAGCCGCTCGCCCTCGGGGCCTTTCTCTTTGCCCTCGCCGTTGTCGTGATTGGCGGCTCGCTGATGATGTTCCTCGTCAAGGGCGGCACCGTGACGGTGCTCTCGGCGGCCGAACGCGCCGCCGGCGCCATCGAGCACCCGCCAATCCGGCTGCCGGCGTTTCGGCGCGCGGCCTTTTTTTCGCTCGAGCGTTTTGCCGATGGCGCGCAGCGGCTGTTCAGACGCTACCTCATCCTCGGCGCCGGGCTGCTGATCGTCTACGGCCTGACCACGGTGCCCTCGGTCCTCCTGTTATTTGGACCTGCGCCCGAGCCAAGCAGTTGGAGCGTAACAGCGCTCGTGTCGCTGATCATCGTCGCGGTGATTACCGTGGTGAACGCGCTCTACCTGTTGCTACAGATTGTCGTGTGCGCCGACGATTGCACGGTGCCCGAAGCCGTGCGCCGGGTGGCGGGTTTGTTACGCCACGAATTCCGCACTGTGGGAATGATTTTCACGGCGACAATGGTGTTGATTATTCTGACGACAGCAGCGTCGATTCTGGCAACCGCGGCGCTTGGCTTGATCGCGTTTGTGCCGTTCATTGGACTCGCCGCGCTCCCGCTTCAGTTGATCGCGTGGATCGTGCGTGGCCTCGTGTTCGAATTCATCGGGCTCACGGCCCTGGTGGCATACCTGCGCGTGTATCGGATTGCGCAGGGCCAGCCGTCGAGCACCATTCGGCAGATTGATCGGACCGCCTAGGCGGACCTCACGATCCGCGCTAGTTATTCGTGAACAGCGGAGCTGAAAGCCCGCGGCTACATGTGCGGTACGTAGCGGCGGACCTGCAGGTCCGCTGACGATCCGGTCGTCGCCAACCCAAACACCGTCAGCGTTGTTCCGGCACCCAAGGCGACGTACTGCTTGCCGTCGACCATGTAGGTCATTGGCGCGGCATACACTTGGGCGCCGAGTTGATACCGGTACAGGTTCTTGCCCGTACGCGAATCGAAGGCGAGAAAGTTGCCTTCGTTGTCACCGGTAAACACAACGCCGCCGGCAGTGGACAAGACGCCGCCCCACGAGGGCGTAGGATAGGGGAACTCCCATTTGCGCTCGCCGGTGCCGGCATCGATCGCGCGCAGCGCACCGCTCCGCTCGCCGGTGATCTTCACGCTGCCGCCCATCCACCGTTCGCCGACCTTGTATTCTTCCTTGCGGCTCGAGAACACCATGCACGTCTCTCGCGCCGTCACGTAAAACAGTCCCGTTGACGGGTCGAACGCAGGCGACATGAAGTTGGTGCCGCCGAAGAGATCGGGACACGTGGTGCTGCCGGAGGGCGTTGGATCCGACCCTGGCACGAGAACGGGACGACCCTTCCCATCGACCCCGGTTGCCCAGGTGATCTTCACAAACGGTTTGGCCTGCAGGAACTCGCCGGTCGCACGATCGAGCGTATAGAAGAAGCCGTTGCGGTTTGCGACCATAACCACCTTGCGAGGCTTGCCGCCAAGGGTGAGGTCCGCGAGCACCGGAATCTGATTCGCGTCCCAGTCGTGTGTGTCGTGCGGCGTGAACTGGAAGTGCCAGCGCAGCTTGCCAGTATCCGCGTCGAGCGCGACGAGCGAACCGGTATAGAGGTTGTCACCTTTGCGATCATCGCCGTACCAGTCCGGCGCCGGGTTGCCCGTGCCCCAATAGAGCAGGTTCAAATCCGGATCGTAGGTGCCGGTGAGCCAGGTTGGACCGCCGCCGCGTTTCCATACTTCCTCCGGCCACGTGTCGCTGCCCGGCTCACCGGCAGCGGGAATGGTGTAGAACCGCCACACGCGATTGCCGGTGACCGGATCGTAGGCGTCGATGAAGCCGCGAATGCCGAACTCACCGCCGGTGACGCCAACAATGACTTTGTCCTTGACGACGAGCGGAGCCGGCGTCGATCCGTAACCTTCGCGGAAGTCGGCAATCTCGACGTCGAATTCGACCTCACCTGTCTTCATATCGAGCGCCACCAGATGCGCGTCGAGCGTGCTCATGAACAGGCGCGTCCCGTGAACCGCAACCCCGCGATTGACGCGTCCACAGCAGGCCTGCACACCTTGCGGAATCCTGCGCTGATAGTGCCAGAGTTGACGGCCCGTCTTCGCGTCGAGGGCCCAGACGTGATTGTCCCAACCACTTACATAGAGAACGCCGTCGATCGCCAGGGGCGTGGCCTCGAACTTGCCGACCACGTTGGTTTGAAACGTCCATTGCGGCCCGAGGCGCGCGACGTTGGCGGTCGTGATCTGATTCAACGGACTATGGCGGCGGCCGCTGTAATCGCCCGAGTAGGTCAGCCATCGCCCTGGATTGCCGAATCCTGCAAGCAAATCCTTTCCTGTAATCGCCTGGGCCGAGGTCACGATACTGGCAATCGAGGCGAGAAGCGCCGCGCATTCGAGAACACGTCTGCTCATGCGTCGTATAGTACACGTCTACCGTGAGCAGCAAGCTGCTCATCGAAGGCGGCTGGTCGAGCAACATCGAGTACATTCAATTTTGAATTCCGTGCACGGCCGGCGCGCATGCAAGTGTTCGGCGGCGTGTCCATCGAGCGGCAGCTCGATGTGACCTGCACGGCGCCGGATAATCCCAACACCTTGCGGCTCGATTTCAAGATCTCACGGACGTTCACCTTCGGCCGCATGACGATCATGCCGACGTTGGAGATTTTCAACGCGACCAACTCGGACGCGATTGTCACGTACACGTCGACCAACGTGCTGACGAATACCTATCTGCAGCCGAACAGCATCCTGCAGCCGCGCTTCTACGGCGTAGGCGTGGTGACACGGTGGTGACGCTGCATTGGTGAATGGTGAATTTGGAGATTTGCCGATCTCGAGATTTGGAGATTCCAAAATGTGGTGATCTCCAAATTTTCTCCAAATCTCCAGATCTCGAGATCGCCAATTCTGCAAAGTCACCCTCTGCGAAGTCACCGACCTGCGAGCCGCAGGTTTTTTTCAGCGTCGGCGAAGCCAGGCTTGATCTCCAGCGCCCTACGCCAGTGACCGACCGCCTCGTCGAGCCTGCCTGAGGACGCTAGCGCGATTCCCAGATTGTTGTGCGCTTCGGCAGAGTTCGGATTGAGCAGCAGCGATTCACCTAATGCCGCCTCCGCGCGCCGCACGTCGCCGCGCTCGAGCAGAGCGCTTCCCAGATCGTAGTTGGCGTCGGCCAGGAGCTTGCGCGCGCTCGCCGAATCAGGCTGGAGGCGCAGCGATTCGCGGAACGCGGCCACGGCGGCAGGGAGATCGCCCTTGGCCATGAGCGCGGTGCCGAGGTTGTTATATGAGGGCCCGTAGTCGGGACGAATTTCGAGCGCGGCACGGTAATGCGTGATTGCTTCGTCCACGCGCCCCTGTTCCTGGAGCGCAGTGCCAACGTTGTGCTCGGTGATCGCTCGCATCACCGACGAGGAGAGCATGGGACGATTGCTGACGATGGCGGCGACGATTACGACGGCCACTGTCGGCGCGATACGTGCCTGCGGCATGGTCCGCCAGAATCGTCTCGCGCCGTCGGCTCCCGCCGCCGCGAAGAGCATGAGCAATGGCAGTAACGGATGGCGATACCGCGCCATGACGAAGAACAGAATTACACTGAGCGCATACGCGGCGAGCAGCGCATACAGAATCCAGAGTTGCGAACGCCGCGGCCAGACCACGATCGCGCCGAAGATCGCGAGCGGCACCAGAACGCCGAACCGTCCGATCGGCGATGTCACTGCGAGAATCGTGGAATGCTCGGCGTGGCTCTCCTGGCTTTCGGTATCGAACATCTCCGATGTGTTCACCAGCAGCGCCGCTTTCCGCAGCATCAACCGCGTCCAGGACAGCGGCTCCGACCGGATGTACGCAGTCGCGCGTGCGAACCAATAGTCCGAGACCTCGCCCGGCGTCAGGGTGCGGCCCAGCGCCTGTTGCGCCAGCTCGGTTGCATCCTGTCGCTCGAATGCGGGATCGCCACGCCCTTGACGGAGAGACATGTAAGTGCCGTCCGAGCCGGGGTTGTTGCCGATGAAGAAGTTCGATCCGAACTGTGAGGTGGTGAGGTAGAACCCGCCGCCAACCGCCGCGTTGCGCGCGACCACCGGCAGCAGCACCACGGCCATGCCGGCCAGAAAAAGCGCAGCAGCCGTGACCGACTTTCGCATCACCGCCCAGACAAACAGGACGGCGGCCAGAAGCAACGCGTTTTCCCGCGTCAGGCTGAGCGCGCCGAGGGTGGCGCCGAGCGCCAGCCAGACCGGTCGCGGGCGATCGGTTCCTCCCACGATGATTCCAATCAGCGCGAGGGCGACGCAGGTAAAGAAAAGATCGAGCACCGACTTCTGCACTAGTGCATCGAAGAAGATCGCGGCGGGGTAAAACGCAAGCACGAGCCCGGCAACGATCCCGACCCGCTTCGAGAAGAGGCGCGTCCCGGCATACGTCAACGCCGCGCACGAGCCGGCACCGACGATGGCCTGAATCACCCGGACCGTGAGCACATCGGCGCCGACGAATCGGTAGATCACGCCGAGGAAATAGGGATAGAGCGGCGCTTGATAAAAGACCTCGCTGCCGAGCCAGTCGCCCGCCGCCAGACGCCTGGCCCACTCGTCGTAGCCGCGCGCGTCGCCCAACAAAACAGAAAAGTAGGGCGCCGCTCGGAGTTGCCACACGTGAATGAGGCGAACGGCCAGGGCGATCAGGAAGATGACAATTGCAGATGTAGGATTGGAGGTTGCAGATGTATTGAAGATTGCAGATTTGTTGAGGATGGCAGATCTATTGCGCTGGGTTTTCGCCATCAATCGCTGAATTGAAGCTGCAAGCTGCAATCTACAATCAACGATCAGACATCTCAAGTCAGATGGCGCGTTTTCCGGTCATCGTTGGATTCGCCGCGGCGGTCGCGGTCGCGGCGTCCGAACAGCCCGACCCATTCGTGCTGTCGGCGGACGTCAAGGCGCGCGTGTTGGTCTTTACGACGATCGACTGCCCGATCTCCAATCGCTATGCACCGGAGATCGCCCGCCTCCAGCAGGAGTTTGAGAGTCGGGGCATTCAGTTTTCGCTGGTTTTCCCCAACGCCGCCGATTCAACCGCGGCGATCGACGATCACGTGAAGCGGTTTGGCTACCGCATGCCGGTTGTGCGCGACCCGGAGCAGACGCTCGTGCGGCGCGCGGGCGTGACGATTGCGCCGGAAGCCGCGGTCATCGACACACGCGGGCAGGTCGTCTATCGGGGGCGAATCGACGATCGCTACGTCTCTTTCGGTGTCGATCGCCCCGCACCGACCAAGCGGGATCTTCGCGACGCACTCCTCGCGATTGTCAACGGAACGCCAATTGCGGTCCCTCGAACACAGGCAATCGGCTGTGCGCTTGCCGATTTCGTCCCGCGTCCGCCGACCTTTGCGAAGGATGTAGCGCCCATCGTCTTCGACGCGTGCGGATCGTGTCACCGGCCCGGCGGTCCGGCGCCCTTCAGCCTCCTCACTCATGAAGCCGTTCGTCAGCACGCGACGCAGATCGTGCAGGTCACGAAAAGCCGCTTCATGCCGCCGTGGAAGGCTGATCCGTACGATGGACCGTTTGTCGGCCAGCGCTCGCTGACCGATCGCGAGATTGCGCTCATTGAAGAGTGGGTGGCCGCAGGAGCCCCGGCCGGCGACTCGCGCGATCTGCCGCGCACGCCGTCGCGCACTGATGGATGGCAACTCGGCACACCCGATCTCGTCGTCACATTGCCGGCGCCGTTTCAGTTGCAGGCGGAGCCGACCGATGTGTTCCGTATCTTCGCGATTCCGCTGCCGATTAGCGAGGTTCGATATGTGCGCGGGCTCGAGTTTTTACCCGGCAACCCCAGGGTGGTGCATCACGCCAACATCCGACTCGATTACTCGCCGGCCACGCGCACGCTCGATGCGGCCGATCCGCTGCCTGGATACGACGGTTTGATGCCGCGGTCAGCGGTGTATCCCGATGGTCACTTCCTCGGCTGGACGCCGGGACAACTCGCGCCGCTCGTGCCCGGCGCGTTGGCGTGGCCGTTGCACCCGGGCGCCGACCTCGTCGTGCAGTTGCATCTGCAGCCGAGTGGCGCGCCCGAGCTCGTGCAACCGGTGATTGGGCTCTATTTCGGCAAGGAACGTCCGACGCGCACGCCGGCAATCCTGCGGTTGGGGTCGCAGGGAATCGACATTCCTCCGCGGCAGACGCGTTACACGATCAAAGACTCGTTCGTGCTGCCGGTTGATGTCGAGCTGCAGGCGGTGCAGCCGCATGCGCACTACCGGGCGAGGGACGTGCGCGGAACCGCGACGCTTCCCGACGGCACGACGCGATCGCTCATCCACATCAGCGAGTGGGATTTTCGTTGGCAGCACGTTTACCGCTACGAGGCACCGCTCGCGCTGCCGAAGGGCACGCGCCTGGCCATGGAATACCTCTATGACAACTCTGACGCGAACCCGCGCAATCCCGATCGGCCTCCGCGTCGCGTGTTCTGGGGCCAGCGAACCGCGGACGAGATGGGCGATCTCTGGTTTCAGCTCCTGCCGCGCGACCATCGCGACCTCGCCACGCTCAACGCCGAAAGCGAACGCAAGATGACCCTCGAGGACGTGATCGGCTACGAAACCATGCTCCGCGCGACGCCAACCGATGCCGAGCTGCACGACGATGCGGCGCTTTTGTATTTGCGCTTGGGAAAGGCGGACAAAGCCGCCGAGCACTTCAGGGCGTCACTTCAGTTGAAGCCCTCGTCGCCCCAGGCACACTTCAATGTCGCGACGGCGCTCTCTGTCGTCGGAGACTTTGACGGCGCGGTCGAAGAGTATCGGCAGGCGTTGGCAATCGATCCCCGCTACGCCAGCGCGCACAACAATCTGGCCAGCACGCTCCTGGCGATGGGGCGGAATGTGGAGGCCCTCAGGCATTTCCGCGAAGCCATTCGGCTCGATCCGAGCAACACGCAGGCGATCGGCAACCTCGGTCAGATGCTGGCCGTGTTAGCACTCAAGATGTTGGTTCTCGGCTTTTAATGCGCGGCCTTTCCTCGTTCCTGGTTCCTCGTTCTTAGTTCTTAGACCGTTATGCGGCCACAGACGTGAATGTTGTACGCGTTGTGGACCCGCATAACGGTCTGCGGAGTTAGCCGGATATCAAGTGCAGGGCCTTGGCTAGTTCCCTGCTTCAGCCCCCGACTTTGACACCGTTGGGCAGCTCGT
>JBKPDL010000136.1:0-39840 GCA_046727855.1 Acidobacteriota bacterium
GTCCACTCCTGACGCGCGGTGTCAAAGAGGCGCAGCAATCCGACAGTTGCCTCAACGCCCAGACGTTCTCGGAGCGCAGGAGACACGTCCGATACCTCCATTGGAGCATTCCTTCTCTGACCTCAGGACGACGATGCCATCGTCGAATGCGAAAGGCAAGCGTTACGTTGCGGTCCGATCTCGGCTATCGGCTATCAGCTCGCAGCCTTCAGCGTTTGGCTAAACCGCAGTACGCCGAAAGATGAAAGTTACCAGCTTCTCGCCGCGAACAAGTCGGCGTCCGCAAACGCGCTCAATTTTCTATCTGCTTTTCAACTGTGCCCTTTCGCTGCAGCCGCGCGGCGACCAGCCAGCAGAGAATGGCCCACGCGCCGCCGACGCACCAACCGGCGAGAACGTCGGTGGGCCAATGGACGCCGAGATACACGCGACTGAGCCCGACAAGAATCGTGAGCGTGATCGCGACACCGAGGAAATACATCCTTGCCGCACGCGGTCGCTCCACGCGCGCCAGGAGCGCGCCGAGCGTCAGATACGTCACCGCTGACAGCGTGGCATGACCGCTCGGAAAACTGTTGGTGAACACCTGGACGGCATGCGGCACCACATCCGGGCGGGATCGCTCGAATACGCCTTTTAACAGTCTGACGAGCAGCATACCGCCCCCGACCGACACAGCCACGAGAGCGGCGGCGCCTTCTGCGCTCGACATCAACAGAAAGCCGATGACGGTCAGCGAGACGAGCACCAGCACGGTCGCGCTGCCAAGGCTCGTGATGTCGCGGACCGCTTCCTCGAACCACTCGGGCCCAATCGGATCGCTCGGATCGTCGGCGCTGCGCATCGCCATCAGCACCGCATCGTCGAAGGCGCGCGTTTGGCCCTCGCCAACCTCGTCGGCAATGTTCGCGAAGCCGAGGAGCATCACCGCGAGCACGAGAAAAATGGCGAGCGTCTCGATTTCAATCAGCCGAGCCGCGCCGAAGATCTTTCGCGCCTTGGCGGCGAGGCTCGAGATTCGCGACGCGGCAGGCATGAGGCTATTATCCCGGACGGATCGCGGCCGTGCGCCTGGCCATCGCGCGCGTGTGAACCCGCTGGGCCGAGAGCGGCTAATATGCGGCGAACGTTGCCCAACCGTTCGCCGTCACGTTGCGTCTCATAGCAGACGAGGAGACCTCATGCTGCAGGACTTGCGTTACGCCGCCCGCGTTCTTCTGCAAGGCAAAGCCTGGAGCGCGATGGTGGTGCTCTCGCTCGCGCTCGGGATTGGCGCGAACACCGCCCTGTTCAGCGCCACCAACGGACTCCTGCTGCGTAAACTGCCGGTCGAGGATCCCGATTCGCTCGTGCGCCTGCGCCACATTGGCCGCAATCGCATGGCCAACAACGTCAGCGAGTACGGCGGTATCGCCCGGCCACCGGGCGTGGAGGCCGCGGGTTCGACGGTGTCGTATCCCGTCTATCAACAGCTCCGCAGCGCGAACAAAACAATGACCGACCTCGCCGCCGGCGCCCCGCTCGGCTCGGTCAACGTCGTCGTCGACGGGCACGCGGAGATCGCCACCGCGTATCAGGCCTCCGGTAACTATCAGCCGCTGCTCGGCGTGAAAGCCATCCGCGGCAGGACGCTGCTGCCTGAAGATGATCAGGCGAACGCGCCGCCGGTGATGACGATCAGCGCGCAGTACTGGAACCGCCGCTTCGGCAACGACCCGGCGATCATCGGCAAAGCGGTGCGCGCCAACAACCTGCTCGTCACGATTGTCGGCGTTCTGTCGCCTCAATTCACGGGCGTGCAACGCGTCATCGCTGAGGCGCCGGACTTGACGCTGCCCCTTGCACTCGATCCGCAGCTGAATCCGACCGCGGCCGGGCCGCCCAATTCGCCGCCGCGACTGAGCCAGCCCACTTACTACTGGTTGCAGGTGATCGGACGTCTAAAGCCGGGCGCCACGATCGACCAAGTCACCGGCAATCTCGAGGGCGTATTTCAACAAGCCGCGCGCGAAGGTATGGCGACTTACCTTGCGTCGTTGCCGCCGGCCGAGCGCGAATCATCGTCGAATCGCAATCGCACCGAGGTGTCGCGTCTTCAGGCGAGCTGGGCCGCGCAAGGCGTATACGACAACGATCCGGCAGCGCTTCGCTCCGTCACGATCATCAGCGTCGTCGTCGGTCTGATTCTGTTGCTTGTGTGCGCCAACATCGCGAATCTGCTTCTCTCTCGCGCGGCGGCGCGTCAGAGGGAGATTGCGGTTCGCCTATCGATCGGCGCCACGCGTATGCGCTTGGTGCGTCAGCTGCTCACCGAAAGTGTGATGCTGGCGTTTGCCGGCGGGCTGCTCGGATTGCTCGTCGCTTACTGGGGACGTCAGTTGTTGCCGACGCAAGTCGGACGCGCACCGCTCGACTGGCGGGTGCTGCTGTTTGTGTCAGTGGTTGCGCTCTTTACCGGCATCCTGTTTGGACTGGCGCCCGCGCTGCGCGTCACAGGCACGACGGCAGGCGAGGCGTTGAAGGACACGAGTCGCAGCGTGAGCCGCTCGCGGACGCTGCTCAACAAAGCGTTGCTCGTGGTGCAAGTCGCAATCTCACTCGTGCTGCTGGTCGGTGCCGGACTGTTTCTCCGGACTGTCGAGAACCTTCGCCGCGTCGACGTTGGCTTCAACCCGAACAACCTCGTGCTCTTTCGCCTGAATCCGCAACTGAATGGTTACGATGCGACACGGATCGCCTCCCTCTATGACCAGCTGACCCAGCGCATCATGCAAGTTCCAGGCGTACGATCGGTCACGCTCTCTAACCCGCTGATGCTGACCGGCAGCGTCAACAGCACCACCTTCCTCGTGCAGGGGCGGCAATACGATCTGGCCGCGCTCAACAACGCGCGCGATCGCGAGGGGGCCAGCATCAATCGCGCTCGCGTCGCGCCCAACTTCTTCGCAACGATGGAAATTGCGCTGACGCGCGGGCGCGCGTTCAGCGAACGCGACAACCTGCCGGCGCCGAAAGTTGCCATCATCAACGAAGCAGCGGTGCGTAAGTTTTTCCCCAACGAAGATCCGCTCGGCAAGCGGTTCGGTAACACGCTGGAAACGAGCAATCAGATCGAAATTGTCGGCGTGGTGAAAGACATCATGTACAACGCGCTGCGGGAGCCGCCGCCCGCGACGATGTATGTGCCGTACGTGCAGAGCCCGGTCGGGGCGATGGCGTACATCATCCGGACCGCGAGTGACCCCTCGCTCGCGATGGCATCGATTCGCGAAGCGGTGCGTCAGGTCGACGACAACGTGCCGATCATGGACATGTCGACACAGAGCGATCAGATCGAGCGCCGCTTTGCGCAGGAGCGGGTGTTCGCAAAAGCGTACGGGCTTTTCGGCGGACTCGCCGTACTGGTCGCCTCGATCGGTCTATTCGGATTGATGTCGTACAACGTCACGCGCCGCACCAATGAGATCGGCATCCGCATGGCGCTGGGGGCGCAGCGTCAAAGCGTGCTGCACATGGTGATGCGCGAATCGATGATTCTGGTCGGCATCGGCGTGGTGATCGGCGTGACCGCGGCGCTGGCGTCAGGACGCTTCGTGGCGTCGCTGCTCTTCGGCTTGACGCCGAGCGACGCCACGACGAGCGCGCTTGCGATTACGCTCATGCTCTGCGTCTCCGCCTTCGCGGGCTATCTCCCCGCACGTCGCGCTGCGCGGCTCGATCCGATGACGGCGCTGCGGCACGATTAGGACTCTGGGATCGCCTCACGTTCGCTTGGTGGTAGGACCCGTCGGGTGGGACCGCCTTCGGCGGTGTGACCGGCGGCGCGAAGCAAATAGCGATTGTACGAGCCGCGCGAATCTGATTGTCGCTGCTCCGTCACCTATTTCGTCGTGGCTGGCATACTTGTGGACCAGATGTCGCGGTGCAGCATCCACTGCCCACTCACGCGCTTCCAGACGACGCAGTACTTTCCACGGTCGGCAACTTTGCCGTCTTTCGCTTTCATCGCGTAGTCGCCCACCTCGTACGCCAAATCGCCCGCCGATTCCACTTCGCTTGTGGTGAGCTCCATACTCGCGATCCCTGACGCGAGCACGTTCTGCCACATCTTCTGTATGGCGGCCCGACCCTTGACAGCGTCGGCGTTCGGTGGAAACGCAACCGCATCCGAGGAATAGACCGAGGCGATGGTCGCCGCATCGCCTTTGGCTGCAGCGTCCATAAACTTCTTGTTTGCCGCCTCGATCGCGGCGCGCACGTTTGGGTCGGGTCCGCGGCCCTGAGACGTCGCGGTCGCGACCATCATAGACACCATAGCCGTCATTGCCAGCGCTGCCAGTGCGGGGGATCTGGTCATGGATTCTCCTTCTGCGCGGATCCTAGCGCACGTTGTGGTAGGCTCGCTCGATCTTCAGACCGGAGCAATGTTGATGAAGAAAGTCTCTCGTCGCCACGCGCTGATCGCCGGCACTGCGGGCGTTGTCGGCGCCGGACTGGCACCCATTGCGGGCCAAAGCGCCGACCAGGCCGCGCGCGCGAAGGTGCCGGCCGATCCGACCAAGGTCCAGGGCAAACAGGCGTCGGATGTCGGCACGCGCTCGCCGTTTGAACAGCCCAAACGCGTGTCGTTCAGCGAGCGGCGCACCTCGTCGCTCACGCCGCTGCAGGATCTCGACGGCATCATCACGCCCGCGGATTTGCACTTTGAGCGACATCACGGAGGTGTGCCGACGATCGATCCCAAAACCTATACCTTGCTGATTCACGGTCTGGTCGAGCGGCCGCTGGTCTTCACGCTCGACGATCTGAAGCGTTTTCCCGGACGCTCCCTGATTCGCTTCATCGAGTGCTCCGGCAATGGCGGACGCACGTATCGACGCGAAGGGATTCCTGGCGATCTCACGCCGCAGCAGCTCGATGGCCTCACGAGCACGAGTGAGTGGACCGGCGTACTAGTCGCGACGCTCTTTCGCGAAGCCGGCGTGTCACCGAAAGCACAGTGGTTTCTCGCCGAAGGCATGGATGCGGCGGTGATGACGCGCAGCATCCCGGTCGAGAAAGGGATGGACGATGCGCTGATTGCGTACGCGCAGAACGGCGAGGCGCTGCGGCCAGAGCAGGGATATCCCGTGCGGTTGTTGCTGCCCGGATACGAAGGTAACGCGAGCGTGAAATGGCTGCGTCGAATCGAGCTTGCCGACCAGCCGTTCATGACGCGAGAGGAAACAGCCAAGTACACCGATCCGCTGCCCGATGGGACGTCGCGGATCTTCAGTCTGGTGATGGACGCGAAGTCGCTGATCACCGAGCCTGCCTATCCGGATAAGTTGACCGGTCCCGGATGGTGGGAAATTCGCGGCCTGGCGTGGAGCGGGCGCGGCCGCATCACGCGCGTCGACGTCAGTGCCGACGGCGGAAAGACGTGGCACGCGGCGACGCTCGACGAGCCGGTGCTGTCGAAGTGTCACACGCGCTTCCGTTATCCGTGGAAGTGGGATGGCACCGCGGCGACGCTCATGAGCCGCGCGACCGACGAAACAGGCTACGTGCAGCCGACGCTCGAGGTATTGATGAAGGCGCGCGGCCCCGCGACGCAGTATCACTACAACCAGATGCGCGCGTGGCGCGTGACGGCGGATGGCGCCGTGACGTTTGCGGGAGCGGGTGTATGAGAGCAAGGGTGGTCGTGGCCGCGATCGTGATGTTGGCGGCCGCAGGGGCGGGCCTGAAGGCCCGCGGCTACATGTTGACCGCTGACGAACAGACAGGTAAGTCAGCTCCGCTCGGGATCGGTCGAGCGGCCAGTGCAGATGAGATCAGGAAAATCGATATCGATGTGATGCCCGACGGACGCGGGCTGCCGCCAGGCAAGGGCACCGTCGCAGAAGGCGCCGCGGTGTATGCGGCGAAATGTCAGTCCTGCCACGGTGAGAAGGGACGAGGCAAGCCGTTCGATCAGCTCGTCGGCAAAGAACCGAACGTCAAGACCGTCGGCAACTATTGGCCGTACGCCACTACGCTCTACGACTACACCTTCCGCGCGATGCCGTTCGCGCAGCCGGGCACGCTGACACCGGACGAAACGTATGCAGTTGTGGCGTATCTGCTGCACCTCAATGAGATCGTTCCTGAGAACTCCATCATGGATGCGAAGACGCTGCCGCAGGTGAAGATGCCGGCGCGGGATAAGTTCGTAAAGGATGATCGAACGGGCGGCAAGGTCGTCAAGTAACCGCAGGAGACGAGCAATGCGCCTCTGCTCAGCTGTCATCGTCTTAACGCTGTTTCTCGCGTCGTGTATCGCGCGTGGATCCGTGATAAGCCCGGGCTCGAGACCTCCGAACACTGGCGGGACCATTTCGGGTCTTGTGCGCTCAGCAGGCGACAACGCTCCACTGTCGGGGCGCAAAGTCACCATCGTGAACCTCGAGACAGGCGAGAAGCTCGAAACATCCACGGCCGTGAACGGCGGCTACACGATCAAAGTGCCGCAGGGCAACTATCGAGTGGAAGTGGAAGTGCGACAGGGCGAGGTGGTGACCGAGAAGCCGGACGACGTGCACATCTCGAAGAGCGATCTCGACGCGGGGCGCAATTTCACAATTGCGGTGAAGCCTTCAGTTGATTCCTGACGCGGTCGGGAATCAGCGACCAGATTCGGCGAGGACTGCAGGTTTTCCAAACACAGCGATACGAATGAAGAGTTTTCCGGAGGGCTGCACGGGCACAGCGCGCGAGCTTGACGGCTGAGCGCTGAACGCCGAACGCGAAACCGAGGCGAAGAAACCGCAATGGTTGGGCGACCACGGCGGTAGAACGCTCCGCAACCTGTTGGACAAGAGTCCCAGCTGCGCCAGTTGGCGCCAGCCTCTTCACTGGTCACGTTAGGTGTGTGCGATTCGCGGCGGGTAAGCCCCGCTAGGTCGTTGATGCACAGCATCAATCGTCGAGCAACCGGCACATCCACGAGTCGCTACACCGCGGTGGTCGCCGTACCTGTACGTCGTCGGCTATAGCTCCTCTCCTTCCAGCGCGGCTCGAGCCGTGCCCACGAAGCGGCGCGGCAAACCGCGCCATCACCCGCGAATATGCTCCCCGCGCGGCGGTATGTCAATCCGGTTAACACCCGAGACGCGTTGGCTCATCTGACGACGCTCAGACGTTTGCCCGTATGACCCTGTGCGGCGCACCACGCGCGCCATTCCTCGGACGATATCTTGCCAGCCAGCATCTTCTGCAACTCGACATGCACGTCGACGGTTGTGTCGCCGCGCGTCACGCGAACGCGAGCGCAATAGAGATCGCCACGGTGAGGAGTTGCAGCGCGCGGTCGACGAGGCACGGGTGCAGCCGACGCATCTTTGATCGTTTGCAGCATCGCGCGACGTAGGAGCCATCCAGTGTTGTTGATGGCGCCGCTCGCTCTCATCAGTGACGCTGTGACGTCGTCTTCGCCTTCGATCGATCTTCGTACGGCCGCAAGTTCCACTCGAAGAACACCCACGTACGATTCCACGAGTCGATCTGCTCCGGTGAGTCTTCGCGTTGCAGTGAGTCGCGATTCACACGGCGGCTGAAGGTGTGCCCGCCGCTCACCGGGCCTGGCGCGGGATCGACGTACACCTTCGTCTCGGCCAGATCCGGCTTACGCGAGCGCAGTGCGTCGACTATCTGCTGATCTTCGACGTAATCCACGTCCTCGTCGTTCGTGGCGACGTGCACCAGCAGCGGCACTTTCAGTCTGTCCACGGAATACAGCGGGGAGCGCTTGATGTATTCCTCGCGCTTCTCGAACGGCAGGCCAAGAATTCCTTTCTGGGTCGAGAAGTCGCGCTGATAGCCAGGACCTTTGTAGGAAAGACGAAACACGAGATTGGTGACGGGCACGATCGCGGCGCCTGCTTTGATTGGGTGCTGGTCCCGGAAGACGGAGAGCAGCGTGATGTAGCCGCCGTGACTCCATCCCATTATGCCGACCCGCTCGGGATCGACATGCGGCAGCGTCTTCAAATAGTCGTACGCGCTGATCACATCGTCCACTTCCTTGCCGCCGTAATCGATGGCGAGGTAGTGCTGCTCGCCGTAGCCGGTGCTGCCGCGATATTCGGGCGCGATGATCACATAGCCGCGCGCGACGGCTTCCTTGACGAACGGGAAATACGGCGCCAGTGTCCAGTTGCTGTGCACGCCGCCGTGCACCCAGATCATCGCTGCGTGTCCTTTCGCGCCGCGCTTGTCGAGCGGCTGAAAGAGATATGCAGGGATGTCCATGTCGCCGACGCTGCTGCGGTAGGTGACCTTGGTACAGTCCATCACGCCTTTGCAGAGCGCCGGATAGCGCGCGTCTTCCTTCGCCTTCTCGTCGATCTGCCGCTTGAAGTCGGGACGCGAGTGGTCCTCGTGTTTGTTGCTCACATACAACTGGCGTGCGCGTTGCTCATCGATGGGGCCTTGCACGGGACGCTGTTCCGCCGCCGTTACCCATACGGCCGACGGTGCCGCAAACAGGCTGGCGGCGATGGCAAACAAGGTGATGCGTCTGAGAGTCATCTGAAATCTCCCATGAGATGCTATGACAAAAAGGGGTCTGACCCCTTTTTCAGTGGCGTCAGAATTGCTTCCGCGGCGGCGCCTGCCCGCTTCGGAGGACACGATGGCGACGAACCCGGTTCTTTCCGACGAACAATCGCGACGACTCGCTCTCGGCCATTCGCACGCGAGTGGAGTCGGTCTTTGGCCTATCGCTGGAGGATGCGGAAGCTGGTTGGCTCGAGGTTCTCCGTCGGTAAGCGCGAGACCGAGCTGGCGCTCCCCGTGACGGGGGTCGACTTCTCAGCGCCCCATCGGTCTGAGCTGATTCCATCGCTCGATAAACTTCACTGCTGCCTGAACGAAATTTTCCGTCGATCGCCGGCCGGCTTCCGCGGACGCTTCGTGCGGATCGCGAAGGCCCCAGGTACCCGTGTCGGTCATCTCACGTGTGGAGGTGTGCTTGCCAGTCTCTTTTGCCTTGAGCCCTTCGGCGAGGAAGACGAGCGTGGCCGTCGGATCGCCCGCAACCACGTCCGGCAACATCTTCTGCAGATGCTCCGGCATGGTCAGTGTCGCGCGTTTGGCAGCAGCCATGTTCACCAGATTCGGTGTCATGTAAAGCGACGTCGAGGTTTCGCCCACGCCGCCGTGACGATCGAAGACGCGTTCGCCCGCGTCGCTGGTCGCTCGTTCTCTTGTGAGAAACGGCGCCGCCGCGTCGCCCAGATCGACGGCGATGCCTTCCGTCTCCTGATTGATGCGATCCGCGATGTACCGCGTGATGATCTGATTACCCCCGTGGCTGTTCAGAAGCAGAAAGCGCTTGAAGCCATGCTTCATGAGGCTTTGCGCGGCCTCGAAGTACACCTGCTGGATGGTCTGCGACGACAACGTGATCGTTCCGGGAAACTCCATGTGATACGGCGAGTTGCCCGGCATCAGGATCGGCGCCACAAGGATGTCCGCCTTCTGCGCAATCAGCTTCGCCCGCTCGAGCCCGTTGAAGTAGTCGGTCCCGATCGGCAGATGCAGCGCGTGCTGTTCGAGCGCCGCGATCGGGATAATCACCATGTCGGTCCGCGTGCGCAGGTCTTGCACCTCGGGCCACGACATGTGCGGCAGAAAGTTCTTGACCTTCTCCTCGTGCCATAACGGATTCGTTGCCCTGTCCTGAGCGAGCGCGACGTTGGCAGGCGAGTCGAAGGACGGCGCGAAGGCGCTCACTGTCACAACCGTCATCATCAACAGTAATTGCAGCTTCTTCATCGCGACCTCACAGCCGTCATCGTCAGCTCGATGCGCGCGCTGCGGGCGAGCTCTTTCACCGCAACGGTGGATCGAGTGGGCAACGGCGTTGACGTGAAGTATTCCTGGTAGATCTCGTTGAAGCGCGCGTAGTCCGCCATGTCGGCCAGATACGCGGTCACCGAGACTACATCCGCGAGGCTCATGCCGGCCTCTTTGAGCACCGTCTGCACGTTCGACATGATCTGGCGCATCTCGCGCTCGAACCCGCCCTTGACCAGCTGACCCGTCGCGGGATCGCCACCGGTGCTTCCCGATAGATACAGCGTGTCGCCGACGAGAATTGCCGG
Organism: Acidobacteriota bacterium; assembly: GCA_046727855.1. GTDB lineage: Bacteria > Acidobacteriota > Vicinamibacteria > Vicinamibacterales > UBA2999 > DASPWV01. The sequence continues at coordinate 10,128 of JBKPDL010000136.1, forward strand.
CGACAGCGGCGCAGGGCTCGGCTTGTATCCCTTCGGTTGAATGACGCGCCGAGCCGTAGGCGTTTGCCCGGCCGTGGTCGCCGCGCTCGATCCATCGAAGTGGTCCACCACAGTCTTTGCGATTCTTCCGATGCGATCTTCCGCCTCACCGTACGAGCCAATGATGCCGTTGACGAGAACGGCGATGACAATCGGCCCCGAGCGCGCGTAGATCGTGCCCACGTCGTTGGCGATGTTGCCGCTGTCACCAGTCTTGTGCCCGACGGGGACGTCGACGAAGTGGGGAAGACGACGTGAGCCGGCGAGCTGACGACGCATGAACGTCCGCATCGTCGCGCAGCTGGCCGGCGAGGCGATGGTGTCGCGCTCGATGCCCTCGATCATGCGCGCGATCTCGCGTGCGGTGATGTCGCCGAGCCAGTAGGTGCGATCGTCCACCATCAGCGTCCGTTGATTCGCCGCATGCGCCTGGCGGTTGACGGGATTGCGCACGACATCGACCCACGGCGCTCGCTCGCCCGTGAACAGCGAGCGATACTGCTCGAACAACGGATTGTCGGTCAGCGCGTACTGCAGGCCGGTCGTCTCCTCGGCGGTGAGCTGCGAGAACCGTCCATCGAGCCGCGCGAGGAGCTTGCGGCGATACTCATAGCCACGGTTCACCATCCGCATTTTGTACCCGGACTGCGCGAGCCACGCGTTCAGCGCTGGCACGCCACCCACCCTGGTGGTCATCTGATCGGTCGCCGTGTTGTCACTGGTGATGATCATCTGCTGGATGAGATCGTGAACGGTTGGCGCGAGCCCCGCGTCGGCGTACTGGAACACGCCAGTGCCGTCGCGCAGCTCCGCGCGGCCGAGCGTGACGCGCTCGTCGAGCCGCAGCTTGCCCTGCTCGGCAAGCTGAAAGGCGCGCACCATGATCGGAATCTTGATGACGCTCTGGCTGTTGAACGCGTCGTCGGCGCGAATGGCCACCTCGTCGCCGGTCTTCAGGTGCTTGAGATAGATGGCGGTCCGGGCGGGGAATTGATCCAACGCCGCTTCGAGCGCCGCGGCGAGCGCCAGCGGCGGCCGGGTCTGCGCGCTGCCGCTCGCGACGCCGATCGCGACGAGCAGAATCGGAATGAAACGCACGTGTATCCTCACTGTTGCTGTGTCGATGGCAGAGGAGTCGCGGACTTCAGGTATTTGTCGTACCACCCGAGAATGCGCTTTACGAAGTCGATCGACTCGCGCGCACTGTTGGGCGGACGATGCGTGTCGTATACAACGACATCGACCATCGCCGGCGCGACGTATGTGGGATCGCCGAACCGGAAATGATCGGTCGTCGCGTTGTCGGCGAGCGTACGGATCGCCAGCGCGACCTGTGGCCCGTCCTCGCTCAATTCGAGCACACTGGCCGTGGCGACTTTGAGCATGTCCTCGGCCGTGAACGGACTCAGCGGCTGCGCTGCGGGTTGCGGCGCAAGACTCAGAACGGAAACGGCGACGCCGGCAAGGCACAAGCTGCGCATGGGCGCTCCGTGAGTTATTGCGGCAGTATATGCCTTCATGAACGTGACCGAAATCGCGGCGAATGCGTTCAACGCCGCGTCGATCTTTCTGGCCGGGCGAAACAGCATGCATATGTGGTGGACCACCATTGTGGGTTGCGTTCTGTTTGCATACGTTTTCTTCGCGGCGAAGCTGTACGCGGACGTCACCCTGCAGATGTTTTTCATCGGCACGGGCGTGCTCGGATGGTGGCGGTGGCGGCATGGGCGGGACGGCATCGAGCTGCCGGTGCGACACAGTCATCCGGCACTCATCGCAATAGCAGCAGGAGTTGGCGGCGCGGTAACGGGTGCGTATGGCTGGCTGCTGCACCGATTCACCGACGCGTACGCGCCGTTTGTCGATTCAACGGTGCTGGCGTTCAGCGTGTTAGGTCAGCTACTGCTGATCGAGCGCCGCGTGGAAAACTGGTGGTGCTGGCTGCTAGTGAATACGATTGCGGTTCCGCTCTATACAGTGCGCGGGCTCTATCTAACGGCTCTGCTGTACAGCGCGTTCTGGGTCAATGCGATTGTTTCGCTAATACGATGGAATCGTTTGGCGGGTGAGGTGAACAGATGAGGCCGTGTCCGGCATGCGGACGGAAAGTGCAAGACGCCGCGGTGAAGTGTCATTACTGCGGCGCCCCCATTCCGCACGCGCCTCGAGCGGAGCGTGCCGCCGCTCCCGTTCCAACGGTTCAGGTGCGGCAGCGAAAATCGCGCATTGCGCTGATTCTCGTTCTCGCTCTGCTCGCCATCGTCGCCGGCTGGTTTTTGGGATGGTGGCCGTAGGGTTCCCGTTCCGGAGGTTCGCGGTTCCGCGATTCCCACGTGGGCACAGCCGTTCTGGGTACCCGAGTTCGTCCCGAAATTTTCGCACTTGGTACACATCTGTCGCGGTTTCGTTGAACAAGACGTGCGAGACTGATCGACTTTGGCGCGGCAGGCGCGCCGCCACTGAAGGGAGCCTTGCCAATGGTGCAAATGGCCAATAGCGTTCACCACGGTCGTCCGGTGTGGTACGAGTTGCTGACAACCGACATGAAAGCCGCGGAGAAGTTTTACACGCCGGTTGTTGGTTGGACGGTGCAGGCGTTCGATAAGTCGCCGCAACCCTATGACATGTGGGCGCGCGACGGCGGCGTCGCGGTCGGCGGCGTCATGAACATCCCGCCAGGCATGAACTTTCCGCCGCATTGGGAGATGTACGTCCTTGTCGACAATCTTGAAGATGCGATCGCCAAGATCGAGCAGCTTGGCGGCAAGACGCTTGGTCCGCTGATCGAAGTGCCCGAGGTCGGACGGATGCGAACGATGCAGGATCCGCAAGGCGCCGTATTTGCCATCCACGAAGCCGATCGCAGCTCGCCCCAGATGCCGGAGAATCCGCCGGAAGTTGGCAACGCCTCGTGGCACGAGTTGCACACGCTGGATGATGAGGCCGCGTTGAAGTTCTATTCCGAGCTGTTTGGATGGAAGGAAACGTCGGCAATGGACATGGGGCCGATGGGCAAGTACCACATCTTCGGCCGCAAGTTCGATCTCGGCGGCATCATGAAGAAGATGCCGGAAATGGCAAATGTGCCGCCGCACTGGGCGATTTACTTCCGCGTGCCCGACGTCCACGCCGCCGTTGAGCGCGTGAAGGCGAACGGCGGGCAAGTCTTGAACGGCCCGATGGAAGTGCCGGGCGGCGACTGGATTATCAACTGCATGGACCCGCAGGGCGCGGCGTTTTCGTTACACCACAAAAAAGCGTAGCGGGTTGGCGGACCTGAGATCCGCCCGCTACATGAGCACATTAGACCGTTATGCGGCCACAGACGTGAATTTTGTACGCGTTGTAGACTCGCATAACGGTCTACGGCGCGCGGAGCGCGCCAAGCCAACAACAAGAACTAGACAAGGGCCGCGGAGTTAGCCGGATATCAAGCGCAGGGCCCTTGTCTAGTTCTTCGTTCCTAGCTCGGCCGCGGCGTCTGCGAACCGGGCGCCGCGCGCGCGTGCCGCTTCCGCATCGTCACCTGACGCCCGCCGTCGCCGAACGCGACTTCGTCCATCAGCTGATTGATGAGGAATACGCCGCGGCCGCCCGGTTTGAAAATGTTGTCGCCTTCGAGCGGATTCGGCAGCTGCGCTGCGTCAAAGCCCGCGCCTGGATCGCGGACGACGATCATCAGCTCGCCTGACCCGACGTCCGTGGTCACGATGCACTGCACGTGCTTGGACGGATCGTCCTTGCAGCCATGGCGAATGCCGTTGGCCAGCGCTTCCTGGAGCGCAAGTTCTATCTTGTTGATCTCGTCCTCGGGCCAATGTTTTCTGTGCAGCAGCTGCCTGAGTCCTTCGGTCACGATTTCGATGGACGAAGGCACCGCCGGCACGACCAGATTCAACTCACATTTTGAGCAATACGGAATCAGCCCACTCAGCTTGTTGACGTTGTCGAGCGACGACCGCAGCTCCATGACGAGCGTCGCCTGCTCCGCTTCGGCCTTGTCGCGCGCCTCGAGTGCGTCTTCGAGCTCGAACAGGTTGCGGCGCAGTTCGAGCTGCGCCTCGGCCTGGCGCCGCAGCGCCTCGAGGGCACGCAGCTGATCGTCTGTAAGCGTGCGCGGAACCGAATCGATGACGCACAACGTGCCGACGGCGTGACCCTCAGGCGTCACCAGCGGCGCGCCGGCGTAGAAGCGAATGTGCGGCTCGCCGATCACCATGGGATTGTTGCGGAAGCGCTCGTCGCCGCGGGCGTCGGGCACGATCATCACGTCGCGCTGCTGAATGGTGTGGGAGCAGAACGCGATGCTGCGCTCCGTCTCGGCCATCGGGAGGCCAACGCGCGCCTTGAACCACTGACGCTTCTCGTCGACGAGCGTGAGCGTCGCTATCGGCGTAGCGCAAATCTGCGATGCGAGCAACACGATGTCGTCGAACGCGCGCTCCGGATCGGTGTCGAGAATGCGATAGGAGCGTAATGCCGCCAGTCGTAAGGCTTCGGTGGTAGGCATGGATCGCCCTCGCGTGACGAAACGAACTAGCAACGGAGGAACAAGGAAACAACCAAAAACGCCGACAAACCAGCGATCGCTCTCAATATCGAAGCGAAGTTCTCCGGCCGCCCAGTACCTCGACGACGCGATCGATATCGTCGTGAGTGTTGAACACCGAGACCGAGAGACGCAAGCGGTTCTCGTTACCGATGATCGTTCCGACAACCTTGGCGGCCTGCAGGGTCTTCTGCGTTGCGGCTGTATCTTTCAACTCATAGGCCACGATGGGTGTCTCGGTCCCGCGCGGCGTCAGCGCCTTGTATCCGAGCGGCGGCAGTTCCGTCTGTAAGCGATCGGTGAGCTGACGCGCGTGCTCGCGAATCTTGTCGAGGCCAAGGGTGTTGACGTAATCGATCCCGGCTGACACAGCGGCGGCAAGCAGCACCGGAATTCCGCCGGTCTCATAGCGCGCGGCGCCTGGCAGCGGCTCCCACGTGAGCTGCGCGCGATTGAAGTTCGCCACCTGCCTGTGGCCGTAGCGGGTCGTGGGAAGGATCGTGCCCTGCAGGTCCTCGCGCACGTAGAGAAAACCAAGGCCACGTTCGCCCATCAGCCACTTGTAGGTGCCCGCCGACGCGAAGTCGATGCCGAGATCTTTCACGTCAACCGGTACGGCGCCAACGGCCTGGATGATGTCGGCAAACACCAATGCGCCGCGCGCGTGCGCGAGGCTGCTCACCGCCTTGCAATCGTGCATGTAGCCGTTGACGTTCGACACGAGCGCAAGCGAAACCAGCCGCGTGTTGCGATCGATCGCCTTGTCCATGTCGTTGACGTCAATCGCCCAGTTGCGATGCTTGACGATGCGGAGCTCGACGCCTTTCTTCTCGAGCTCCTTGTACATGTAGAGAGACGTCGTGAAGTGGAGCTCGTCGATGACGATGTTGCCGCGTTGTTTCGCCAGGTCGAGACCCATCACCACGATGTTTTCGCCATCGGAGGTGTTGGCGGTGAACGCGATCTCGTTGGCGGTCGCGTTGATCATCTTCGCGTAGCGCTTTTTGAGATCCTCCTGTTTCGCGGCGCCGAAATCGGCGCGCCCCTCACCAGGACCGTACAAACGGAACTGAACACCCTGCTCGATGGCGCGCGCGGCGAAGGTGCCCACCGGGTGCATCGCGGCGGAATTCAGATAGGTCTCGATCGACGCAATCGGAAAGTCGGCGCGAACGGAAGGGGGAAACACGCCGCCTGGTCGCACACCCTGCAGCGTGGCAAGCACGGGCCGGGCCGAAAGAGCGAGCGCGCCCGCACCCGTGAGGAATTCGCGACGGCCGATGTTCATGGTTCGCTCCTGGATTGTGCGGATGGTAGCAGAAATGCCGTGGGCGGTCTCAAGGCCAGCGCCCTCGTTCTCCCGTGAGCTCCTCGAGTTCGACGAGCGCACGCGTCAACTCGTCCGCGAGCGGGCCGGGCATACGACGTCGGTACAGCCCGGCGAGCGCGCGGTGGTAACCGAGCGTGCCCGAGCGCCCCGCTTCAGGATTGAACCGGTCCCACAGCGCATCGCCAACGAGGCGATAGTCGCGGATTAAGTCGCGTAAGTTGTGAAGCTTGTCGGCGGCGGACACTTTCATCGCCGGGAGCGGCGCGTGTTCGGCCGCGGCGATGTAGCGCAGCTTCCGTTCGCGCCATGGCGGCTTCGGTTTGACGTCGGTATCGGTGCAGTGTTCGACGATCTCGAGGACGGTGTGACCGAAGCGACCTGCGATGATCGTGCGGACATCATCGGGCGGCAAATCGTCCGGCGCGTCTTCGAGCGTGTCGTGCAGCAGCGCGCCAATCGCTTCGTCTTCGGTGCCGCCATACTCCAGCACCAGCGACGCGACGCCGATGACGTGCGCGAAGTAGGGCGTCTGGGTGCCTTTTCGCGCCTGACGCCGATGCACGCGATGCGCGAACGCAAGCGCCTCGTCGAAGCGCTCGCTGAGCGGCCTTTGCAGGTCCGGCATGTGGGGATGCTACACCACCCGTCTAGGGCCGGTCTCGCCCGGTGCGCGCCCTACACTCGATCGGCGTCGCATCTGCGTCAGTATCTGCGCGCTTCATCTGCGTTCTTATCTGCGTCGCATCTGCGTCCCTATCTGCGTTCTATCTGCGTTCTATCTGCGTCTAATCTGCGTCTAATCCGCGTCCACTCTGCCTCTCTGCGTCAAACCCTACTGCCGCTCATCAGTGGTCGACACGCGCTGCGGCTGCGCGCCAGCGTAGTAGATGCTGTTGAACAGGAACTTGAACGTGCCGTGCGGCTGCGCGCGGAACGTGATTTCAGGTCCAAACAGCAGCACCTTGCCCTTGCCGAGCGACGCTTCAACGGCCGCGACGCCGCCTTCGAGATAATGCTGGCCCCACGCCCATCCGGATCGGAGCGGCGCTTTTGTATCAAACCACGCTATCGGTTTCAGCCCGCGCATGGCCGCATCAGGCTTGAGACTCAGCACCGGACTGTTGTCGTAGAACACATCCACCTGTTTCTCGAGGCCGTAGGCAAGCGGGTTCGTGTTATCGACCGCGACGCGCAGAATCGACCCGGGAATGTAGAACTTGGCGCTCGGCAACCGGCGTTCGCTACCGTCCAGCTGTTCTTCGAGGAGATGATCGCTCACTGCCAGCCCGAGGTGATGACCGAGCACCGCCGAGCCGCCGAACGCCACCACCGTTCCGCCCTCTTCGACGAATCTCTTCAACTGCGCAATCGTCGTCTTGAGCGTGACGCGACCGAGACGCGGCCGATACTCCGCCGGCACGTCTTCCGCGCGCGGCTGGCCGCCAAAGCTGCCGCCAGCACCGCCGCTGTCGCTTTCCGGGATTCCGCCGTCGGGGAAGAGCAGCACGTCGTATTTCGCGCGCAGATTGCCGGCATCGAGCGTGGCCGGGTAGACAACGTCAAACGGGAACTCGAACTGCTCGAGCAGCCAGCGCACGTGACCCGAAGGCATCGAGCCGCCATACTGATCCCAGAGGCCGATGCGTACCGGTTGCAGCTTCAGTAGCCCGGATGTCGGACGCTCGCTCGCGTTCACGCCCCGGAAGTGCAACCCAAGCTCCTGCGCCGCGGTCTTCAAGGTTGGCAGCGTGGTCGGCTTCGCGGCGATGAAGATCGCGCCAGTGCCGTTCGCCGACTGCCAGTTGCGATCGCGAACCCAGAACACGTCCTCGCCCGCCTTCAGCAACCGATTCACCACGACCGTGGCGTCATTCATCTGATGTGACACGACGTAGCCGACACTGTTGGCTGTCTCGGTCACCGAGCCGGCAGGTGGCTTGATCACATCCGTAAGACGCTCGCTTGGCGCCTGGAACGCATCAAGGACGCGGTCGAATTTAAGGCCCATTTGCAACGCGACCGTCCATCCTGCGTTGTCGTAGGGCGGAATCGGCGGTCCGCCTGGATACTGCAAATCGTTCGGGTGATCCTGCGGCTCGAACATGTCGAGCACGTGCGGGCGGAACGCCTGCGCGGCCCGGACCACATACGAACCGGCCGGATACTGTTTGCCTCCAGCGGAGAACGCCGCAGTTGCGCGTTCGACCGTCACGCCTGACTTGATCAGGATGTTGACGAACTTGGTGGCGGTGAGGAAGTCACCTTGATCCGCCGGCAGGATGTAGCCGCGCGCGTCTCGCCATTCGGGCCGTCGCAGCAACGCGTAGTACTTGGTCGGCACCGTCTGCACGCGACCTCCGCGCGTCGCGCGCGGATCGCTGCCGTCGATCTTCTGGTCCTTCTCGATCTCGGCCTTGACCTCCGCGACACGCCGCGGGTACATCGTCCATGTATCGGTGTTGCCGCGTTTGATCGAGTTCCTGCCCATCACGTAGATGTTGTAGAGCAGCGTTTCGCGATAGCGCTGCGCGAAGTCGAGCACTGCGTAGTTGGCCGTGAGCGAGTAGTCAACCGACTGGCGGAAGTGCCACGTCTGCGGAGCGATCGGGAAGGGATAGTCGTTCTTCGGCAACATGCGATCCGGCACCAAACCGATTTCCTCCGGCGTCGGGTTGCCGATCGATTCTGTGAGCAGCCCGATCTGATTGTGGAAATACGGCATCGTGCGCAATCCGCCGTTCCACCAGGTCGAGTAATTCGATCCCGAGCGCGTGGTTACGCCCGGCTTGCCTTCCGCATCGAACCGCGCGTGCATCGCGGCACCGACCTGATCGAGCTCGTTGACGACCAGCGGATCGTAGAGGTAGTTGAACGGATCGCGGAAGGGCGGCGAGAACATCACCGTGCCGGTCGGTCCGGTCTGGTGGTGGTTGTAGACGATCTGCGGAAACCATTCGCGATAGAGCTGCCGGTTGATATTCACCGACTCCGGCTGGTTCATCATGTAGAAGTCGCGATTGTTGTCGTGGCCGACGTACTTCTGATACAGGCGCGGCACGCCGGCGGTGCTGCGCGTCTTCGGATCGGGCTTGCGCATGTACCAGTCGGACACGAGCTCCATGCCATCCGGGTTCACGTGCGCGGCGAGGATGATGACGTCGCGCAGGATGCGCTGCGTCTCTTCGTCGGTTTTACTCGCGAACTGGTAAATCGTTTCGATCAGCTGCTGCGCGCCGAGCACTTCGGTGGCGTGCAGGCCGCCGTCGATCCACACCACTGCCTTGCCCTCTTTCGCGAGGGCGCGCGCCTGCTCGTCGGTCAACCCTTCAGCGAGCGCCAGTTTGCGGGCGATCTCCTTATAGCGCGCGAGGTTCCTGAAGTTCTCCGGCGCGGTGATGACCGCTATCAGCTGGTCGCGGCCTTCGGCGGTCTTGCCGATGCTCTGCACCACCATGCGATCCGACTCCTTGTCCAGGAGCCGCACGTATTCGCTGAACTTGGTGTAATTCGGCAGCACGTAGTCGGCGCCAATCTCGTGGCCGAAAAACTGCTGCGGGGTGGTGACCTTAGGGGCCGGCGTCTGCGCATCCGGCGCAGCGATGACGGCAAACGTGAGGAGGACGAAGGCGATCGAGCTCGTTTTGACGCGCATGGCTTGTCCTTCGGGCCGGTGAAAAGCGAGAAAAAGGGGTCTGACCCCTTTTTCCTTTCACCGACGCCTGCAGAACGTCAACTTTATCGCAACTCTCCGTTGCGGAACGTCATCGGGCCGAGCGTTTGCTCCCCAAAGCCGCGGGCGCTCACGCTGAGGAACTAGCCAAGGGCCCTGCCCTTGATATCCCGCTAACTCGGGGCCCTTGGCTAGTCCTTGTTGTTGCCTTGGCGCGCTCCGCGCGCCGTAGACCGTTATGCGGGTCCATAACGCGTACAAAATTCACGTCTGTGGCCGCATAACGGTCTAAGAACGAAGAACAGAGCAGGAAACGTGCTGTCGACGGTCGACGGTCGTCGGTCGCCGGGGGAGTCAGTCGCCGATCCGCGGGCAGTGCCGAGCGAAGGTACTCGGCAGTGGGCAGCCGCCGCAGAGCTCAAGGAATCCTCCGAATCGCCATGGTGCAACTCACAGTCCAGCGCTATGATGGCGCCCTCCCGAGAGGTCGCCCATGCGCATTTCTCCTTTTGTCCTTGCGGCTGTGCTCGGCGTCACAGCGAGCGGTCAGACGCCTGAGTTCGATGTCCTGATTCGAAATGGCCAGGTGCTCGACGGCACCGGCGCTGCCGGAGTGCGAGCCGACGTCGGCATCCGCGAGGATCGGATCGTCGCTGTGGGTCAGCTCGGCACGCGCGCTGCTCGCCGCTCAATCGACGCGAGTGGCCTCGTCGTTTCGCCGGGGTTCATCGATCTCCACACGCACAGCGAACTGCCCCTGGTGGCCGACGGCACCGCACAGAGCAAAGTGCGCCAGGGCGTGACGCTCGACATCACGGGCGAGAGCACGTCGCCGGCGCCGCGCGATGGACTGAACGCGACTGCGAGTGGCGACCAACCCGGCGTGCTCGGCGGTGATGCGGTGAGAGCGGACTGGACGACGTTCACGGAGTACTTCGCACGCCTTGAACGGCAGGGCATCTCGATGAACACGATCGCGCACGTTGCCTCCGAGCAGGTGCGCCGCGTCGTCATGGGATACCAGTCGCGGGCGGCCACGCCGCAGGAACTGGAACGCATGAAGCAGCTCGTGGCGCGATCGATGGAAGAAGGCGCGTGGGGTCTCGTGACCCGATTCGAAAGCGGCGGTCCGGAACATCCTGAAGAAATCATCGAGCTTGCCAAAGTCGTCGCGCGCTACGGGGGCAACTACACGTCGCACATTGGCAGTGAAGGCTTTCAGCAGACCAGGGAGATCGACTTCGCCATCCGTGTCGCCGAGCAAGCCAGCATTCCGGTCCACATTTTCCACTTCAAGATTCGCGCGAAGGAGAACTGGGGCACGATCAATCGCTACATCAAGCAGATCGAGAGCGCGCGTGCACGGGGGTTGAACATCACCGCGAATCAATATCCGTACACAGCGATGTTCCACGGTTGGAGCGCGTTTTTCCCGGTCTGGATTCGTGAAGGCGGGCCGCAGAAGTTTGCCGAACGCCTGAAGGATCCCTCGCTCCGCGCACGCTTAAAGAAAGATCAGGACTTCATCAACTGGGCGAAGGAACATGGCTCGTGGGACGGCATTGTCCTGGCCCGTGCCCGCACCGACAAGAACAAGCAATACGAGGGCAAGCGCATCTCGCAGATTGCGCGCATGCGCGGCGAAGAGGATCCTATGGACACGTGCATCGAGCTGATGGCCGAAGAGGGCGGCAACATCAGCGGCATCTTCCATACGATGTCGGAGGAGGACGTGCGCACGGTGATGCAGCTGCCATGGGTTTCGATTGCGAGCGACGGATCGGCAATCAATCTCGATGCACCAGGCGTTCCGCACCCGCGCAACTACTCGAGCAACGTCCGCGTGCTCGGGTATTACGTCCGCGACCAGAAGGTGCTGACGCTGCCGGAGGCCGTGCGCAAGATGACCTCGTTGCCCGCGCAGATTCTCGGCCTCAAGGATCGCGGACAGATCAAAGAAGGCTTTGCAGCCGACATTGCGGTGTTCGACGCCGCGCGCGTGCGCGAAACCAATTCGTTCGATGCCCCGAAGTCGTACGCGGAGGGCGTCCCCTTTGTGCTGGTCAACGGCGTCGTCGTGGTCGACAAGGGCCAGCACACGGGCGCGAAGCCAGGCAAAGCGCTGCGCGGGCCGGGTTTGAAAGGCCGAACGTAGTGGCGCGGCTTCAGCCGCGCCTGCAGCGACGGGGCTACCCTGAGCTGACGCCAGAACTACTGCGGTGCCCGTCGAAACTCGCCACCGCGGCGTTCAGTGAGTCGTAGGAATCGAAGACGTTGGTCAATCGCGTGACCACGAGCATGTCGCGCAAGCGCTTGCCCGAGTTTGCGATCTTCAGCGTCGTTCCGGATTTGTTTGCGCGGATCTGACTGGCGACGAGACCGCCGAGCGCCGCGCTGTCGAAGTGCGTCAACTCGGCAAGATCGAGAACGATCTGCCGGCGCCCACAATCGAGCATGGCAGCGAGCCTGGTGCGCAGCACTTCCGCATCTGACTGGGTGACTGTGCCAGACACATCCAACACCGTGATGGTGCCGACCTGCCGCTCGCTCAGCTGAATCACTCGAGCAGAATTGTACCGCCCTGGCGTTACAGGTACGTTTCGTTTGCGGAGAAGCGAGATGACTCGTGCGGACGTTATGGCACTCTTCAAGCGGCGCGACGCTGCGTGGAACCGGCACGATGCCGCGGCGTTAGCAGCGGACCACGCCGAGGACGCCGTGGGCGAAAGCCCGTTGCAGGGACGGCTTGTGGGGCGCGCGCGAATCCACGCGGTTTACGACGAGTGGTTCACAGCCTTTCCGGATCTCAAATGGCGCAGCGATGACCTTGTGGTGGATGGCAATCGCGCCGTCCAGTTCTTCACCATGGCCGGCACTCATACGACCGCGCTCGGCGGGATCCCGGCGACCGGACGCAAGTTCCACATCGCAGGCGCGTTCTTCGCCACTCTCGATGACGACTTCAAAATCACGCACGACCGCCGTGTCTACGATGTAACCAGTCTGCTCGTGCAGTTGGGAGCACTGCGAACCAAGCCCGCTACTCGGTGACGTCGGCGACTTCGGCGTCGGTGATGCGTTGAAGTTCCTCGGGCGCAATGCCAAACACTTCGTGCGGCGTGCCGGCGGCAGCCCAGACCGTGTCGAATTCCAGAAGATGTGGATCCATCAGGACGCGCGCCGGTGTGTCGTGCGCGAGCGGAGGTACGCCGCCAATGGCGTATCCGGTAAGCCGTTTGACCGCGTCCGCATCCGCGCGCGACACTTTGGCACCGACAAGCGCGCGCACTTTGTCGGTCGAGACACGTTCTGAGCCGGACGTGAGGACGAGCAGCGGGCGATCGTCGGCGACGAACACGAGACTCTTCACAATCTGCGCGGCAGTGGTGCCGAGCGCCGCGGCGGCCTCCGCCGCTGTGCGCGTACTGTCAGGAACCTGGATGACCGTTGCCGCCGATCCGCATTCGCGGAGCGCGGTTTGAACACGTTGAGCGTTGCGATGCACAGGCAGGTGACCCTACGGATTATATGGCTTTGCTTCGCCGTCATCGCTGCCGCAGTTGTCGTCGTCCTGCTTCGGGCCGTCTCTCCACGACCGGAGCCTGCGTTGCAGGCGCGATGGCCGCCCATGGTTCGCGTTGTCGCGAGCGGTTTAACCGATCCCTCTGGCGTTGCGGTCGCTGCCGATGGAACGATGTACGTAGCCGAGGGCGCCGGCGCCGATCGAATACGCGCGATCTCGCCGCATGGCATCGTGCCGTTGCCTCTCCGCAACCGGGCCGCCTGATCGTCGCTGTATGACGCCGATGGTCGACCCTTCGCGCGTCGCATCAACGGACGATTGATCGTGTCGGGTCCCGTGCAGATCGTCGTGGACGCGTGGGATCAGGTTGATGGCAACCGCCCAGAGCGACGGCTCGGACTCTATGCATTGGGCTACGAGGTCTTGAACGGAGATGGCTCTCCGGCGCCGGGCTTTGAACGCGCGATCGAAACAATCCGCTTTGATCGATTGCGTTCAGCCGACGCGCCCCGCCTCGTCTATGCGCCTGGCAGCGGCATTGCGTTTTACGGCGAACGGCGAACGCGATTTCTGTATGTGGTGACCAATACGTTTCGTGAGGGTGTCGCGACGTCTGGCGTTTGGGACACCAGCAAATTGCCGCCTGGCGACTATACCCTGCGCGTGCTCGCGAGCGATCGCAGCGGCAATGAGGCAATCGCCAATCGGGACGTGGCTATCAGCATCGCCGCGCCTGAGTGAAGCCGAACGCCAATTCAGGTGCATTGCGAGGTCAGGCACTTGCGGCGACGGTTTTCTCCACGAGTTTCAGGAACGCCTCGATGGTTTTCTCGAGGTGCGGCTCCGGCGTGTCTTCTTCCTTGCAGTGCGACAGCCCGTTGGATGAAGAGGCGAACATCATCACCACCGGCATGTGCGGCACCATTTCAGCCGCGTCGTGCAGCGGCCCTGATGGCAGGCGCGGTGCGTCGCCGGTGACTTCGCGCACGGCTTCCGCACAAAGCTCGATCAAATGCGGATCGAACGGACGCGGCTCGATCTGCCAGATTCGCCGCCATTCAACCGAGACGTTGTTTTCCGAAGCCGCGGTCCACGATGCCACGCGAGCGGCGGCGAGCATGTCGGCGAGTACACGCGGATCGAGCGCGCGCTGATCGAGCGAGATCTCGCAGACACCTGGCACCGCGGTCACGATGCCCGGCTCGACACGGACCGTGCCGACGGTGCAGACGACGCGCGCATCGGGCGTCGAATGCCGCTTGGCAATCTCGCGAAAGGCGATCGCGCTCTGCGCGGCCGCAAGAAACCCATCGCGTCGCAGCGCGATTGGCGTCGAACCCGAGTGCGCGGCCTGACCGACAAACCGCAGAAGATGCCGCTCGACGCCGAAGGTTCCAACCACGACACCGGTGGGTTTGTTCATCGACTCCAGCACCGGTCCCTGCTCGATGTGAAGCTCGAGATACGCTCGCGCGTCGATCGCCTTGAGCGCGCCGTGCGCATTACCCATGCGCTCAACCGCGACGCCGTTTTCGCGCAGCGCGTCGGCGAGCGTGGTCCCTTGCTTGTCCCTGAGTTCGCGCACTTCGTCGATGCGAAGGCTGCCGCTCGCGGCGGAAGATCCAAGGAGGCTCCGCCCGAATCGCGCGCCTTCTTCGTCAGCCCAGTCCACGAGCTTCAGCGTGACCCGCGGACCGCGATCCTTGAACATGCGCAGCGCTTCGTACGCCGCCATGACGCCAAGCGTGCCGTCGAGCCATCCACCATTTGGAACCGAGTCGAGATGCCCGCCGATGATCACCGTGCGGTCGGAAGAACCCTGCAGCGTAGCCCAGCTGTTGCCTGCCGCATCGATCGACGGCTCGAGGCCAATCTCGGCGAGCTTCCCGTTGAACCAACTCCGCGCGTCGCGCCACACAGGGCCCCAAGCCAGGCGCTGTGCGCCGGCTTCAGTGGACGTGCGTGCGGCCAGTTCGCGCAGGTTGCTGATGACGTCGCGGACACTCATGGTGCCGCGGATTATAGCGAGTAGAAGCGATCCTTACCTTGAACGAGCGCGGCGTTGCGTGGCGAGTCGAAGGACGCAGGGCGGGGGAGGAGCGCCCTGCGCACTTACAAAAGCAGGTAGCGGCGCGGCGACTTTACGCCGCCACGGCAAAACTTTGCAGCGCGTCTTCCTCCGACTCGTACGAGTCGAAAATTGTGAGCAGCTTGGTCAGGACCAGGAGATCCTGCAGGCGCCGGCTGGTGTTCGCGAGTTTCACCGTCGCGCCTCCGCGCCACGCCGTCGTGTGGCACGCCACGAGCTCACCCAAGCCCGAGCTGTCGACGAGCGACAATTCGCCAAGATTGAGGACGATGTATCGCACACCCTGGAAGATCAGCGACGAGATCTTCTCCTTGAGCCGCCCTGGATGATCGGTAAGTGTGAGCTTGCCCGTCAGGTCGAGAATCGCCACGTCCCCGATGCGTCTTTCACTCAACTGCATTGTCCGTGCCTCCGTCACTTAGTTCAATCTACGGAGACGGTCGGGGAAGGATGTTTCCGCGGGGTTAAAAGCGGAATTTAATGCGTGCTGCCTGGCTCGCAGTGCGACAAGGTCAGCCGTTGGACCGCACTGGTTACGATAACTTCGCCGGCGACATGCACTTCCATGCCAAAACCGGCGTAAATGCCGCGCAGCTTCAGAAAGCTGCCGCCGAGCGAGCAACCGGCTAAATGGACCTGACGCCACTCGGGGAAAAACTGACCGCCGCGAATGCGCACGAGGCCGCTTGCCCCTTCGAGCACCACCATCTCGTAAACGTGATTCTTGGTAACGACAGTGAGCGGCTGGAAAGGCTCGAGCTCATCCACCTGGCAGCCGTCGGTCCAGTTGAAATTTGCCCAGGTGTCGAGCACCGCAACCGTCGGAACGACGGTTCCACTCTGCGTGCCCGGCTCGAACGGTTCGGTGGTCTGCGAGCGCATGATGCGCTCGAGAAATGCAAGCTGTATTCCCGGAGGTGGCTGCACGCGGTCCAAATTATAAATGACGACGGGTCGGCGTGTCAGAATTTAACGGCTTCTCCATGCGAACTCGCCCGAATGCCCAAATCGCGCCATATGGAACGTGGAGTTCGCCGCTGACGGCGCCACGCGTCACGGCCGGTTCGCTGCGGTTTGATCATCTGGTTCTGGACGGCGATGACGTGTATTGGATTGAAGCGCGAGCATCGGAGGGCGGGCGCAATGCGATCGTCCGTCGTACGCCGGACGGACACCTCAGCGATGTCATCCCACTGGAGTTCAACGCGCGATCGCGCGTGCACGAATACGGCGGCGCTGCCTTCGTCGTGCAAAGCGGGACCGTGTTCTTCGCGAATTTCAGCGATCAGCGACTCTACCGCCGCGACCGAAGCACAGCACCGGAGGCGATCACACCGGCTGGCTGCTTTTACGCCGATGCGTGCGTCGATGCTCCGCGCGCGCGCTTGCTGTGCGTGCGCGAGGACCACACGTTCGAGTCGCTGCGCTCACCTCGCGGCACCGAGTCGCCGGGCGAGCCGACGAACACGATCGCTGCCGTGGCCATGGACGGCGCGAACGAGCGCGTGCTCGTGAGCGGGGCCGATTTCTATTCCGATCCGATTCTCAGTCCCGACGGCCAGCGCCTGGCGTGGTTGCAGTGGAATCATCCGAACATGCCGTGGCATGGCACTGAACTGTGGATGGCCGACCTCGCGGCCGACGGATTTCCAGGTGCGCCGGTCAAGGTGGCCGGCGGCAGCGACGAATCGATCTTCCAGCCGCAGTGGTCGCCGAACGGCGAATTGTTTTTCGTTTCCGATCGGAGCGGATGGTGGAACGTGTATTGCGCCGGTCGCGATGGCATCGAAGTGGTCCATGCCATGGCCGCGGACTTCGGCAAAGCCCAGTGGACGTTCAGCGCATGCACCTACGACTTCATCGGCGGCAATCGCCTCGCAGCGACCTACACGGAAGGTGGGCGCTGGAAGATGGCGATCATCACGCTCGGCTCGCGCCGATTCGAGCCTGTCGCGCTGCCGTTTGAACCAACGGACGGGGTGCGGGCCAACTCGCGTTTCATCTATTTCATTGGCGGTTCGCCGACCGACGCACGTGCCGTCGTGCGGTTCGTCCCCGATAGCGGCGAAACCACGGTGTTGCGGCCGGCCACGGTCGATCGCATCGATCCCGCATGGATCTCGGTGCCCGAGTTCACAACGTTCGCGTCCGAGGGGAAGGACGTGTATGCATTCTATTACCCGCCGAAGAACCCGATGATCGTCGCGCCGGAAGACGATAAGCCGCCGCTGCTCGTGATTAGCCACGGCGGGCCCACCGATCAAGCAACGGACGTGCTCGACGCGCGAATTCAGTTCTGGACGAGTCGAGGGTTTGCGGTACTTGACGTCAATTACGGCGGTAGCAGCGGCTTTGGCCGTGGTTACCGCGATCGACTGAATGGTAAGTGGGGCATCGTCGATGTGGCTGACTGTATCAACGGCGCCAGGCATCTCGTGAGCGGAGGGAAAGCGGATCCGAAGCGGCTGATCATCCGCGGTGGCAGTGCGGGCGGCTACACAACGCTGGCGGCGCTGACGTTTCACGATGTCTTCAGGGCCGGCGCCAGCTACTACGGCATCAGCGACATCGAAGTGCTGGCGCGCGACACGCACAAATTCGAATCACGCTACCTCGATTCGCTGATCGGACCTTATCCGGCGGCGCGCGACGAATATATCCGGCGTTCGCCCATCCATTTCACCGATCGCCTTTCGTGCGCGTTGATCCTGTTTCAAGGCCTCGAAGACAAGGTGGTGCCGCCAAATCAGTCTGAGATGATGGCCGCTGCGGTACGGCGCAAGGGATTACCGGTGGCCTACGTCGCCTTTCCAGGAGAGCAGCACGGATTTCGCAAGGCCGAAAACATCGTCCGCAGTCTCGAAGCGGAATTGTTTTTTTACGGCGCGGTGTTTGGGTTCAAACCAGCTGATCACATCCAGCCCATCCTGATCGATAATTTGAGCGGATGATAGTCCGACGCTTTTTCGAACCGCTCCTCGCACAAAACAGCTACTTGATTGGCTGCGCCGCTGCCGGCAAGGCCATTGTCATCGACCCCCATCGCGACGCCGGCGTTTACGTGCGCGCCGCCGAAGCGGAGGCGCTCGAGATCACTTACGTCACCGAAACTCACATCCACGCCGACTATCTGTCGGGTACGCGCGAACTTGCCGCGCGGACAGGTGCGACGATGTGCTTGTCGAAGGAGGGTGATGCTGATTGGCAGTATGCGTTTGGCGACGAAGCGCGACTTGTCCGCGCCGGCGATCAAATCGAGGTCGGCAACGTAAAGATCGACGTGCTGCATACGCCGGGACATACCCCCGAGCATCTGACGTTCCTCATTACCGACGGTGCGGTCGCAGATCACCCAATTGCCGCGGCAACGGGTGACTTCATCTTCGTCGGCGATGTCGGGCGGCCGGACTTGCTCGAAAGGGCCGCCAATATTCAGGGCACGATGGAAAAGGGCGCCCGCACTCTCTACCAGAGTCTCCAGGCGTTCAATCACCACGAAGAGTGGCTGCAAATCTGGCCCGGGCACGGGGCAGGGTCGGCGTGCGGGAAAGGGATCAG
This sequence comes from Acidobacteriota bacterium, assembly GCA_046727855.1. Lineage (GTDB taxonomy): Bacteria > Acidobacteriota > Vicinamibacteria > Vicinamibacterales > UBA2999 > DASPWV01. The sequence goes on from JBKPDL010000136.1 coordinate 28,886, forward strand.
CGCCGTTCCCTACAGCACGCTCGGCTATGAGCGACGTTTCAACTGGGCGTTCAAAATTAAAAACGAAGCGGAGTTTGTCGCCAACGTCTTATCAGGACAGCCGGATCCTCCGAAGTACTTTTCAACCATGAAGCGGCTCAATAAGGAAGGTCCACGCGTGTTGGGGGCACTCCCCACGCCGCGCCGCGTCGACGACGGAGCGCTCCGTGCCCTTGTCGCCGGCGGTGCGTCGATCATCGACACGCGATCGGCGGCTGAGTATGCAGCCGGGTTCTTGCCCGGCACCCTCAACGTCCCATTGAACAATTCGTTCGCCACGTGGGCCGGATGGCTCGTGCCCTACACGACTGACGTCTATTTGCTGTTGGGCGATGGCGCTGAATCTCGTCTGGACGAAGCTGGACGCGCTCTCGCTTTGATTGGCATCGATCGGATTGCCGGGTATTTCTCCGAGCGTGCGCTTGCCGCGATGGGACCGCTTGCAAAGATTCCGCAGTTGACGCCGCAGCAGGTTTCGCGCGTGACCGAGGGTCGCCGCGTCACCATCCTCGACGTGCGCAGTGAAATGGAGTGGCACGAGGAGCACCTGCCTGGCGCAACGCACATTCCCCTCGGGCAGCTGCGCGACCGCATGGTGGAACTGCCGAAGGAACGTCCGATTGTGACGCACTGCCACTCCGGCGCTCGTTCGGCAATCGCGGCGAGCCTGCTGCGCGGCGCAGGGTACAGCGACGTCAGCAACCTTGCCGGCGGTTTGGCCGCGTGGCGAGACGGGGGATTCGCGGTAGAAGACGAGCTACGCAGCGCCGACCGTTGAATCAGCGACAAGTTTCAGGTCCCAACACAGCATGAAAAAAATTCTGATCGGATGTCTGATCATTCTGGTCATCGCCGGCGTTGCCCTTGGCGTCGGCGCGTACTTTCTCTATCGTGCCGCAGCGCCGGTGATCCAGAACGCCAGGAGCTATCTCGATAATTTTTCGCAGCTCGGAGAGTTGGAGAAGCAAATCGCCAATCGCTCTCGATACACTCCTCCCCAGAACGGCGAGCTGACCAGGGAGCAGATCGAGCGCTTTGCACGCGTTCAGCAGCACATCCGTACGGCGTTGGGCACGCGCCTTCAGCAGATCGAAGCCAAGTACGAGCACCTCAAAGTCACCGCCGAACGTCCTCAGGAGCCGCCGATGCGCGAAGTGCTCTCGGCGCTCGGTGAACTTGCCAATGTCGTGGTCGATGCGCGGCGCGCGCAAGTAAACGCGTTCAACCAGGAGCACTTCTCAGCGGCTGAGTACGACTGGGTAAAAGGACGCGTATATCGGGCCGCTGGCGTGGAAGCGACGAGCGTCGTCGATCTGCAAAAACTCGCCGAGGCGGCGCGCAAAGGCACGGGCATTGAAGGCATCGAAGCGCCCGACATCCCGATTGCGGACGTCCCGGCCAAGAATCGCGAGTTGGTGAAGCCGTTCCTCAGCCGTATGGGTGAATGGCTGCCGCTCGCGATTTTCGGCTTCTGAACTTTCGCGAAGAACTAGCCAAGGGCCCTCGCCTTAATACCCGGCTAACTCCGCGGCCCTTGGCTAGTTCTTGTTGTTGGCTTGGCGCGCTCCGCGCGCCGTAGACCGTTATGCGGGTCCACAACGCGAACAGAATTCACGTCTGTGGCCGCATAACGGTCTAAGCGCAGCCCGCAGAGATACCCAGCGCGATGCGCGGCTCAGGTAGCTTGCCCCGCTCGTGTGCAACTCTTGTCGATGGTGTGCAGACGGTACGGATTCCGCCATATTCGAGACCGTCTAATCGTTAGATGTGGAATTTCGGTCCGACAAGTGACGCGGGCGATCTCTACCGTCACCTCCTGGAAACCAGCTCGTTGCTCGCGGCCGTCTGCGATTTCGAAGGCAATCTGCTCTTCGTTGCGGGCGGCTGGCGCAGTGTCCTGGGCCACAGCCCCGACCGGCTGATCGGGACGGGCTATCTGTCTCTTGTGCATCCTGACGACAATGAGCGAGCCGTCCTCGCGCTCGGCGCGCTGAAGGCATCGACGATGGAGACGCCCGAGCTCGAGCTGCGGGTACGTGCGCATGATGGCTCGTATCGGTGGATGACCTGGACGTGGCGGAGCGATGTGCTCGGACGCCGTTTGTACGGCATCGGCCGCGACATCACCGAGTCTTTTCTTCGCGAGCAGGAACTCATCCGCGCGCGAGAAGCAGCCCTCGCCACCTCGCGGGAAGAGTCTCGCGTTCTCGCGCACCTGAGTGATGAGATCCGGACGCCGATGAAGACCATCCTCAGCCTGACCTCGCGGGCACTGTCGACGTCGCTGAATGACGAGCAACGCGAGTATCTCGAAGCCGTTCAGAATTCCGCCAAGGCTCTGCTCTCCATGATCGATGACGTCTTAAATGTCTCGAAGACCAAAGTGGAACGAATGGCGGCGGATCGTGTGCCAAGCTCGCTATCGGGTCAGCCGCCGCTCAACCTTCGCGTTCTGGTCGCCGAAGACCACGTCGTGGATGCGCGCTTGATGACACGGATGTTGCAGCAGCTCGGATGCACAGTCGAACTCGCGGAGAGCGGATCACGCGCCCTCGAACTCACCGATGTGCACGATTTCGATCTGATTCTGATTGACGTCGACATGCCGCGAACAGACGGGCTCGAAACGACACGTCTGCTTCGTCACAAAGAACGTGAACGCGGACTACGGCGTCGCCTGATCATCGCGCTGACTGCCAACGCGATGGCCGGAGAAGAACAACGCTACGGCGAAGCCGGCACAGACGGATATCTTGCCAAGCCGATCACGATCGAGGCGCTGGAGCGCGAGATCAGAAGGCTGGTCGCTACTGCCGGTTGATTCTCAACCCGCCATTGGTGGTTCTCACGCGAATCGGTGCGCCGCCCGAACCCAGCGTGGTGTTGATGCCGCGCTGCGGCGACAGCTCGCCTTGAACGGTCAGCGGATAGTCGAAACGGAACCCGCCGTTATCTGTGCGAGTCTCGAGTTGGGCGTTGTAGCCGTCGGGAATCGAGAGCGTGACGCCGCCGTTCGTGGTTTGCACGTCAAGTCCGTCGCCCTCCCATTGTCGGCCGCTGAGCCGAACAGTGAGGCCGCCGTTGTGCGTCTCGCCGCGTACCATTCCGGCGAGATCCGACAACGTCACACCGCCGTTGTTGGTGTCGAACTTGATGTTGCCGCTGACGCCGCCAATGGTGATGCCGCCGTTGTTGGCGCGCAGGTCGAGGTCGTTGCGGCGCGGAACGTTGATGCGATAACTCACCGACCACCACTCGCGCCGGCTGCCGTCTGGTCCGTTGGCGGTCACGCGGCCGCCGCCAACCAGCACCTGCACGCTTTGTGCAAGCTCGCGAGCACGACTCTCGTCACGCGCGCTCGCCTGGACGACCGCCTGGACACGAATCGAGTTTTGCTCCCAGCCTTCGACTCTGATGCCGCCGTTGGTGCCGGCATCGACGGTGAGCGGGCCCGCGGCCATCGACTCTTGACGGACTTCGCAGTGCTGGAAGTAGTCGTCGCGATCACGGCCGGCGTTGCGGCATGGATCGTCGCTCTGCCCGACGATTGGGGCGCTGAGCGCGACGCCGAGCGCCGCCGCGGTGAAAGCGAAGCGAAGATTCATTGGTTCTCCTCTACGGAACCTTTGACGAGGAGACGGGCGGCGGCGTTGGCTCTGCCCCTGTGGCGACGGGCCGAGCTGGATCCGCCGACCACTCGCTCCAGGATCCGGGAAACAGCCGCGCCCCGCCCAGACCGGCATGTTCCATCGCTAGGAGGTTGTGACACGCCGTTACGCCTGAACCGCAATACATCACCACGTTTGCCGGCGGTGTGCCGCTGAGCGTCGACTCCCATTGCGCGCGGAGCTCCGCAGGTGGCCTGAAGGTTTTGTCTTCCGCGAGATTGCGTTGAAAGAAGTGGTTGCGCGCGCCCGGGATGTGTCCGGCCACCTTGTCGATCGTTTCCCCCTCTCCGCGATATCGGCCTTCCGCCCGCGCGTCCACGAGCACGCGCGTCGGATCGCGAAGCCCACTCGCAATCTCGTCGACGTCGAGCCGCCACTCTTCGCGTGGCTCCCCGCGGAACGTCGCAGGCATCCACTCTTCACGATCGGGCCGAGCTGGATGGCCCTCTCGCAGCCAGCGCGCGAGTCCGCCATCGAGTACGGCCACTGCGTTATGCCCCATGAAGCGGAGCATCCACCACAGGCGCGACGCGTACATGCCGCTATCGGCGTCGTAGATGACAACCTGCTTGCCGGGTGCAATACCGAGCGCGCTGAAACGTTCGCACATCTGTTGCGCCGTTGGCAGCGGATGCCGGCCATTGAATCCGGTCTTCTCACCGGAGAGATCGCGATCGAGATGAGCGTATCGCGCGCCCGGAATGTGTCCGTGGAGATATTGCTGTTCACCCTTGGCGGGGTCCATCAGATCGAAGCGGGTGTCAACGACCACCCAATCTGGATCGTCCAAATGGCGAGCGAGCGTGGCTGGATCGATGAGCGTGGTGTACGGAGTCATTTCAGTGCGCTTGCGAGTTGATGGAGAAATAAACCGACGTCTGTGACGATCCCGACGGTTTGCGTCGATCCGCGGTCGGACAGCTTGGTGACGACCGCCGGGTTGATGTCGACGCACACGACTTTAACCCAGGACGGCAGCATGTTGCCGACGCCAATGCTGTGCAGCATCGATGAGAGCATCACGACCACCTCTACGCCGGCGAGCGCCTTGGCATACGCGTCCTGTGCCGCGACGAGATCCATCACAGTATCGGGCAACGGCCCATCGTCTCGAATCGAGCCGGCAAGGATGTACTTGACGCGGTAGACATGGCACGCGTGCATGATGCCGCTCTTGAGAATGCCGGCCTCAACCGCTTTGGCGATGCCGCCGGCCCGCCGGATCGTGTTGATGGCGCGCATGTGATTGCGATGGCCATGCTCGACAGGATGGCCGGTGTGCAGATCGATGCCCAACGAGGTGCCAGAGAGCGCGCATTCGACGTCGTGTACAGCCAGGGCGTTGCCTGACAGCAGCACATCGACATAGCCAAGGCGAACCAGTTCGCAGAAATACTCGGTGCCGCCGGTATGAACCACAACCGGCCCGGCGACGAACGCAATGCGGCCGCCGCGCGCGCGCGCCGCGCGCAGCATGGCGGCCACGCGCGCAACAGCGGTCTCGACGCGACGCTCGGACGAGACCTCGTTGCTCATGAAGCCAAAGGACGGCCGATCGCGCAATTGCACGTCCGGCATCACGCGCACGCCGTGCATGCCGCAGACAACGCGGTCGCCCTTGCGTAGGTCGCGCAGCTTGCGGCAGGTGGCGCGACCGTCCTCGATCAGGATCGCCGCGTCCATCCGCTGCTCACCGACGACGACCCACTGACCCCCGAGCCTCACTTCGGTGTGATGGTTCGTCGTCGAATAAAAGTCCTCCGGCGCAGCGCCGTCCATATCGGCCGGACGGAGCAGAACATCGGGAGCGCCGCCGACGTAGCAGCCGTAGGGCGACAGCTTCTCGAGGAGGTTCTCGAGCGAGTTTTCGTCATCGGCGTTGACGCGGATCGTGAGCTGCGACGGATCTTCGTTGGTGCGGCCGACGGTGAAGCCGAGAATCTCGTAGGTTGCTTCGTGCTCGACGATGGTGGTAAGGATGCCCTGGAGGTCACCGGAGTCGATCAGGTGACCTCGGGCTTCGACGGTTTCTGAAGGCATAAGGGACGGCCTGGGCGGACCTGACTGTCTTCGCCAAAGGCTACGCCAGTTTCGCCGAAGGTTAACCCAGGCGGAAGATCCGCGGCCACGTACGAATCACACAGCGGTCTGCTCCAGGGCTCGGATGCGCCGCTCCAGCGGAGGGTGTGTGGAAATCAGCGCGAGCCAGCTGCGCGTGCCGTTGATTTTCAACGTGGCGAGCGCAGGTTCGCTGTTATCCACCAACTGTCGCGCATCCATGAGACGCCGCAGCGCCGCGATCATGTTGCCTTTGCCTGCGAGCGCGGCGCCGCCCGCATCGGCGCGGAATTCGCGCGCGCGCGAGAACCACGCCACGATCATCATGCCGAGGATGCCGAGCACGATCTCGAGCACGATCATCACCAGAAAGCTCAGGAAGTACGCGTTACGCGAGTCGCTGCCCTGGCGCACGGCGAAGGCGACAACGCGCGCCAGGAACATCACAAACGCGTTGACCACGCCCTGAAGCAACGTCATCGTCACCATGTCGCCGTTCTGAATGTGCGCGACCTCATGCGCCAGGACGCCCTCGATTTCTTCGCGCCGCATCGTGCGCAGCAGGCCGGACGACACGGCGACAAGGCTCTTGCGGCGGCTCGGTCCGGTGGCGAATGCGTTTACTTCCGGTGAGTCGTAGACGCCGACTTCCGGCATCGGAAGCTGTGCCTGTTGCGTGAGCCGGCGCACGGTCTCAAAGACCCAATCGAGCTCCGCTTGTCCAGTGCGGCCGTTGACCAGCTGCACGCCCATCGCCATTTTCGCGATCGTGCGCGAGATCAACAGCGAAATGAACGCGCCGCCCATGCCCCAAACGAAGCAGAACACCATCAGCGCGCGCAGGTCGAGCTGGCCCTGGCGAACGTAGCCGGTCACGCCGAGCAGCGACAGCACGATGGAAATCGTCACCATGATCGCGAGGTTGGTGACGACAAACAGCAGAATGCGTTTCATGGGAGAGCTCCGAACGTGCCGACCCGGTAATAGCAGAACGCCGATCCGAGGAGGACCAGCAGCACGATGATGCCGATCATGACCGGCGTTCTGACGTGAACGTGCGAGGGCCCAAGGCGCTTGAAGACGCTCACGAATCAATCGTAGCATTCCGGACCGTGGCAGCTCCACTGACGGTTTTGTGCCTGGCGTCGTATCACAAAGGCTTCGAATTCCTGCGCGAAGCGAAGCGCCAGGGCGCGCGCGTGCTGCTGGCGACGTCCCTGAGCCTCGAGGACGCCGAGTGGCCGCACGACAGCATAGACGAAATCTTCTCCGTTCCCGACGACAAGAAACGATGGAACCTGCAGGATCTCATTCTCGGTATCTCACACCTCGCGCGCCGCGTCTCGATCGACCGCATCGTCCCGCTCGATGACTTCGATCTCGAAAAGGCCTCGGCTTTGCGTGAGCATCTGCGTGTGCCCGGAATGGGTGAAACGACGACGCGTCATTTTCGTGACAAGCTGGCGATGCGCGTGAAGGCGCTGGAAGACGGATTGCCAGTGCCGGACTTCGTTCACGTGCTCAATGACGATCGGCTTCGCGCATTCTGCCGGCGCGCGTCCCCGCCGTGGATCCTGAAGCCACGCCAGATGGCCGGCGCGATCGGCATGCGCAAGATTCACAACGAAGAGGAGATGTGGTCGACAACCGAGGCGCTCGGCGACGAGCGTTCGTACTACCTCCTCGAGCAGTTCGTTGCCGGCGAGGTGTATCACGTTGATTCGATCGTGTCGGAGCGCGAAGTGGTGGTCGCCATTCCGTGCAAGTACGGTACGCCGCCCTACGACGTGTCGCATGGCGGCGGCGTGTTTACGACACGAGTGCTGGATCGGTCATCCCGTGAGTCGCGCGACTTGGTGGAGACCAACGCGCGGGTGCTGACGTCGCTCGGCCTCGTGCGCGGCGTTTCGCACACGGAATATATCCGCCGGTCCGATGGCAGCTTTGTCTTTCTCGAAACGTCGGCTCGGGTGGGCGGCGCGCACATCGCGGAGCTCGTGGAGGCGGCCGCTGGATTCAACTTGTGGGCGGAGTGGGCCAAGATCGAAATCGCCGGCGGCAAGGAGACGTACCGTCCACCGACGCCCCGCGGCGATTACGGCGGCTTGATCGTGTCGCTCGCTCGGCAGGAGTGGCCGGACACGTCCGCGTATAACGATCCCGAGGTGGTGTGGCGGCTGTCGAAGGGCCACCATGCGGGCCTGATCGTGCGATCGCCGAGTGAAGCGCGTGTGGAAGAGCTGTTGACGCGTTACACGCAACGCTTTCGTGAAGATTTTGTCGCATCGTTGCCGGCCGCGGCTTCTCCGTTCGATTAGGCGTCTAATAAGCCATGCGCACCGCCGCTGCCATCGTCGCCCTGATCTGCGTATTGCCAAATCTTCAGCTGCAGAAGTTTAGCGATCTTCTCCAAATCTCCACATCTCCAAATCCACAACTTCAGTCGCAAGTACCAGACTGGTTTCAGTGGCGCGGCCCCAATCGCGACGGCCACTCCGCGGAAACCGGCCTGCTCAACGCATGGCCGGCCGGTGGACCCAAGCTGCTGTGGCGTGCGACAGGCGCGGGCACCGCGTACTCGTCGTTCTCGTCGTCGAACGGTCGCCTCTACACGCTCGGTGCGCGCGGCGATACGGAGTATGTGATGGCGTTCGACGCCGCGAGCGGCAAGAAGCTGTGGGAAGTGCCAAACGGGCGCCGCTTTCGCAATGAGATGGGCGACGGCCCGCGCAGCACGCCCACGATCGACGGCGATCGCGTTTACGCCTTCGGCGGCTCGGGAGATCTCACCGCCCTCGACGCGGCGAGCGGCAAGCGTTTGTGGTCGGTGAACGTGGTGCAGACGTTTGGCGGCAACGTCCCGTACTGGGGCTACAGCGAATCTCCGCTCATCGTCGGCGATCGAATTGTGTTGAACGCCGGCGGACGCCGCGCATCGATTGTCGCGATCAGCAAGGCCGACGGCAGCACGTTGTGGCAGAACCATGGGGACGAGGCGGCGTATTCATCGCCGATGCTTCTGCGCACCGGAAGCCTTCAGCAGGTGGTGTTCTTCACCGGCCAGCGTGCGCTGGCGGTCGATCCGCGCGACGGCCGCTTGTTGTGGAGTTACAACAAGGTGTCCAACAACACTGCGAACATCGCGACGCCGATAGTGCAGGGCAATCGCGTCTTTCTCTCGTCAGACTACGGCACGGGTGCCGCGCTGCTGGAGGTGAAGGCGGCAGGCAATATCGCCGCCGCCAATGAGGTCTACTTCACGCGCGACATGCGCAATCACCACGCGAGCTCAGTTGTCGTGGGCAACAGCGTTTATGGGTTCTCGAGCAGCATCCTGACGGCGCTGAATTTCGATACCGGTCAAATGTTGTGGCGAAACAGAAGCGTCGGCAAGGGCTCGCTCATTTATGCCGACGGACGCCTTTATCTCTACGGCGAGGACGGCACCGTCGGTCTGGCGGACGCTGCGCCCGACGCGTATCGCGAGCGCGGGAGGTTTTCGCTCCAGACCTCCACCAGTAATCCCGCCTGGTCGCATCCGATCATTACGAACGGCAAACTGATTCTGCGCGATCAGGACAATGTTTATGCCTACGGTATCCGGCCGTAGGGGAACTGCAGATGGGACGCAGAGAGGACGCAGATCAAACCGCAGACGCATGCGCTCGGAGAATACGGATCGCAAGTTCTGCGCGTTACAGCGCCTAGCGACATCGAAAAAACTGCGCTTCTTGAGAATCGTGCCAACGCACAATCAACAGATCGTTCCAACACTCGCGTTTGAGCGCTCGTTCCGTGGCCGGCATACGGCGTGCACTGTGGTAGTGCATGTCAAATCTCATCACATCGAGCCACGACGCACCGCCAAGTGACCCAAGGACGTTCACGATCATCGGCGCTTCATTCGAAGTGCATAACGTTTGGGGACCTGGCTTCAACGAAAACGTCTATCGCGACTGCTGTGCGATTGAGTTCGCAGCGCGCGACATCCCGTTCATCATGGAGGCGCCGTTCCCTCTGACTTACAAAGGGCACCGCATCGGCGGCAACTATCGCGCCGATTTCCTGTGCTACGACGAAGTCATTGTGGAGATTAAAGCGACGAGCACGCCAAACACAGCACTCGAGCACGCGCAGATGCTCAGTTACCTGGCGGCGTCTGGCAAAAAAGTCGGTCTGCTGCTGAACTTTGGCGGCCCAAGATTGACTTACAAACGGTTCGCGATGTCGGAAACGCCACGCGATCCACAGATAGAGTGACATGTTTATCGCCGTTTTATCTGCGTCTCATCTGCGTCCATCTGCGTCGAGCTCTATCTGCGTTTATCTGCGTCCATCTGCGTCCAACTCTATCTGCGTTCATCTGCGTCCAGCCCTATCTGCGTCCATCTGCGTCCAACTCTATCTGCGTCCATCTGCGTCCAACTCTATCTGCGTCCATCTGCGTCCAGCTCTATCTGCGTCCATCCGCGGCCATCTGCATTCATCTGCGTCGACATCCCGAGCCAGTAGATCGGGCGCACAGCCCTCGAGAAGCACAGTCGCCGCGACGACCAGCACCGCGCGCCGCATCGTTAAGATTTTGACTGGGGCTCGGAAATGAAGCGGTAGCCGACGCCGCGCACTGTCAAAAGATGTCTCGGCTTGGCGGGATCTTCTTCCACATATCGGCGCAGCCGGACGATGAAGTTGTCGATCGCACGCGTGTCGGTGTCCTCGTGAAGGTTCCAAACGTCCTCCAGAATCGCTTTTCGCGAGACAGCTTTTCCCGCTTGCTTGATCAAATAGCGAAGCAAATCAGCTTCCATTGACGTCAAGTGGTAAGACTTCTCCCGTACGCGCAATTCCAGCTTTCCCAGATCGAACGTTTTTCCTGCGAACGTCACAACCTCAACTTCAGGCGTGGCCTGGCGCGACCATTGGTGGCGCCGCAGCAGCCCTCGCAGCCGCGCGAGCAGAATGGCAAGCTCAAATGGCTTGGCGAGATAATCGTCGGCGCCCGCTTCGAATCCTGCAAGTACGTCCTCGGGACGGCCGCGCGCCGTGAGTATCAGAATCGGAAGGTACTCACCTTCCTGTCGCAGCGATTTGGCGACGCTGAACCCATCGCGCCCCGGGAGCATCACGTCGAGGATCACCGCATCGTAGCCGCGGCGTTCGGCCAGGATGCGATGCAGCGCCATTTCGCCG
>JBKPDL010000137.1:0-18093 GCA_046727855.1 Acidobacteriota bacterium
ACGGTCGAACCCTGACCCTTCGACCTACCCAGGGTCATCCCGAGCGTAGTCGAGGGATGAAGGTCCTGCTCATTCGCCTGCGCCTCATCGGCGACGTGGTCTTCACGACCCCCGCTGTTGCCGCCGTCAGGCGTGCTTTTCCGGACGCGCACATCACGTATCTCGTGGAACACGGCGCGGCGCCGGTTCTCAACCACAATCCCCACATCGACCATCTTGTCGTCGCGGATCGTCCCCGCGGCGTCCGGCGTCTGCTCTACGACGTCACGCTCGCGCGCCGGCTGCGCGCCTCACGTTTCGATCTGGTGATTGATTTTCACGGCGGTCCGCGCAGCGCCTGGCTCGCATGGGCGACCGGCGCTCGGCAACGTATCGGCTATGCGGTGCCAGGCCGGCGATGGATGTACACGACAACCGTCCCGTGGTCGCGAGCACTGGTGCCGCCCAGACATTCGGTGGAAAACCAGTGGGACCTGCTGACGCCGCTAGGGATCGCTCCGCCCGATCGCAGCCGCGACCCGGTCGAAATGGCGGAGGATCGCTCGGCCAACGCAGCGGTTGGCGTGCGCCTGGCGGGGGCCGGCGTGCCCCCGAATGCGCGCATCGTGGTGATGCACGTGAGCGCGGGCAATCCGTTCCGGCGATGGCCCGCGGAGCGGTTCGCGGAGGTGGCGGCTACGCTTGCGCGGGAGGATGGCGCGCGGCGGATTATCATCACCTCTGGGCCATCGGAGCACGAAGCGGCCGATCGGATTGCCGCGGCGGCGCAAGCGCGCGCGGCTGATGCGGCGGCGCGCATCGTACGCTGCGGAGAATTCGGCCTCGCGGAACTGCGCGCGCTGGTGGCGCGTGCGGCGTTGTACATCGGCGGCGACAGTGGACCGCTGCACGTCGCGTCGGCGACGCAGACGCCGATTGTCGCGCTCTTTGGGCCAACGTTGCCGGAGCGTTCGATGCCGTGGCGCGATCCCGCAGTGGCGTCAATCGCAGTGGATGCCGGGCCGCTGCCGTGCCGTCCCTGTCATCAGCGGCACTGTGTGCCCGGTGACTTCCGCTGTTTGACGGGCATTACGCCGGAGCAGGTGCTCGCGGCGGCACGTGTGGCCCTCATGACACATCGCTGACGATATGAACACTGTTTCGATCACTGCCGGGACCCCGGCGCGCGATCGCCTCGAGCTCGTCGGCCTGGGCGCGCTCATTCTGATGGTGGCCGCCGCTCAACTTTCGATTGCGGTGGCGCAAATCATGCTGACCGTGGCGGGGCTGTGCTGGTTCTTCTCGCACGTCACGCGCGGCGAACGCGTGGACGCGCCCAACTTTTTCTGGCCGCTGCTCGGATACGCGTCGCTGACGCTGATGGCGGCGGGATTTTCACGCGATCCGGCGGCCAGCCTGAACGACTGCAAACAGCTCGCACTGTTCCTGCTCGTGCCCATCGTCTACGACTTCGCGCGTGGCGCGCGCGCACGGACCGTGCTGACGATTGTGCTCACCGCCGGAGCAGCCAGCGCGCTCGTTGGCATCGTGCAGTACAGCGTGCTCAACTTCGACAACCTCGAACGGCGCGTGCAGGGAACGTTGTCGCACTGGATGACGTACTCCGGCACGCTGATGCTGGTCATCTGTGCAGCGGTGGCTCGCCTGCTCTACGACAAACGCGATCGCGGCTGGGCGGCGGTGGTCATTCCAGCGCTGGTGGTGAGTCTGGTGGTGACCTTCACACGGACCGCCATGGTTGGCCTTGCGGCCGGCGTGGGCGTGCTGTTTCTGCTGCGAGACTTTCGGCTGGTCGCGCTGTTGCCGATCGCGCTGGCCGTGGCACTGGCATTGGCGCCGGCGGACCTCACGCGCCGTATCTACTCGATCACCGATTTGAATGATCCGACCAATCGCGATCGTGTCGCCATGTTGAAGGCGGGAACGGCCATCATCAAGGATCATCCGCTCACGGGAGTGGGTCCCGACCAGATCAAGCATGTTTACGCGGACTATCGCATGCCAACGGCGTTGATGCCGATCACACCGCACCTGCACAATGTGCCGATGCAGATCGCGGCCGAGCGAGGCTTGCCCGCGCTTGTGCTCTGGGTGTGGTTCATCGTGTCGCTTCTGCGCGAGCTCGTGCGCCACCTGAATCGCACCCGTTACAAGGTGCTGGTTGCCATGGGAATCGGCACGACGGTCGCCATGCTGACGGCGGGCCTCTTCGAATACAACTTCGGCGACTCCGAGTTCCTGATGCTGTTTCTCGTCCTGATCACGCTGCCGTTTGCGGCGGATCGCGATGGAGGGCTGCCGTGATCCATCTGCAATCCTCATGAGCGTTCCCGTCCTTCCTGCGCTCGATCGTGCGCGTGCTCAAGCGATCATCCAGCGCATGGCGGAGAGCCGGGTCATCGTGGTCGGCGACGTCATGCTCGATCAATTCATCTTCGGCCATGTCGGCCGCATCTCTCCCGAAGCGCCTGTCCCCGTCGTCACCTATAACCACGAGCAGCATCGGGCCGGCGGCGCCGCCAACGTGGCGCTCAACGCCCGCGGCCTGGGCGCGAAAGTGGAGCTGGTCGGGGTCGTCGGAGAGGACGAAGCGGCGGGCAAGTTGAAGGAGCTGCTGCGAGCGGCCGAGGTGGTGCCGCGTGGGCTCGTCACCGATCTCGAGCGCCGCACAACGACGAAGGTCCGGATCGTCACCACGCGCAATCAGCAGGTGGCGCGTGTCGACTACGAGAACGACAACGAAGTGGGACGAGCGATCGAGGACGCAGTGGCGAATGTCATCAGCGCCCGATCCGACGGAGCTGGCGCGATTGTCGTCTCGGATTATTTGAAAGGTGTCGTGACCAGGCGTCTGATGGCGCATGTCATTGCAACCGGTCAGCGGCGGGCTGTCCCGGTGCTCGTCGATCCGAAGATCCCTCACCTCGAGTACTACGCCGGCGCGTCGCTCGTGACGCCCAACAACCACGAAGCCGAAACGGCCACACATGTTCGGATTCGCTCAGACGAGGACGCGCGAAACGCCGCGCGCGTCTTTCGCGAGCGCGCGCGCTGCGAGGGCGTGCTCATCACGCGAGGAGAGCACGGCATGTGGCTGGCGCACGAGTTGGCAGAGGGACACCTCCCGGCAGCCGCGCGCGAGGTATCGGACGTGACAGGCGCCGGCGACACAGTGGTGGCGACGCTCGCGCTCGCCTTGGCATCCGGCGCAACGTGGGCAGAGGCTGCGCAGGTCGCGAACGAGGCGGCCGGGATTGTGGTGGGAAAATTCGGCCCGGCGACGGTAAGCGCGGAGGAACTCGTCGCGCGCTTTTAGGACCCTTCGGGGAGGACCGCTCCGCGATTCCCACCGCGAGCCGGAGGCGAGCGACCCCACCGGCGCAAAAGCGCCGGTCCGACCCGAAGGGTCCCACCGCGCGCCGCAAGGCGCGCGGTCCTTAGTGCCGAAAGTGCCGGCGCCCCGTGAACACCATCGCCAACCCGCGCTCGTCCGCCGCGGCAATGACTTCCGCATCGCGCACCGAACCTCCGGGCTGAATCACTGCCGTCGCCCCTGCGGCCGCCACCGCGTCGAGCCCATCGCGAAACGGGAAGAACGCGTCCGAGGCGGCGACGGTGCCCGCGAGTGGCGCGCCCGCATCGGCCATCCAACCAGCGGCCTTCATCACCGCTACCTTCACCGCATCGACGCGGCTCATTTGCCCCGCGCCGATTGCGCGCGTGCGCTGAGCATCCGCGAAGATCACCGTGTTTGATTTGACGTGCGCCATCACGCGCCATGCGAATCGCATAGCTTGCCACTCCTCGGGAGTCGGCTGCCGCCTGGTGACGACCTTCAACCCCTCGCCAGGCCAGGCGCCGCGGCTCTCCACCACCTCGTCGCGCTGCTGCACGAGCAACCCGCCCATTACAGACCGGATTTCGCGGCGGTGAGCCGGGTGCGCGCCGAGCCTGGTGAAGTCCGCGGTGATGACCCGCATGTTGGTTTTGTTGCGCAGAATCTCCACCGCCGCTGGCGCGACCGACGGGGCGACGACGGCTTCAATAAACGTGCTGACGATCGCGCGCGCGGTTTCGGCATCCACCTCGCGATTGAGACCGACGATGCCGCCAAATGCCGCCAGCGCATCGGCATCGCGCGCCCGCAGATAGGCTTCGGCGACGGTTCCGCCGGTGGCCGCACCGCACGGATTGGTATGTTTGATCACGCACGCCGCCGGGTCCTCGAACTCCAGAACGATGCGCGCGGCGGCGTCGAGATCCAACAGATTCGTAAACGACAGTTCTTTCCCCTGCAGGATGTCGGCGGCGCCCAGGCCGGCGGGTGGATCCAGCGCGTACCAAGCGGCCGACTGGTGCGGGTTCTCGCCGTAGCGCAAATCGCGCAATTTGCGCGCGTCGATGGTGAGGCGGTCGGAGGCCGCCACCGCGGCGGTGCCCACCTCGCGTGTAAACACGTCGTCCTGCACCAGGACCTCGCTCAGCGTTGCGGCAATCGCGGTGTCGTAGGCGCCAGTGTGCGCAAAGGCGCGACGCGCCAAATCGAACCTGAATGCCGCCGCTGGTCCACCCGGACGATCGAGCGCGTCGAGCACAAAACCGTAATCCGCCGGGCTTACTACTACCACCACATCGCGGAAGTTCTTGGCAGCGGCGCGTACCAGACTGGGCCCGCCGATGTCGATTTGCTCAATCAGGTCGTCGAACTGGATGTCAGGTTTTGCCGCGGTTGCGACGAACGGATAGAGATTGACGCACACGAGATCCACGAGTCCGATGCCGTGCGCGGCCGCAGCATGGAGATCCTCGGTATGCGACCGGCGCGCGAGAATGCCGCCGTGAATCTTCGGATGGAGCGTTTTGACGCGCCCGTCCATCATCTCGGGAAATCCTGTGATGTCGGACACATTCACGGCAGGAAGTCCCGCATCCGCCAAAGTTTTGGCGGTGCCACCAGTCGAAACTAATTCGAAACCGCGCGACGCCAACCCGCGCGCAAAATCAACCAGTCCACTCTTATCAGACACACTCAGAATTGCACGTCGCATAAAAATTTCATGTCGTCGTAACGTTTACGCGTGTGTGATCCATTGACACGTACACGAGCACGCCGGTATTATCGCCGTGCGGTCCAGCTTTTCGGGACCCGAGAAAGGCCGCATGCGCGGCTTTTTTTTTGTTCGCGAATACTGATCCATCGAGTGATGGGTCGACAGAGAAAGAGTCTGGTGGCATTGCCACCAGCAAGCCAGGAAGAGGACGATGCGTATTACAGGCAAGGTCAAGTGGTTCAACAACGCTAAAGGATATGGATTCATCGAGCGCGAGGGCGGCAGCGACGTCTTCGTGCACTACTCGGCGATTCAGGGATCGGGCTTCCGCTCTCTCGAAGAAGGCCAGAGCGTGGAGTTTGAGATCGTCGATGGACCGAAAGGTCCGCAGGCCGGCAACGTCGTGCGGATCTAACCACTTGATCTTCGCCGGTTCCGAGCCCCTCGGCGAACGTCCGAGGGGCCGGGCGCCGGATCGTTTCCCTCGACTACTCACCCGTTCGCCGACTTCACCGCTAACGTCGCTTTTCCTTCTTTCAACTCAACCCGGAACACCACATCGCTCTCACCGCCACCGAGCTTGGCGACCTGTGCGCGCACGGCTTCCGCGAAGCGGTGATACGGAATGGCTGGCTCGCCGGTTTTGTGCGCGCCTCCGTCGCGGGTTTCGCACGGAAGACGCGGCAGACGGCCGGCGAAGAACATGTTGTATTCGGCCTCGAGCCGCTTGATTTCGCCTTCGAGCTGCTGCATCCGACGATCGAAATCCGACGTTTTGGGCGGCACCGGCGCTTAGCGGAGAAGGAGAAACCAGACGAGCGGAAGCCACAGTTCGCGCGCGTAAGGAACGGGACGATCGTCCACGAGCACTTCGCTGCCTTCGTAGGGGTCGACGATCTCGAACAGATCGCGCAGCTTCAGGGCGTCGCCTGGATAGAACCGCGCACGGTGCCGAAACGCGTTGCCTTCGCCCACCTCGCGGTATTCCGCAGAATTGCGCGCGAGCTCCACCGCGCGCGCATAGGTCGGCGATTCGGATCGCGGAAACACGAGCGTGATTGAAAACGGCAGATCGCGCGGGCCGAAGAGCGCCGCGTGCAGATCGGAATCGAGCGCAGCGAGTTCTTCGGCCGTGGGCTCCTCTGGACGCTCGACATACGGCCAGAAACGCTCTAGCGGACGTGTGCGGCGTTCGCGCGCATCTGTCGCCATCTCGAAAGATCGTAACACTGAATTTCGAGATCTCGAGATGTGGCAATTTGGAGCAGATTTGGAAATCTCGAGATCAGAGATTTGTCGATTTTAAATTTGGCGATCACCAAATCGTCTGCAAATCTCCACCTCTCGAGATCTCCAAATTCACGTGTCACGTTCACGTGTCACGCCTCATAGGCGACACCTAACTTCTTCAGGGCATCGTCTGGGCAACCCCTCCACTGGGCGACAGATCTGTTCCCCATGTACTGCAGATCCATAATTCCCATCTTGCTCGTCCAAAAACCCGTCGCGGTCAGATCGCGGAACAAATTGAAAAAGGCCACGCCGTGACGGCGTTCCGGCTGCGCTCGCTGCGGCCACGCAATGTCGTCGAGCACGGCCGTGCGTTCTGCGTCGCCGCACGCAACGAAGGTCTTGTCGAACCGCTGCTGACATTCGAGGTCGAGCCACGCGAGGCCGCCGCGCATGGCGGTCTGACGCGTCGGCTGGTCGAGGACGATGAAGTCCATGAACTCGGGGACGCCGGCGTCGGTGGCGTTGCCCGAGCGATCGTCGCGTGGAATGATGATGTCGACGAGCAAACGGACGGTCTCCCACTCGTGCGGTGTGAAGAATTTCGGCGTAAACGGCGCGGTGCTCGTTGCCGCCTGCTGCGCCGCCTGCGCCAGCGCGCTTGCGGCGCGCGCTTCGTCGGCCGTCAATGTGAAGGCAGCGGCCATGGGCGCCGCCGCGAGCAGCCGTAGCACGTCGCGGCGATCGAAAAAGGGGTCAGTCCCCTTTTTCCGCAGAACCGGTGAAAAAGGGGACTGACCCCTTTTCCGATCCTCGTCTGCTGCCATCGCTACACGCTCCCTTTCTTCCGCTCGTCGGCGATGTACTCGCTCGTCCGCATGGCGAGCGCGAGAATCGTCCAGGTCACGTTCTTATGCGGATTGGACACGAAGGGGCCACCGTCGGTGACAAAGAGATTGCGCACATCGTGCGCCTGGCAATACGAGTTCAGCACGGACTTCTGCGGATCGTTGCCCATGCGCGTCACCCCCACTTCGTGGATGATGCGTCCTCCGGTTTCGATGCCATACCCGACATTGGCCGAAGGCATCGTCGACAACGGTGTGCCACCCATTTCCTGAATGATGGCACGGAAGGTCTCCTGCATGTGTTTGACCTGTTTGTATTCGTGGTCGGTCCACTTGAAGTGGAAGCGGAGGACCGGAATGCCCCAGCGATCGACTACTGCCGGATCGATCTCGCAGTACGTGTCCTCGTTCGGAATCATCTCGCCCCGACCGGCGAAGGCGACGGTGGCGCCGTAAAAACGCCGATAGTCATCCTTCAACTCCTTGCCGTAGCCGCCGCCCGAAATAAGGCGCCCGCCTACTTCGGTGCCGTTGTACAGATGCACGTCGTTGAAGGTACCGAAGCCTGGCATGCGCCGCCCGCCGCCGATCTCGATGTGATAGCCGCGAGGAAAATCGAGGCTCTTGTTGTCGAGCCACCAGGGCATATACAAGTGCGCGCCGCTCGCACCGTCCTCGTTGTGCGGCACGCTGTTCGACATGCGCGGAATGAAGCCGCGCACGCTCACACCCGTGCTGTCGGTGAGATATCGGCCGACGACGCCGCTCGAATTCGCAAGCCCCTGCGGGAATTTCGACGACCTCGAGTTGAGGAGAATGCGCGCCGACTCGCACGCGCTCGCGGCGAGCACCACGATCCGGCCACGCACGTGGTTATCGCGGCCGGTTGTCTTGTCGATGTAGCTGACGCCGCTGGCAAGACCGCTGTCGTCTACCGTGACCTCGCGCGCCATGGCGTTGGTGACAATTGTCAAGCGTCCCGTGGCGAGCGCCGGTGGCAGCAGCACGTCTGGTGAAGAAAAGTTGGCGTGTGCAGCGCAGCCGCGGCCGCACTGACCACAGTAGTGACACGCCGGTCTGCCGTTGAGCGGCTGCGTGAGAATCGAGAGGCGATTGGCAATCACCCGGATGCCGAGCTTTTCAGCTGCACTCTTGATCAGCAGCTCGTAACAGCGCGGCTTCGGCGGCGGCTGAAAGATACCGTCGGGCTCGTTGGGGATGCCTTCGACGGATCCGAAAATGCCGACGAGACGATCGAGCCTGTCGTAGTACGGCTTCAAATCGTCGTAGCCGATCGGCCAATCGTCACCGAGGCCGTCAAGGCTGCGCCGCCGGAAGTCGTCGGGTCCGAGCCGAAGCGAGATGCGGCCCCAGTGGTTGGTACGGCCGCCGAGCATGCGCGTGCGGAACCAGTCCCAGTTGCTGCCGCGTGCGGTTGTATAGGGCTCGCCTTCGAGCGTCCAACCGCCGAGTCCCGCATCGAACTCGCCAAACTGCCGTTCCGGTATCGCCGTGCCGCGCCGTGGCGAATCGTACGGCCACGCAAACATCTTGGAATCGCGGCGGGTGTCCCACATCACACCGGCTTCCAGCATCAGGACGCTGGCGCCGGCCTCGGTGAGCACCTTCGCGGCCATGCCACCGCCGGCGCCTGAACCGACGACGATGACGTCATGAACTGTGCCGCTGCGGATAATCTGCATTTGGGCTGACTGATTGTATCTTCGCCAGGAGGCGATTTGGAGGCATCCGCGGATGCTTTCAATCCGCGTCATCCGTTTAAATGAGCAGGGCACCCCTTGAACGGCCTCCGCAAGGGGTCTAGCATGGCCTCCTCCCCTCGCTTTGCACTGTTGTGGTTTCGCAGGAGGTGAGACATATGGCTCGCAGTCTTCTGGCGGCGGCCGCCTTCGTGGTCCTCTCAGTCGTTCCAGCCATCGCCCAAATCGATCGCGCGCAAATTGCCGGGTTCGTCAAGGATCAAAGCAGCGCCGTCGTTCCCGGCGCCACCGTCACCGCCACGCACGGCCAAACGGGCCTGACGCGCACGACGGTGACCGATGGCAACGGTTATTACGTGCTGCCGTCGATACCGCCGGGCGTGTACGAAATCGCCGTCGAGCTGCAAGGATTCAAGCGATGGGTGAAAACCGGCGTGACGGTCGATGCGGCATCCGCCGCCGCCATTGACGTCACGCTCGAGACCGGCGCGATTTCTGAAATGATCACGGTGACTTCGCAGGCGACCCCGCTGCAAACCGATGTCGCCGTGCGAAAAACGATCGAAGCGAAAGACATCGAGCTCCTCTCCTTCTCGGGGCGCAATCCGATCGGCGTGGTCGGCCTCAAAGCCGGCGTGATGGGCGGCAACTTCAACAGCCGCGGCTTCGACGATCTCGGCAACGGCGGGTTCAACATCAATGGCAGCCGGTCGGACGAGAACACGATCTCAATCGACGGCGCCATCGGCGTGCGCACACGCTCTACCGGCACCATCATCGGCATTCAGAACGTGGACGCCGTGCAAGAGGTGCAAGTCCTGACCGCCAACTACATGCCGGAGTACGGACGCGCCAGCGGGGGACAGATTCGCTTCGTCACCAAGAGCGGCAGCAGCCGGTACAGCGGCAGTGGGTCGTTCTTCTACCGCGACGAATCACTCCAAGCCAACACCTGGACACGCAAGCAGAGCACCAACCCAATTGAGAACAGCGGGCCGGCGCCGTTCGACTACAAGCAGTACGGCTACGCATTTGGCGGTCCCGTGCCCGGCAGCCGCTTCCGCGATAGATTTTTCTTCTTTGGCGCGCAGGAGTGGGTCGACTTCTTCGCGATCGAGACCAACACGGCCATCGTGCCGACAGAGGCGATGCGGCGCGGCGACTTCAGCGAGCTCTTGAATCCGAACAACGGATTTTTCTCGGGCGCACGCGTGATCATGGATCCGCTCACCGGCGAGCCGTTCGCAGGAAATATCATTCCATCAGGTCGGCTCTCCGCAAACGGCATTGCGCTCCTGAGCGCCTACCCAACGCCGACGCCAGGCTTCCGGCAAGGTACGGCCAATCTCGTTCAGTCGAGCGACAACCCACGCGATCAACGCAAGGACACGATCCGGCTCGATTACCGCCTGAACGATGCAAACCAGTTCACATATCGCTATTCGGCATCTGATTGGAAGGCGGTCGACGCGTTTCGCGGCACGTTCCCCTTTGCGCGCACCGACTGGCATCGCCCTAATGCGACCCAGATCTTCAACTGGACGAGCACGATCTCCAACACGCTGCTCAACGAGTTGAGCTACTCCTACTCGCTCGACGAGGTCTTCATCGACGTGTTCACGGAGACCGGCTTGTACAAGCGCAGCGGGTCGGGGATCAACTATCCCTACCTGTTTCCAGGAAAGGAAATCGAGGACAAGATTCCGACCGTCGCGATTAACGGCTTCAGCACGATCGACGGCGGGCCGTATCCGTCCTCGTCAACAGGCCCGATTCACGCCATCTCCAACGTCACGACCATGGTGAAGGGCCGGCACACCATGAAAGCCGGCATCGTGCTGGAGTACTCGGGGGAAGACGACTTCGATCAGATCAACGTCAACGCCATCCCCGGCGGGACCAACAACCAGAACGGTTCGTTCGAGTTCCTGGACAACCGGACCAGCGGCACCGGGCTCGCCGTGGCCAATGTCGCTCTTGGGCTGTTCAGCAATTACGCCGAAATCGGGCAGCGCGCATTCACGAAGTGGCGAGCCCTCGCCACCGATGTCTTCGTTCAGGATTCATGGAAGCCCCGGAGCAATCTCACCATCGAAGGCGGGATTCGCTGGGCGTTCTGGCCGCCGTGGCATTCGACCACGAACAACATCGCGAACTTCGATCCGCGCTTCTATGATCCCGCACGCGCCGCGATCATCAATCCATCGACCGGCCGCCTGGTTGGCGGCGATCGCTACAACGGCATCGTTCTGCCGGGCGACGGTTTCGAGGATGACGGCAACGATCTCGTCGTCGCGCAAGATCCGGCGGTGCACGCCCTCTTCCGCGGCGAGCCACGCGGCTTCTCCGAAACCCACTACAACGCGATTGAGCCGCGGCTTGGGATCTCGTACTCGATCAACGAGAAGACCATCGCACGCGCGAGCACCGGCGTCTTTCACAACCGCGTCACGCTGAACGATTCGACGTTGCTCGGCGGCAATCCACCATTCCAGCCGATGGTGACTGTCGCAAATGGCAATGTCGATAATCCAAGCGGCGGCGGCAGCGGCGCGACCGACCTGCCGTTTGGCATTACCTCGCAGGATGTCGTTTTCAAACATCCCACCGCATATATGTGGTCCGTCGGAGTGCAGCGCGAGGTTCCGTTCGGGGTCGTCGTTGACGTCACGTATCTCGGTCGTCGCGGACTGTATTTGCAGCGTGAACGCAACATCAATCAACTGGCGCCGGGCACTGTCCAAGCAAATCCGAACGTCCAGATTGCCGCACTGCGACCGTATAAGGGATACGGCGCGATTCGACTGTCGGAGAATGCTGGACGTTCCATCTATCACAGCCTGCAGATCAGCGCCGATCGCCGCTATAGCAACGGTCTGAAGCTCGGGGCGGCCTACACGCTCGGCAAGTCCGAGGACAACGGCAGCGACAAACGCAACGTCGTCTGGAACACGTACGATGATTCCGGCTTCTGGGGACCCTCGAACTACGATCGTCGTCACGTGCTGAATTTCTATTACATCTACGATCTGCCCTTCTGGCGCGGTCAGGAGACGCTGCTGAAAAGCCTGCTCGGCGGATGGCAGATCTCCGGTGCAACGTTCTTCCGAACGGGGACGCCGTTTTCCGTGTTGCGGACCAACGACATTGCCGGCGTGGGAGACGGAGCGTTCGGCCAGCCGTATAACCTTGTGGGCGATCCCAAGGTGTCAGACCCGAAGTTCTCGACCGGATCCGATAACAATTTCTGGTTCAACCCGGCTGCGTTTGCGCCCCCGGCACCGGGGACGTTTGGCAATGCTCCCCGGAACCTGCTACGAAATCCCGGTCAGCAGCAATGGGACATCGCGTTCTTCAAGAACTTCGCGCTGGGTGGCACCCAAAGACTGCAGTTCCGTGCCGAGATTTTCAACTTTCCAAACCGCCCCAATCTCGGTGGAACAGGCGCTCAGTTAGGCGCGCAAACCAATCAGTTGAGCGGCAATCTCGGGTACGCGGACCCATCGAGCGCCAGTTTCGGGCGATTGACGACGAAAACCAACGATCGGCGCGACATACAATTGAGCCTGCGCTACCAATTCTGAAGGACACACACGATGACGATTTCTCGACGCGAGTTCATTGCCACAGCGGGGACCACCGGCGCGGGACTGGTTATCGTTCCGCGCCACGTCTTGGGCAAGGGACTGACGCCGCCCAGCGATCGGCTCAACATCGCCGGCGTGGGCGTTGGCGGCATGGGTCGCACCAATCTCTTCAACCTCGCGCTCGGCAACAACATCGTCGCGCTCTGTGACGTGGACTGGGACTACGCCGGCAAGGCGTGGGAGCGTCTGCCGCTCGATCTGAAAAACGAGGAAGAGCGGTTGCCGAAGGTGACCGACGACGAGGCGCGGAAAAACAGCCTGGTGAGGATCGACTCGCTCAAGAAGTTGATGGCGGAAGATCTGCCCCGCATGAAGCGCTATCGCGATTATCGCGAGATGCTCGATCAACAGAAGGATATCGACGCCGTCGTGGTCGCGACGCCAGATCACACGCATGCGATGGTGGCGTTGGCGGCGATGGACATGGACAAGCATGTCTACGTACAGAAGCCGCTCTGCTGGTCGGTTCACGAGGCGCGTGAACTTTCGAAGAAGGCGAAACAGAAAAAAGTAGTGACCCAGATGGGAAATCAGGGTCACTCCTGGGACGATGGCCGGCGCGCCGTGGAGTGGGTGCAGCAGGGCGCGATCGGCGATGTGCGTGAAGTGCACGTGTGGACCAATCGTCCGCTCGCTTACTGGCCGCAAGGCATTCCCAAGCCCGAGCCGCAGCGCATTTCGTCCGACTTGCGTTGGAACATGTCCGGGGTATGGGCGCGATTGGCGAACGCGATGGGCATTTACTCGGTGCCTGATACGCTCTCGTGGGATCTCTTCCTCGGCCCGGCCCCGGCGGTGGACTATCACCCCGTATATCACCCGTTCAACTGGCGCGGCTGGGTGGACTGGGGTTGCGGCGCCATCGGCGACATGGGCGCGCACCTGATGGATCACGCGTATTGGGCGCTCGATCTTGGATTGCCCACGACGGTGGAGACCGTGTCGACGCCGTTCAACAAGTCGTGCTTCCCGATGGCGACGAAGACCTACTACGAGTTCCCCGCGCGCGGCTCGATGCCAGCGGTGAAGCTCACGTGGTACGACGGCGGCATGTTCCCGCAGCGGCCGGAAGAGCTCGGCGAAGAAGCGCTCAACGGCGAAGGCGGAGCGATCCTTGTCGGCAGCAAAGGCAAGTTGACCTACAACACTTACGGATTGAAGTCGCGGCTCTTGCCGAAGTCGTTTCAAGACGCAGTGGGCGATCCCAAGCAGACGCTGCCGCGCATCACGACGAGCCACGAGCAGAACTGGGCCGATGCAGCGAAGGGAAACGGCACGGCATCGACGCCGTTCGAATACGCCGCGCGGCTCACCGAGGTGATGCTGCTGGGCGTGGTTGCCTTGCGCGGCGGCGGGAAGATCCACTACGACGGTGCGAGAATGCACATCACGAATAACGCCGCGGCGAATGATCTGCTCACGCGCGAGTATCGTCGCGGTTGGTCGATCTGAGGGCGAAAAGGGGTCAGATCCCTTTTTCGATTCGCGAGAGGACCGAAAAGGGGTCTGCCCCTTTTCGCGGGTATCAGGTATTAGGTGGGCGGGCCTGAAGGCCCGCCAGCGACGGGCTCACAGCGGCTTGATCCTGATATTGCGATACCAGACGGCGTCGCCGTGATCCTGCAATACAATATGGCCGCTGCGCGCGCGACCGTATTGCGGATTGCTTGCAAATTTCGTGGAGCGTACTCGCGATTCCCAGTCTGGGCTCCAGAGCTCGTACTCTACGACCTTCACGCCGTTCAACCAGTGCTCGACATGCGCATCTTTCACCACGATCCGCACGTCGTTCCATTCGCCGACAGGTCTCGTCACATCGCTGACGGGCGCATGCAGCGCGTAGTTCGATCCGGCCGAGGTGAGCGGATCCTTGCCATCGGGATGACCTCCGTTGTCGAGCACCTGCATTTCCGGCCCGGTCCACCAGGGTTCATCTCCCTCGCCGGTCACGCGGAACATGATGCCGCTGTTGCCGTTCTTTGAAATCCTCCACTCGAGGCGCAGCTCGAAGTCCCCGAACTGATCGACGGTCATGATGTCGCCTCCACCCTGCGCGCGGAACAACGTGCCGTCAACGACTTTCCAATTCTCGGGAGTCGAGGGAGATCGGTAACCGCGCCATCCTGAAAGCGTCCGACCGTCGAACAGCAATCTCCAGCCTTCGGCTTGTTCGGTGGGACTCAACGGCATGACGATGGCCTTATCGGCGCACCCCACAGCCAGGAAAAGAAGAAACAGAACCGCTATCGAGAAAGCTGTTAAAGAGGCTTGATCTTGATGTTCCCATACCACACGCGATCTCCGTGATCCTGAATCGCGATGTGCCCGCGCTTCGCTCGCCCGTACGGCGGAATCTCCCCGAACTTGCTTGCCTGAACGCGCTTCTCCCAATCGGGACTGAACAGCTCGTACTCGACCACTTTCACGTCGTTGAGCCAGTGCTCCACGTGGTTGCCCTTCGCGATCAGGCGCACGGTATTCCACTCGCCCACCGGCTTCGTGACATCCCGCACCGGCGCGTACAAGGCGTAATTCGATCCGGCTGACGTGAGGGGATTCGCGCCGTCCTTGTGACGCGTGTTGTCGAGCACCTGCATCTCGGGACCCGAGTGCCAGGTCTCTTCACCCTCTGGCATCACGCGAAACATGATGCCGCTGTTGCCGCCCTCGGAGATTCTCCAATCGAGCCGCAGCTCGAAATCGCCGTATTGCTCTACTGTCATCAGATCGCCGCCTCCCGACTCGCGCACGAGGAGGCCGTCGATCGCTTTCCATCCCTCCGGCGGCGTCGGGCTTTTGAACCCGCGCCAGCCAGCGAGCGACTTGCCGTCGAAGAGAAGCTTCCAGCCGGCCGCTTTCTCTTCAGGGGTCAACGTGTTGATCGCGCCGCGCTGCGCCATGACCAGGCTCCCGCACAAGAGCGCGACGATTGCAATTATTGACGGCATTACTCGAAACATCGCCTGACCTCCTGAATTACCGGCGCGCCACCGCGGGCAAATAGGATTCCAGCCCGGCGGGCTTCCACTCGATCACGCGCTCCTGCTCCGCACTCATATAACACGCCATCAGCAACTCGGTCACGTCGCGGCCGGCGTGGAAGTTGAGCTCCGGCTGGACACCATCGGCAAAGGCGCTCGCAAAATGGCGGTTTTCGCCTTCGTAGCCGTACTCGGCCGCTTCGTTGCCAAGCAGCGGCATCAAGCCTTGTTCGGCGTTCTGCTTCTCGACCAGGTCCTCGCCGCTCTCGCCGCGGAGCCGGCGCGAGAAGAACACTTTGGTGCCGCTGTCCAGCGTGTTCACCGACATCGAATACTCCGGCCCGAGCAGCTCCATCGTCAATCGCAAGCCCGCACCGACGAAGCTCCACGACGTCGTGGCCTCGACGACGAGCGGCTGGCCTTTGTCGTCCACGTAGTTGACGGTGGCACGCGCAAAGTCCTCCGCCGGATGGCGCTGGTAATCGACGTCGGCGCTCATCATGTCTTTCAGCAGCGTGATGTACTCGGGGCGCGACCACTTGAGCGATGCGATTTGGGCGGACACTTTCGTCGGACGAATGCTGTGACGCGGCGCCCCCGGTTCGGTCAGCAGGTAGCGCCCAACCTCGAGGCTGTGACACATCATGTCGTTGAGCACGCCGCCGCCCTGCAGATCGCCGCGCCAGAACCACGGCCTGTGCGGACCGCCGTGTTCCTCCGCCGCACGCGCGAGATAGGGACGGCCCGCAAGCGGCACGCCGCGCGCCCATACGGTGGCCTTGCCCCGTTCCACGCCGGGTGCGAAGAGCTGATTCTCGAGATAACCGTGCAGCACTCCGGCCTTGTCGACGAGCTCGACTATCTTGTTGGCTTCGGCGGCGTTGCGGCCGAGCGGCTTCTCGCAGGCAATGCCTGTCAATGTCGCGCCGCGCGAGAGGGCGTGGACGATGCATTCCATGTTTTCGACGCGCGCGAAGTTGGGGCCGCAGATCCAGACACAGTCGATGGCCGGATCCGAGACCATCTCTTCGATCGACCCGTAAACCTTCGCGTCTCCGACGCGCAGCGCGCGCGCCAGTGCCGCCGCTTGCTCGGCGTTTGCACGGTGCGGGCTCCAAATGCCGCGCACGTCCGCGTCGCGCACCGCAAGCCACGATCGAATATGAAAGCGCGTGATAAAGCCGCTGCCGATAAACCCGACTCCGAGTATCCGCCGTGTCATCCGTGCCGAAATATAGTCCATTCCGGGTATCATCCCACCGGCTGATCGCCCATGACCAAACCCACGACGGTTCGCCTGTCGGTGATGATGTTCCTCGAGTACGTGATCTGGGGCTCGTGGCTCCCGCTTCTCGCGCTTTATCTGGGGGACGTGCTCGGCTTTACCGGCCGCCAAATTGGATGGATCTTCGCGACGCAGGCCATCGCCTCAATCGTCGCCTTGTTCATTGGCGGGCAGGCCGCGGATCGATTGATGTCGACCGAGCGGCTGCTGGCACTTTGTCATGCGATCGGCGGCACCGCGATGCTGGTCCTTGCGACGCAACGTTCATTCACGCCGTTTTTCGCGATCATGTTGGTGTATCAGCTTGCCTACATCCCAACGCTTTCGCTGACTAACGCGATCTCGTTTCATCACGTGTCGGATGCCAAGGCCGAATTCGGCAGAATCCGCATGTGGGGCACCATCGGATGGATTGCGGCAAGCTGGCCGTTCGTTTTCATCCTGGCCGGCAAGTCAGGTCCCGAGCTGCACGCAGCGCTGCGCAGTATCTTCATTGTGGCAGGCGTCGCCTCCTATGCGCTCGCTGCGTTCTCGTTGGCATTGCCTCGCACGCCTCCCGCGAGCAGCAGCCCCGATCGCAACGCGCCACTCGAGGCCATTCGCCTGCTCGCCGTGCCGGCGTTCCTGGTGCTGTTCGTCGTGACCTTCATTGATGCGCTGATTCATCAGTGTTATTTCCAGTGGACGAGTCCGTTTCTCGAGCGTGCGGGAGTGCCGGCCAACTGGATCATGCCGGCTATGAGCATTGGCCAGGTTGCCGAGATTGTGACGATGGCAGTGCTGGGTGTGGTGCTGCACCATCTCGGGTGGCGAACGACGATGGCTGTCGGCATTGCCGCGCACGCGGTGCGGTTTTTCATCTACGCAATTGGCGATCCGCTGTGGCTCATCGTGGCGATCAATGTTGTGCACGGGATGGCCTACGCGTTCTTCTTCGCCGTGGTCTACATCTTTGTGGACGAGCATTTCCCGAGGGACTCGCGCGCGAGCGCGCAGGGTCTCTTCAACCTTCTCATTCTGGGTCTCGGACCCTTCGTGGGTAGCCTGCTGTGGGGTGCGTTAGGCGACCGCTTCCGCACGACGGCCGGTGAGGTGGACTTCAGCAAGCTGTTCCTTGTGCCCGCGGTGCTGGGCGTGGCCGCGGTCCTGCTGCTCCTCGTCGCATTTCACCCCGATCGAGTCGTTGCGCCAGCACCAGAAAAGCTTGGCACGAAGACACCAGGTTGACGGAGGTAAGGTCCCGGCGCGCAGCGCAGCCGCCGCGCTGCGGCCAGCCTATCCCGACCATCGCGTGACACGAAGGTGAGGTTGGGGCCAGGCGATCTCCGAG
>JBKPDL010000138.1:0-16837 GCA_046727855.1 Acidobacteriota bacterium
CGACCCAACTCTCCCAAGGAACCATGCGTGACGAACCGACGTTGAACCCACGTGAGGAACCTACGTAAGGAACTCACGTCGGGAACCTCCGTGTTCGTGGCTGCGGGTTCGGAACAGTCGACTAAGTAGACTCGTATAGGACGTGTGGAGATCTGGTGCCCCGTTCCTCCCGCTCATTCCTTGGTGAGTTCGAACAGCGTGTGCTGCTCGCGATCCTGCGATGCGGCGACCGCCCGCGCCCCGTGGACATCCGCCGTGAGCTGGTCCGTGTCTCGAATCAGGAGATTTCGCGCGGCGCGTTTTACACCACGCTCGATCGCCTCAAGGCCAAGAAGCTGATCGACTGGACAACCGTTGCCGGTGACGAAGCACGCGGCGGGTTGCCCGATCGGCGCTGCCGCGTCACCGCGGCGGGCGTTCGCGCCTTGAAAGCGTCCCGCAAGACTCTCCTGCAACTCTGGAGCGGACTGGAATGGATCCTCGAACAATGAGCCGGCCGCCACGTTTTGCCGAGGGGTTGCTGCGTAGATGTTTGCCTGGCGGCGTGACGGGCCTCACGATCCTCGGAGATCTGTGCGAGGACTATCTCTCGCGCATCGAACGCGGTCAGCGCGCCCGCGCCTGGTACTGGCGCGAAGCGCTTTCGCTCGCGCTCCGCTATCGGCTGCGACGGCGCCCGGACATGAAGCCCAAACGAGGCAGATGGAATGTCACGTCGGACGTGAAGATTGCGCTCCGGACGCTCGCCCGCAGTCCCACGATGTGTTCGTTGATTGTGCTCACGCTCGGCACCGCGATGGGCGCATCGACGATCGGTTTTGCGTTTGCTGATTTCGCTGTGGTGCGCGGTCTCCCGGTAGACGATACCGCACGGGTCGTTGCGATCTACGGCATCGACGCGCGGCAACGTAACGGCCGCGCCCGTCTCTCCCCGGCAAACTTTCGCGACATGAAAGATCGCGTGACGACCTTGGAGCGGTTCTCCGCTTCCATCGTTGGCCGAGCCACGGTGATCGATCGGGGTATCCCGGCGAGTCTCGACGCGGGGCGGGGCACGGCCGATTTCTTTGCGGCGCTTGGCCTGAAGCCGTTCGCAGGTCGGCTATTCCAAGCCGGCGACGACCAACCTGGCGCGCAGTCGGTCGTTGTCGTGGCGCATCAATACTGGCAACGCGTACTTGGTGAGGATCCGAACATCCTCGGTCGCGCGTTGCTGATCGATGGGCGAACACGGACCGTGGTCGGGATTGCACCACCGGAACTCGAATTGGGCAATCTCGCCCCGATCGATGTGTGGATACCGCTCGAGATCACGGCCACGGCCTCGCGGACCGAACGTACGCTTCCCGTTTTTGCGCGTCTGCGGCCAGGCGTATCGCTCGAACAAGCGCGTGCCGAGGTCGCCACAATCGCCCGAGGACTCGCAATTGAGTTTCCCCAGGACAACAAGGACTGGCAAGCCATGGTTGTTCCGATCGGTGAGGTCGCGTATGGCCCGGGCTTCTGGGTCGTGGTCACGCTCTTTATCGGCGCCGTGGCACTGGTCATTGTGATTGCCTGTGCGAATGCCGCGAGCCTGGTGCTTGCGCGCGCAATGAAACGCCGGCGGGAGATCGCGCTGCGCTCTGCGCTCGGAGCGAGCCGGGCTCGTTTGCTGCGGCAGGCCGTGATCGAGGGCCTCGTGCTGTCGGTGGTGTCGGGCGCCGTTGCCATACCGCTGGCCGAGTTGGGACTGCGCACGATTCGCGGCTTCAACTCCGCACCTGATCTCCAGCAGCTCGTGCTCGACTGGCACGAGCTCGGGTTTGTCGGCCTGGTCGCGATGATTACGCCGGTGCTGTTTTCACTGCTGCCGACGCTCGGCGCCATTCGGCTTGATTTGACAGCGGCGTTGCAGTCCGGAGGTGCACGCGCGGGCGCTGGACCAGCGCGCGGCAGGACGGCCCTCGTCGCCGTGCAGCTATCTTTGGCGGTGACGTTGCTCATCGCAGCGGGACTCGCGCTGCGCACTGAGATCAACGTGTCGCAGCTCGATCTCGGGATGCGGACTGCCGGCGCGCTGGTCTTTGGCCTCGAACTGCAAAACGACACCGCTCCAGTCCCGGAGCCACGACGGCTGATCGACGACACGCGCGATCGGTTAGGCCGGCTTCCCGGTGTGATCTCTGTGCACGCCTTTGAATCGACTCCGGTTCTGAGCGGGGAACGCATTGTGTCGCTCGCCATCGACGGCCGCGCAGACACGCCTGGGCAGAATGCGCCGTGGGCGTTGCTCAACGGCGCGGACGCGGAGGCGCTTCGCGGGATGAACGTGCCGCTGCTTGTGGGCCGGATGTTGACGACACAGGAAGAGCGACAAGGCGCAGGTGTTGCGGTCGCGGGCGAGACGATGGCGAGGATGTACTTCGGGACGCCGACAGCCGCGATCGGTAAGGCGCTCACCATCGACGATCGCGGCGAATTTCGTCGAGTCGAGATCGTCGGCGTTGTCGGCGACGTTTTGAGCTACGACATCGAGCGCGGACGCGTGCCGCGCCTCTGGACAGGGCTGCATGATCTTCGGCGTGCCACAATCGTCGTCGTTACCGGCACCAACCCACGTGATCTCACCGCGGCTGTGCGGCGCGAGATGGTGGCGCTGGCGCCGATGCTCCCGCTCGATCAATTGGAACCGCTCGAGGCCGCGTTCGCCCGCTTCCGCGCCAGCGACAAGGTGATCATCGGCGTGTTTGCAGGCTTTGCCCTGCTCGCGCTGTTGCTCGCAGCGACGGGTCTCTACGGTCTCATCGCCTATACGGTGGGTCAGCGCGTCGCGGAGTTCGGCACGCGCTTTGCGCTTGGCGCACGGCCGTCGGATGTTCTGAAGCTCGTATTTGGTCAGGTGGCGCGGCTGATTGCGATCGGACTCGGTGTGGGAGTTCTTGCCGGCCTCGCGGTGGGGCAGGGGATCAGAAGCGTACTTTACGGCGTGTCCGCCGCCGATCCGGTCACGATCGGCGGCGTTGTCGTTTTGATTTCCGCCATCGCGCTCGCCGCGAGCGTCAGGCCTGCGCCCAGCGCCGCGCGTATAAACCTCGTGGACGCGTTGAAGAGCGACTAACGTCCACGGCGCCCAATGTGGGTTCCTCGCGAAAGTTCCTCACGTAGGTTCCTCACGGGAGTTCACGTACGTTCCTTACGTTGGTTCCTCACGTTGGTTCCTCACGTTGGTTCCTCACGTAGGTTCCTGACGGAAGTTCACGTGAGTTCCTTACGTTAGACCGTTATGCGGCCACAGACGTCAATTTTGTACGCGTTGTGGACCCGCATAACGGTCTACGGCGCGCGGAGCGCGCCAAGCCAACAACAAGAACTAGCCAAGGGCCGCGGAGTTAGCCGGATATCAAGGGCAGGGCCCTTGGCTAGTTCCTCACGGCCGTTCGCGGGGGTTCTAGAACCACCGTCGGACGACCGTGAAGAACCGCCGCTACGAACCTTCGTGAACCGCCTTTAGGAACCCCCGTTAGGAACCGCCGTTACGAACCTTCGTGAGCCCCGTTAGGAACCCCCATGAGGAACCTTCGTGAACCTCCGTAAGGAACCTCCGTAAGGAACCTCCGTAAGGAACCTCCGTAAGGAACCTCCGTTAGGAACCCTCGTGAACGCATGTGAGGAACCTATGTGAGGAACTCACGCAAGGAACCCCTGTGGCACGCATGGACCCCCTGTGGCACGTTCTACCAATCGAAGTTCTACCAATCGAACTTGACGCCAAATTTGGCGATCCTCGGTCCGAGCACCGTTGAGGCTTTCTCGAAGCTTGCGCCCGAGCCCCAGATGATGTTGACCGCAGTGTTCGAGTTGAGCGCGTTGAATACGTCGAGGAAGAGACCCACTCGCGCCTTTTGCGCAAAGCGAAGCTGCTTTTCCACGCGGAAGTCCAGCGTCGTCACCGCGTCCTGACGACGGGTGCCGATCGGCTCGACCAGCAGGATTTGCTGGGCGTTGTAGTTGAAGTTCGCGACGATGGTGCGGCCGTACGGGGCGCCGCTCTGGGTCTTCAAGACCGGCGACACGTGCAGACCCCAGCCCACGTCGACCGTGCCCGTGATCTTCGCATTCCAGTTCGTGAACTCGTTGAACGTCTTTTCGTTCGGGTTGGTCGGGAAGCTGCCGAAGAACGAGAAGCCGCCGGTGGGAACCGCTGTGCCCGTGCGGTTGTTGAAGTAGTTGTTCCCGTACTCTTCGCTCCACGTATACGAGAACGACGCGTTCATCGACCAGCGCTGCGAGTAGCGTTTGCTGGCCGAGAACTCGAGCGTCTTGTAGGTGCCCTCGTAGCCCGGAATGTTCGTCGTGATGTTGCTGGTACCGCGGGACGTCGTGTCGATGTTGAACGCGCTGATGTTGGGGCCGTTGTCGCTCAATGTTGCCGCGTTGCCGTCCGGACCTGGATCGATGATCGTCACGGGCACGTTGAACGCCTCGAACGGCCGCAGCTCGTTGATGCGCTGCCAGCCGTCGTTGTCTTTCTTCCACACGAACCCGGCGCGCACGCCCAGATCCTGCAGGATGGCGCGCTCGACGAACACCGACGCCTCGTCGGCATACGAGTTGTTCAGGTCGGGAGCGATCGCTGCACCAGCTGTGCCGCCCACACGAGTGATGAGTGAGACCTCTTCGCCCTCCTGGTAAATCCGATCGCCGTTGCGATCGGACCAGTTCCAGTCGGCATACTGATCGCTCGTGTTCGCGTTGACCGCGTCAGCGAGGTTGACGCCGGGGTTGAAGTAGAAGCGTCCCCAGTTGGCCTTGAGCACTGTCGTGCCGTCCCCAAGCAGGTCGTATGTGGCGCCGAGGCGCGGAACGAGGTGGTTGAAGGTCACGATGTCGTCATTGGCCGGATAGGTGTCTTCGGTCGGGTTGAAGCGCGAGACCGGCGTGGTCTGCTCCGGCAACCAAACACGGTACCGATCGAAGCGCGCACCGACGTTCAACGTGAGCCTGTTGATCTTCCACGAATCGGTGACGAAGAGGCTGGTCGTGGCGAGCCCGTTCTGCGCGCTCGTGCCGCTGTTGGCAAGCCGCACCGAGTTGGGCACGCCGTCGCGCAGAAAGTGGATCACGCTGTTGGTGTAGTACTGCTCCCAGATGATGTTGCCTGTCTCATCAAGGTACTCCCCGCCCGCCTTGAGGTTGTGCGAGCCGCCGAGGAAGTTGTCGCGGAAATAGCTGAGCGCACCGGTGTACTGATTGCGCCGGCGCTTGTTCAGCCAGTGACGGCCGCCGCCTTCGACGACGTTCGTGAGGATGTCCTCGTAGCGAATTGCCTCGGTGTTGCTATCGAGACCGAAGTTGTAGCCGAACTGACCGGCACGGAACTCGGCGAATATGTTCTGTCCGAGCGTGCCATTCCACTCGCCCTTGTACACCCAGCTGGGCGAGTCCTGCAGCACCGTCGAATCGGCGGTGAGATGGATCACCGAGCCGGGGATCCGGTTGCTGTTGTCGGTTCTGTGCGGCTGCTGCTTGGTCCCGTGCTGGAGGTATCCGATGAACCGGTGATTCTGATTCATCTGATAGGTCGCCTTGCCCGTGTAATTGAACAGCTTCGTGTCGAACGATGTGCCGTCGAGAATCGAGCCGGCGGGCGGTGCGGCCACCGAGTTCTGCTGATTCAGATACGCGAAGTGTCCCCACACGCGATCACGGACAATCGGGCCGCCAACGCCGATGTTGAGGTTCTTGTAGCTGGCCAGGCGGTTGCCATCCTGGAGAATACGCGCGCCGGGACTCGGGAGCACCTGATCGTCGTCCAGGTTACGCGACTGGATATCTTCATTCTCGTAGTCGTAGTAGAAACTGACGCCGAGCGTATTGGCGCCGCTCTTGCCGACAAACTGCGTTAGTACTCCTGGATTCGGCATCTCCGCCGAGTTGGCAGCGGCGCCGATGAACACCTCTTCGAACGATCCGTAGTCGAGGTAGAAGCCGGCCGCGGCCGTGCCCTCCGTCGTGTTGATGCCTTCGATGAGCGGCCGGTTCTGGCCCGAGTAGCCGTAGGTGAAGTACGTCGTCTGCGTGCCCGCTGTGCTGCCGCCGACATCGACGCGATTGAGCGTGACCGAAGGCGTCGTGGACAGCAGCGACCACATGTCGCGGGCGTTCGGGATCGAGGCGAGCGCCTGCTGATCGTAGTTGGTCTGAATACGAGTGGCTGACGTGTCGATGACAGGCGACTGGCCGGTGACGGTTACCGTTTCCTGCAGCGTCGCGACGCCAAGCGTGACATTGACCTGCGCGTTGAAGCCGAGTGTCACGCGGATGCCTTCCCGGATGTTGGTCTGAAAGCCGGCGAGCTCGAAATTCAGTTTGTAGTCGCCCGGCGGCACCGAGGGAAAGCGGTAGATGCCCGCCTCGTTGGTGACCGCGGTGAGCGTGCCGATTTGCGCGGGGCTCGTGGCGGTGACGGTGACGCCCGGGAGCACGCCGCCCTGCGCGTCTTTCACTTCACCGCTGATGCTTCCGGTGGAGCTTGCGCCGCCGCCTTGGGCAAACGCTGGAGCTGCGGCAAGGAGAAGCGTGGCCGCGAGGCCCCAGATGATGTTCATCCAGCGTTTCATATATAAACCTCCAGAGGGAATTCCGCGCTCGCGTGAGCAATCGAGATGCCGTTGAGGAAAGTGGGACGAGTGACGAAGAATGGGATGAAGATGCCGGCTCGCGTGACGAGTGACGCGAGCGGACGGATTCGTGCGACGCGCATCCGTTTTTCCGTATGCGCGGAAACAATTACGCGGATTACGCGGATTATGGTTGGGGTGGATTGAGCGGATTGGAGCGGAACTGCGGCGGATTAAGACTGATTCGGCTGATTGGGCTGATTAGCTGAACATCACGCGTGTGTTTTCTACCGTCGCGTCTTTTAATCGGCGCCGCGGCTGCGCCGGGCGGTCTGCCGAACGACCGCGAAACTCCACCCGGGTTGAAAGCCGCCGCTATTCACGCAACCAAATTGAATTCCAGGCTGAATTCCTGCCTTAAATCCGCGTAATCCGCGCCCTCCGCGGATGCCTTCAATCCGCGTAATTCACTGCGGCAGCAGCAACCGTAATCCCGTCCAGAACGATACGGCTATCGCGATCAGCGTTACGGCAAGGCACGCAACGGCGATGGCGATGTGATCGATGCGTTCGGGTTTGAGTGGATCGAGAAGGCGACCCGCGAGATAGCCGCCGAGGAAACCACCAGCATGTGCGTAGTTGTCGATGCCGGGCATGATCAAGCCGAACACGCCCATGATGAGCGCGTACTGAAGGCCGGTCTGGCGTGCGATGCTGCTGCCGGTGCGGCGCCCATAATACACCATCGCGCCGAGCAGGCCGAAGATTGCGGCCGATGCCCCTACGCTGAAAAACGCCCCGCGCAGAAACGGAATCGGCATCCACCAGAGAAATCTGCCCGCGAGTGTTGTGAGCATGAACCCGGCCGCGCCGGACAGGACGTAGATGATCACCATGCGCGAGGGCCCGTATAGATCGGCGACCACCGGCCCGAGCTGCCGAATCCACAGCACGTTGAAGAGAAGGTGCAGAACGCTCGCGTGCAGCCAGCCCGCCGTGAAAAACGTCCACCAGCGGCCGTATCCAAGCACCGGCTCGACGCCGCTTGCGCCGAGCAGGAACAGAATCTCGCCGCTCGGCTGAAACATCGTCTGCAGATTGCTGCGCGACAGCAGAAGAGAAAGGACATAAAGCGTAATGGTGCTGCCCATCACGAAGGGGACGAACCCCAGGTCCTGGCCAAGACGGCGCAGCGCAGGCGCGTAGCCCCAGAGGCCGGGATTGCGGCGGCCGCAGTTGTAACAGCGATCGTCGTTGACGCCGACGAGCACGCCGCAGGACGTGCACAGAACAGATCCCTCGCGCTGGCGCTTCAAGAACACTGGCTCATTGTAGTAGCGGGTAGCGCGTAGCGGGTAGCGAGGCTGGTCACTGCACGTACACAGTCTTCACATTCACGAACTCGCGAATGCCCCACACACCCAGCTCGCGGCCGTAGCCTGACTGCTTGATCCCGCCAAAGGGAAGCCGTGGATCCGAGCGCACGAACGTGTTGACAAAACAGTTGCCTGCGGCAAGTTCGTCTGCCGCCAGCCGCGTACCGCGCTCGATATCGCGGGTGAAGACTGCCGCGCCAAGACCAAACGTCGAGTCGTTGGCCACGTGCATTGCATCGGCTTCGTCACGCGCGACGATCACCGCCGCGACTGGCCCGAACAGCTCTTCGTCGTACGCGGGCATGCCCTTGCGAACATCAGTCAACACAGTGGGAGGATAGAACGCTCCCGGCGATGTGGGTACCGTGCCGCCGACGAGCACACGCGCGCCGCGCGCAACGCTGTGTGTGACCTGCCGATGAAGATCGTCTCGCAGATCGACGCGGGCTTGAGGACCAACGTCTGGGTTTTCGAGCGGATCGCCGACCCGTTTCTGCGCCATGAGCTCGACGAACAAACGCTCGATATCACCGCGCAGATGCGGCGTACAGATGAAGCGCTTGGCGGCCACGCAGCTTTGCCCTGAGTTGATCAACCGCGACGCGACGCAGGTTGCGACCGCGGCCTCGACGTCTGCATCATCCAAGATCACATACGGATCGCTCCCGCCCAACTCCAGCACCGTGGGTTTCAGCGCTTTGCCCGCGCGGGTAGCGATCGACTGCCCCGCCGGGGTGCTGCCCGTCAGCGTCACCGCGGTGACGCGCGCATCGTCGATGACGTCGCCGACGCGTGCGGACCCGAGGCGCAGCGTGGTGAACACACCTGCGGGTGCGCCGGCTTCGCGAAAGACTTCCTCGATAGCCAGCGCGCAGCCGGTGACGTTCGACGAGTGCTTCAGCACCGTAGTGTTTCCCGCCATCACCGTCGGCGCGGCGTAGCGCAGCGCCTGCCAGAACGGGAAATTCCACGGCATGACGCCGAGCACGACGCCCAGCGGCTGATACGACACGAAGCTGCGCCTCGCCTCGGTGGTGACTTCCTCCGGCGCAAGAAACTTTGCGGCATGATCGGCGAAGTAGTCGCAGGTCGTGGCGCACTTTTCGAGTTCGCTCTCGCCCTGATTGAGCGGTTTGCCCATTTCGAGCGCCATCAGGCGGGCCAGATCGCGCTTCCGCGCGCGCAGCGCACGCGCGACACCGTGCAGCACCGTCGCGCGGTTGTCGAACGAGGCGCGGCGCCATTGCTGAAACGCCGACGCGCTCGACGCGAGCGCCGCGTCGAGTTCGGCCGCGCTCATTTCCGGATACGCGGCGATCTGTTCGCCTGTGGCTGGGTTTATCGAGACAAGAGGCATCTCGCGAGCGTACAACGAAGGGCGGACCTAAAAGGTCCGCCGCTACATGTGTTTTATACGTGGCCGCGGACCTTCAGGTCCCCTTAGGGGCCGCGGAGCTTAGCTCCGCCCCTGCACCGCTTATGCCTCGCGCAGCCCTCTCACGCCGACCGCGAAGCAGATCGCACCAAAGCCGAGCAGGACCAGGCACGGCAGCGCCATCTCGGCCAGCGTGAATCCACGCCAGAGCGCGCCTTCGATGCCGAGGAGGGCCCATTTGATCGGGCTGACGTTGGCGACCGCGAGCATCCACGACGGCATCAAGAACTGCGGAATCATCGCGCCGCCGAGCATCGCCATCGGCATCAGCATCGCCCAGCCCGCGCCCGCGACTGCCTGTTCCGTTTTCCCCAGGCTCGAAATCATCATCATGAATCCAACAAACCCGGCCGATGCGCACACACATGCGAGCACGAGCAGCGGCAGCGAGGCGGGCCGCACATCGAAAAAGATGGCGCCGAGCGACAGAATCATGATCTGGAGAATGGAAATCGAGAGGAAACACGCGACTGCCTTTCCGCCAAGCACCTGCGTGCGCGACAGCGGCGCCATGCGCAAACGCACATAGGTGCCGCGCACGCGTTCACTGACCAGACCAATCGCGAAGCTCATGACGCAGCCGATGAAGCCCCAAACGACGCCTTGCGGAAAGGTGACCTGAAACGCGTTGGCGGGTCCGCGCCGGTCCGTGCGGGTAACCGGCACCTTTGCAATCTGCAGCGGCTGCCACTCAGCGGCGCCCTGCCCATCCGGGCCTGGCGGTAGGGGGTTCGCCAGAAACGTGTCGAGCTCGCCAAGAAATTTCTTGAGCGGCGCAAGCGACGAGGTGTTGCCAGGCGCGGCGTTGATGTTGTCGAGCGCCTCGCCGATCATCTTCTTCGATTCGTTCGGTTGGGTGAACAGCTTGCGCATGTCCTCCATCGCGTATTTCGTCAGCAGGCCTTCGATCATTCCGGCTTCAGCGGCGCGCGAGGGATCGCTGCCCAGCTCAATCTGTCGCGCGGCTCCGTAGAACATGCGCCTCGATCCGTCTCCAAACCCCGGTTTAATCACCGCAAACGCGGATCGCTGGCCACGCCGCACCATGTTCTCCGCCTCCGCGCGCGTGCCTTCTTCCACCGCGAAGTCTCCGGAGGCGACGAGCCGCGCGATGTATTCGCGCGATTCCGCCGTCTTGTCCTCGTCCACGACGACGACGCGCAGCGGCGAGCGGCCGCCTTGTCCCTGGCCGGCAAACACCACGCCGAACATCACCGCGACGATGACGGGCCAGACGAACGTGAAGAAAAGCCCCGAGCGCACGCGCACGAGAATGCGCAGATCTTTCAGTGCGAGCACGATGACGCTTCTCATTCAGTCTCTCAGGCTTCGTCCTGTCAGGTGCAGAAACACCTGCTCGAGGGTTGCCTGCTCCAAGCGAAACGAGTGGATGGTGCACCGCGCGGCGAGGCGATTGAGCTCGCCGAGCGGATCGTCGGTTTCGGCGCGATGTTCGCCTTCGCTGGTGATAGCCACGAGCGTCGGCCGGGCGCCGTGCTGCGCCAGCAACTGGGGAACGGTACCGAGCGCCAGCAGCTGGCCACGATCGATCACCGCCACGCGATCGCAGAGCCGTGCGGCTTCTTCCATGTAGTGCGTCGTGTAGATGATCGTGCGACCGAGCTGCTTGAGCGCGAGGATGTTGTCGAACAACTGATTGCGCGACTGCGGATCCACGCCGACCGTCGGTTCGTCGAGCAGAATCAGCTGCGGGTCGTGCACGAGTGCGGCCGCCAGATTGAGCCGCCGCTTCATGCCGCCGGAGTAGGCACCCACGTGATCGCGCGCGCGTTCGCTCAGGCCGACGAAGTCGAGCGCCCAGTTCACGCGCGCCCGAAGACGCGCGCCCGATAGGCCATACAAGGCGCCGAAAAACTCCAGGTTCTCGCGTGCGCTGAGCATGTCGTAGAGCGCCAGCGGCTGCGGCGCGACACCCAGCTGCCGTCGTGCGTCGGGATCGCGCGGATCGCGGCTGTCAACTCGGACTGTGCCGGCGTCCGGCGCCAGTAGTCCTACTGCCAGATTGACGGACGTGCTCTTGCCCGCGCCGTTGGGGCCGAGAAGGCCGAGAACCTCCCCGCGAGTGACGCGGAGAGACAGCCCATCTACGGCGACGAGCGATCCATATTGCCGCCGAACGTTTTCGAACGTGAGCATTTGCCGTCCCTAGGAATATACGGGTTCGCTACCAGGCGGTTCGCGTCGCCGGCCGCGAATGGCGGCCGGTGAACGGCGAGCGGCCGGTCCGGCATGCCGGGCGGCGTACAATCGGGTGGCGTGTCGGGCATCGGCGTCGAGATTGTCGTCATCCTGCTGCTCGTGCTGGCCAATGGCATCTTCGCGATGTCGGAGATTGCCGTCGTCGCGGCTCGCAAGATTCGGCTTCAACAGCGCGCGGAAGAAGGCGACCGTCGCGCGCAGGCCGCGCTCGAACTGGCCAACGCGCCCGCCCAATTTCTATCCACCGTGCAGTTCGGCATCACGCTCGTCGGTGTGCTTGCCGGCGCGTATGGCGGCGCACGCCTCTCCGTGCCGCTTGCGGACCTCATTCGTGGCATTCCCGAGCTTGCGCGCTACGCGGACCCTATAGCCTTGGGCATCGTTGTCGCCGCCATCACGGTGTTGTCGCTGATCTTCGGCGAGCTGGTGCCGAAGAACGTCGGGCTCCAGTACCCTGAGTCGATCGCGTCGTGGGTTGCGCGTCCGATGCTGCTGCTCTCCCGCATCGGCGGTCCCCTCGTCAAAGCGCTGACCGGCGCGACCACGCTGGTGACGCGCGTGTTCGGTATCAAAGCGAGCTCGGAAGGCGGCCTCACCGAGGACGAGATTCGTGCCGTCATCAGCGAGGGCGCGGAGACCGGCGTCCTCGAGCCCGCCGAAGAGTCGATCGTGCAGCGGGTGTTTCAGCTCGGCGATCAACGCGTGGCGGCGATCATGACGCCGCGCGTGGACATCGACTGGGTGGACGTCGACATCAGTCCCGACGAGCTGCGTGAGTTTCTCGCCTCACACAACCACACGCAATTCGTCGTGTGTCAGGACGATCTCGATAATGTTCTCGGAACGGTCCGTTCCGCCGATTTGCTGCCGGCCATCCTCAAAGGCGGTGAAATTCAACTGCGCGCGCTCGTTCGCGAACCGTTGTTCGTGCCCGATTCGATGCGCGCCTTCCAGCTGCTCGAAGCGTTTCGCTCGTCGCACAAACATGTGGCGATCGTGATGGACGAGTTCGGCGCCGTTGAGGGGCTCGTGACCGTGACCGACCTTCTCGAAGGGTTGGTCGGGGCGCTGCCGGCGGATGCGACCGAAGCAGGCGGGCCGTTTGTACAACGCGGCGACGGCTCGTGGTTGGTCGAGGGCTACGCGAGCATGGAAGAAGTGGCCGCGAAATTCGATATTCAGGTGCCGGAGGAAGAAGCCGGCGCGTATCACACCCTTGCCGGCTTCGTCATGGCGCGGCTCGGACACGTGCCGCGCACCGCGGACGCCTTCGAGTGGGGCGGACGCAGGTTTGAAGTGGTTGATATGGACGGCCGGCGGGTCGACAAAGTGATGGTCAGCCGCGTGCCATCGCCTCAATCGCCGCCCACTGCGCCTCGCTCACCGGCATAACCGAGAGCCGCGGCATCCGCACCAGCGGAAAGTCGGCGAACTTGCCGCTCGCTTTGATCTCGGCGAGCGTCACCGGCCGCGGCAATTTCTTCGCCGCTTCGAGCTCGACGACGGAGAGCTTTCCGGATCGATCGTTGGGATCCGGATACGCCGTCTTGGTCACTTTCGCCGTCCCGACGATCGCCTTCTCTTTTCCGGTGTGATAGTAGAAGACGCGATCGCCTTGTTTCATCTCGCGCAGGTGACGTTGTGCGAGCGGATTCCTGACGCCCGACCACACGGTGGATCCGTCGGCAACGAACGCGTCGAAGCTGTAATGCTCCGGTTCCTCTTTCACGAGCCATTTCATGATGATCGATTGTAAAAGGGCCTGCCCCATTAGCGACGGTTGATTGCAACTGCGTGGTAAATCACCCACACTTTTTCCCGCGTTGTAACTGATGGGGCAGGCCCCTTTACGTGACCGCATCGAGCCTGGTGTGCGAGTGTTGTTCGTTGGGATTAATCCCGGCCTCCGCTCGGCGGCGACAGGCCACCACTTTGCCGGCTACTCCAATCGATTCTGGAAGCTGTTGCACGAATCGGGACTGGTTCCGGAGCCGATTACGTACGTGGACGATGGCCGGCTGCCGGAGTGGGGATTCGGCATCACCAACATCGTGCCGCGTGCGACGGCGGGGATCGACGCGCTCGAGCCGGAGGAATACCGTTCCGGCGCGCAAATCCTGTTGCGGAAAATACGGCGTTACAAGCCCGCGATCGTGGCGCTCGTGGGCGTCACCGTGTGGCGCGCGCTGCTCGAGGCGCTCGGCGAACACGAGCTGCGGCGGGCGCCCGTCACGCTCGGGTTCCAGAAGCTCAGGATCGAAGGCGCGCGGGTCTGCGTGCTGCCCAATCCCAGCGGCCGCAACGCGACGCTGAGTTACGGCGAAATGCTCAAAGCCTTTCGCATTCTGCGCAAGTAATTCCCCAAGCGGCTCCCGGACCTGAGCTGGCGTCGGCGCTTGACGCGCCTCCTGGATCTGCGTAGCGTTCATCGCGACGGCGGCAGGTTTCGGCAACCTGGTTTCCCCACGGGGGGTTTGCAATGACAAAAGGATGGCTCAGACTGACTGCGGCGATCGTGTGTTTGTTGATTGCGCGCAGCCCTGCGTTTGCGCAAGGATCTTCAACCGCCTCGATTTCGGGTGTCGTCGTCGATAGCGATGGCGCAGTTGTTCCGGGCGCGAACGTGGCGGTGCGAAACATTGGCACCGGTGAGACCTTCAACACAGTGACCTCCGGGCAGGGCGTGTTCAATGTCCCGGCCATCATCACCGGCAGCTACACGGTAACCGTCTCACTCGAGGGCTTCAAGACGTTCGTCTTGAACAACGTCGTCGTCAACGCGGGCGTTCCGGCGAGCGTTCGTGCGACGTTGGAACTTGGAGGCGTCACGGAACAAGTCACTGTGCAGGCGAACTCCGAGTTGATTCAAACCCAGTCGGCGACGGTGTCGACGACGCTCGACACGCGGGAGGTCGCCAACCTGCCGCTCTCGAGCCGCAGCGCGTTTGACTTCGTGACGTTCCTCCCAGGCGCGCAAACGCCGGGCGCGCAGCGCGAATCGATCATCAACGGGTTGCCGCAGAGCACGATCAACATCACGCTCGACGGCGTGAATATTCAGGACAACACCAACAAGACCACAGACGGATTCTTCGCGATCGTCGGCCCGCGTATCGATGCGGTGGAGGAGATCACGTTCTCCAGTGCGGCGCAGGGCGCCGACGGCACCGGCATGGGCGCCTCGCAGATTCGCTTTGTAACGCGCTCCGGCACCAACGATCTCCGCGCGAGCGTTTATCACACCCACCGCAGCGATGAGTTGAACGCCAACACATGGTTTAACAAGCGCGACGGCCTCGAGAAGGCGGAACTGCTGCGCAACCAGCCGGGCTTCTACGTGGGTGGGCCGGTGGTGCTGCCCGGCTTCAACGGGCGCAACAAGGCGTTTTTCTTTGTGAACTACGAGGAGTTGCGCGAGCCGGCGGGGCAGCGCCGCACGCGCACGATTCTAAGCCGTGACGCGCAGCGCGGCATCTTCCGCTATAGCACCGCCGCGGGCCCTCGCGAAGTCAACCTGTTTGCCCTCGCGGCAGCGGCGAATCAAACCTCCACACCCGATCCGATCGTCGCGCAACTGCTCACTGACATTCGCAACGCCACGGCGCAGGGCAACGTTCGCGATCAGACCGATCCGTTGTTCCAGGAGTTCTCGTTTCAAAACCCGACGCAGGCGATGAACCGCTACCCGACGGTCAGGGTCGACTATCAGCTCACCGAGCGGCATCGTCTCACCTACTCGATGAACTTCCAGTACTTT
This sequence comes from Acidobacteriota bacterium, assembly GCA_046727855.1. GTDB lineage: Bacteria > Acidobacteriota > Vicinamibacteria > Vicinamibacterales > UBA2999 > DASPWV01. The sequence goes on from JBKPDL010000138.1 coordinate 15,391, forward strand.
GGCGGTGGGCCCGACACGACCAACAACCGCGATCCATTTTTCCCTGGATTCCCCGTGGTCGCCAACCAATCGTCAACGCGACGCGCAGCGAGCACGTGGCTGCGCTCGATGATAGGCAGGAACTTGGTTAACGAGGTTCGATTCGGCTACGGTGGCGCGCCGATCATCTTCGGGCAAGACGAGTTCCGCCCCGAGCTTTGGTCCGGGCCGCTCGCCAACCAGGGCGGCTTCCATCTCAATTTCAACAACACCAACGCGTTTGCGATGTCAAACGCCGGTGCTTCTGGCACGCCGTCCGGCCGCGACGCGTTCAACAAGTCGATTGAAGACACGCTGAACTGGCAAAAAGGCTCGCACAGCATCAACATTGGCGGCTCGTTCACGGACTTTCAAATCTGGCTCGACAACCAACAGGTCGTTCCCGAGCTACGTTTCGAGGTCGTGCAGGGTGATCCGGCTGAACAGCTGTTTGGGCCGGCGAATTTTCAAGGCGCGTCCACGACGCAGATCACCAATGCCCGACGGCTCTACGCGATTCTCACGGGACGCGTCAGCGAGGTTCGCGGCATCGCCCGTCTCAACGAGAACAACGAATACGAATATCTCGGTAACGGCCGACAGATGGCGCGCCAGCGCGAGCTCGGGTTCTGGCTGCAGGATGCGTGGCGGCTGCGGCCCAATCTGACGGTCAATTACGGCGCCCGTTACGAGCTACAGTTCCCGTTTGTGGCCCTCAACAACGGCTATTCGATCGCTGACTACGAGGATGTGTTCGGCGTCTCGGGGGTCGGGAACGCGTTCGAGCCGGGCACGCTCACCGGCGAGCCCCCAACGTTTCGAACGCTGAAGGAGGGCGAGCGTCCGTATCCGATGGACTGGAACAACATCGCGCCGAGTGTTGGAGCGGTGTGGACGCCGGCTGCACGGGACGGCTTCCTGCGTAAACTGACGGGGGAAACCGGCGACATGGCGATCCGCGCCGGCTACTCGTACTCGTACTCGCGTATGGGTCTCGGCTCGTTTACCGGAGAGATCAGCGACAACCCCGGTGTATCACTGAACGTCTTTCGCCAGCTCGCGTTAGGCAATCTCGGACCGCTGCCGTTGCTGATGCGCGACACGAGCCGGCTCGGCCCGGCGGATTTTCCGAGAACGTTCCAGGAGCCGTTCACCGACGCGGTGACCGAAGACATCACGGTGTTCAGTCCCGACCTGCGCGTACCAACAGCGCAGACCTGGCAGGCGGGGGTCACGCGCGCAATTGGACGGCGCATGTCGGTCGAAGCGCGTTACGTCGGTTCGCGATCCGACGGCAACTGGCGGACCAACGACTACAACGAACTCATGATCGTCGAAAATGGCTTCCTCGATGAGTTCAAGCTGGCGCAGGCGAACCTGCAGGCCAACGTCGCGGCGGGGCGCGGCGGCACCTTCGCCTATTTCGGGC
>JBKPDL010000139.1:0-11252 GCA_046727855.1 Acidobacteriota bacterium
GTGTATATCGGTAAATCGCAATCCCAGCGACCGTTTCGCGAGGGGCCGTATCGGCGTCAGTGCCTTTTGGCGAAATAGCGGCCACCTCGTATCCCGCCGCTCGCAGCGCGCAGCATTCCTTTCACACTCGTCGGTCAAAGGGCAACGACAAGTTCTCCACGAGCATGAGGACGCGACGCGATCGTCCTTCGTGTGGTGTCTTACGCGCGGTGATGTTCTGAGACAGTGGCGTAGGGGAGGTCGACGATTCGAGCGGTAACACGTGCCGGGTTGCCGGTGACGACGGCGCCCGGGGGCACATCGCGAGTAACCACGGCCCCGGCGCCAACGAGCGCGTTTTCGCCGACGATGACGCCAGGCAGGATGGTGGCGTTCGCGCCGACCTTTGCGCCTCTGCGAATCACCGGTCCCACGAGACGGTCTTTCACGCCCGGCGAGAGCGGATATTTTGCGTTCGTCAGGACTACGTTCGGCCCGATCCAGCAGCCGTCTTCGAGCACCGAGAATTCCGGGATAAACGCCTGCGTGTGAATCCGGACGTTATCGCCGATCTCCACGTGATGCTCGACGACCGAGAGAGTACCGATGCTGACGTCATTGCCGATCCGGTTCTCCTCGCGGATGTTGACTTTGTTCCCGGTCTGAAAGTTTCGGCCGATGATGTTGCCGGCATAGATGATCGTGTGCGATCGGATCACGGAGCCTTCTCCGATCGTCGTCACCAGCTCGCCAGGCCTTTTTCCACGCGGTGGCGTACCGACGATGCAGAACTCCTCGACGGTCGAGCCGTCGCCCAAGTGAACGTTCTCGAATATTCGGTATAAGGTCATGACGCAAGTCCGAGCCGGCACTTCTTCGGCCGAAAGCGCAGGTGAACGTCGGCGCTGGTTTCAATCGATTCGTAGATCGCCGTAATCAGCTCGAGGGACCGCCGCCCCTCGAACCCGTCCACCAGGCCCGCCTTCTTGCTCCGGATAGACTCGATCACACCGCGCAGATACTCCGCATGGTTGTAGCCGAGATCCGACGGGTTCCTGCCGAATTGTTCGAAGATCACGTCGTCGATCGGCTGCTTGTCGGCGAAATTCCACGTCACGAGCTCGTTCATGAAGAAACCGCCGATCACGACACTGCCTTTTTCGCCAAGGATGCTGATCGAACCTTCGAGATCCTTGGGTCGCGTGGCGGTGGTGGCTTCAAGCACGCCGAGCGCACCGGAATTGAATCGGACGACAGCGACACCCGTGTCTTCGGCCTCGATGTTGACCAGGCGTGTTGAAGCCATACTGCGAATGGCTTCAACATTGCCCATGAACCAGGTGAGCATGTCGATGTGGTGCGCGGCCTGATTCATGAACACACCGCCATCGTGCGCCCATGTGCCGCGCCATGATTCCGAATCGTAATACGCCTGATCCCGCATCCACCGTAACCTCACGGTGCCGAGTACCAGCCGGCCGAAGCGGCCCTGCGCCAGCGCTTCGCGCGCTTTGACAATCGGCAGGTTGTAACGGTTTTGATGCACGACAAACAGCTTGGCGTCGTGAGCATCACACGCCTCAATCATTCGATCCGCGTCCTCGAGCCGCAGCGCCATCGGCTTCTCGACGATGATGGGGCGGCTGTACTGCGACAGCTCGAGCACGTTGCAGCAGTGCGCGCCACTCGGCGTGAGAACGGTGAACACGTCGATCTCATCGCCCATGCGTTGCATCATCTCAGCGATGCTGCCGAACGCGGACGCACCGTATTTCCTGGCGAAGTCCTGAGCGCGGGTCAAATTCGGATCCACGAACGCGGCGAGCTCAGCGCCATCAAGGCGCTCATGGACCGCGTGCGCGTGTTTACGGGCGATGTTGCCGCACCCGATGAGTGCGAACCGAAGGTTACTCATGTATTAGTTCTCCACCAGGCGCTTGTACAACGTCAGCAGCTCAGAGCTGTGACGGTCCCAGCCGTAACGCGCTAGAAACTTCCGTGCCTCTCGCACCTGACGACGTTGCAGATCAGAGTCAGCGTGCAGTCGGCAAATGGCATCGGCAAGCGCCTCAACGTTCTCGGGCTCGTAATACGTCACCATATCGTCAGAAAAGTAGTGCTCGATCGCTTTCAGCCGAGGCACCACTGCGGGAATGCCGACGGCGACGTATTCGAGCAGCTTGACTGGAAGCATCAAGTCTCCGGCGACGGAGCGTCGGTTGCCGACCACGCCGATGTCCATCGCTGTGAGTTGCGGCGCCAGCTCCTCGAGCGGATATCCACTCGGCCGGAATGTGATCGCGTCGTCAACACCCAGCTGTTCGCCGAGTCTCTGGAATTCTGCGAGATCGTCTCCGCGCCCCCACAGATTGAGCCGAACGTCCGGAATCCGCTCTCGCACCAGCGGGATCGCGCGGATGATCAGGTCAACACCCAAACGCTCAACCATCGTGCCGTGGTACACCACGTTGAGCCGTTCTGATGCGAGGCGGCCCGTGGTTTGGGATCGCGACCCTGGGAACAACCGCGGATCCGGCACGTTCATCGAAATCGCGGTTTTTTCTGCGGGAATACCTCTCGCCACCAGCTTTGCCCGCTGCGGCTCGTTGACGCAAATCACTTTGTGCGCGACGAGCGCGCTGAGTCTCTCTTCCAAACAGAGCAACTTGTGGAGAAGAGACCGGTGGGTGAATTTGGCCGCGAATGTTTCGGGGACGGAATCGTGGACGTCGAGCACCACCTTCTTACCCGCAAGTCGCGGCACCAGACCTGCGAAGACCAAAAAGTCGGGGAGGTTGTGAACGTGAACGACATCCAGCTCACCGCGCCATAGCAGCCGAAGGCACGCGACCGACGCCGATAGCAAGAAGCGGACATAGGACGCAACGTAAGCAGCGAGACTCTTACCGCGATACTTGCTCACGGCAAGCTCGCGTACTTCCACGCCCTCGAGATTAAATCGTGAGGGTTCCCCGCCGTTCTTCGTTGTCAAGCAGAGAACCTGGAAGGCGTGGGACGCCAGGGTCTCGGCTTCGAGACGCACGCGCGAGTCTGTGGCGTAATCGGTGTAGGCGATCATGCAGACGTGCGCGTTCGCATCGACTCTCATCAGGAAACGGCGACCGCCGGACCCGGGGACAATTGGACTGCGCGGGTGCCACCGACCAACACGCGTTTCTCGACGTCATGTCCTCGGTGCAGCAGAACACAGCCAGGTGGGATCTGCGACGGCAACTCGCAGGCCTCAATCGTGACGCTGTGCGCGTCCGCGGCATCGTCTGACACAAAGCGGATGGAGCGTCGCCAGCGAAACCACTCAACCGCCTCGCGGCCACTTGCAAACCAGACGTTCTCACTCTCGACGTTCTCGAGCAGATCCGAATACGCCTCGCCCCACTGCCGTTCCGCAGCGAGGCTGCGATCGTGCCAGTTGATGACCAGCGCTCCGCCATAGCGCCTCGCCTCGGCCACGATCGCAGAGCAGCGCGCCATGGCATCTGCGCGCGTCAAGCCCATGCGAGTCGGGTAGAACATCGCGGTGTCCATGATCGCGAGCGGCAATTCGAGAAGGTGTCCGCAGCCGAGCGGTCGAAACGGCTGCAGCGTTCCAGCCCGAAATCCGATGGCGTCGTTATAACCCCACGTTGAGTCGTATTCGAACCCGGCGTCTTCAAGCGTTCGACCTGAGTCGTCACAAAAGTAGAGCCAGTGCATTCTGACGCCAGTCGTCTTGCGGGCGGTGACGCGTGTGACCTCCCTCAGTTCCGCCTGTCCGGCAGCGGCGTCGCGCCAAGCATCAATTCCGTGCACCGCGAATTCGGTGCGCGACCCTCCGACCCGCTCGATCTCGCCTCGTATGTCGTCAACCCCGTAGGCAACCGCCCGCTTTCGCTCGACACGGCCGTCGAGACGTGATCCCGGTCGATTCGAGAACGGAAGCAAAAAAAACGTCGCAGGATGACTGCGGTCCGCCACCGCGTAATCGCCCAGCGGGTCCCAAATATCTCGCCTGACACCCAGGAAGATCAGAGGAAGGGACAGCACCGCGAGCCAGTTCTTCCAAAGGTCACTGAACGGGCGGCGCGCGCGAATCACGTCGAAGAGCGTTCCAACTGTGGCTCGCCACACGAAGCCGGCGAGTGTGAGGTCGGCCAGGTGGCGCCGAATGCCGTAAAAATCAATGTCGTGCGTGAGACAACACACGAATTCTGCGTCATGCGGCCGAGGCGCGATTTCCACGAAGGGTATTCCTGACTCACAGAGACACTCGCGCAACAACGCAATGTGGATGTCCAATGTTGGGATATGGGCACGTTCCTTGGGCTGCCCGACAGATAGAAGGTGTCGAACTTCAGCAAACAAGTCGTACCCGATCCGCCGAAGGGTGCTGCGGCCCGAGAGTTCGACCGCGTACGAGATCTGGCGATCGCCGGCAATGACGAGGTCGCCGCCAACGGGCCCGCCGAACATCGCGACGCCCGCGTACAACGGGAACTCCATGCCGCCGAACCGAGCGTCAACCGCGCCACTCCGCAGTTCGACGTCGACACTCAGACGCCGGTCGACAGCGTGTTCACCGGCTCCGTAAATCAGCACCAAGGCATTGTCTGGCCCGCTGCCGCCATCGGCGACCAACACAATGTCGTACGGCCTTCCCGGAACAAACGGCTCCCATGGCGTCTTGAAGAGCTCGAAAAACTCGCCAACGACATCGAGGTCGTCCGCACGCGCTGCCACGCCAATCATCGGGCTCTACTCTGCACGCTTGCTAATGACCATTCTGCGAGGTGACGTGCGCCGCAATGTGCTTGCACAACACGGTGAGGTTCGTGAGCTGTGTCGGGTCCACGTCCACCAGGTCGATCGAGCAGGCGAAACGGCCTTCGAGATGGCCGATGAGCTGAATGAAACCGAGCGAATCAATCACGCCGTGCGCGCGCAAATCGAAGTCGTCGGGCAGCGACTGCACGTCCACGCCGGCATCCGCGAGCGGCTGGCGCAGCGCAGCAACGATGCACGCCCTTACATCGCTCACTTCGGTCGTCATTGGTTCAGCAAACTGAGAAGGGCCTGCCGGTCTACTTTGCCATTGGCGTTTTGCGGCAGCGCCGGCAGGACGCGAATCGTCTGTGGGACCGCGTAGCTCTGGAGCTTTTGTCCCATCCGGACACGAATTCCCGCCACGTCCAGGTCGGTGCCGGTCACAAACGCCACGACGCCGCCAGGCCCGGTGCTCATGAGCGGCCAACCGACCGCCACGGCCTCGTGGACGCCGGGCTCCTGCCGCAGGACCCATTCAATCTCGCCGAGCTCGACGCGATGCCCGAGTACCTTGATCTGATGATCAACGCGCCCCACATAGGCCAACGGTCCGCCACCGACGGCCCGCCGGACGCGATCGCCCGTGCGGTAATAAACCTCGCCGTCCGGGCAGCGCACGAATGCACGCGATGTCGCCTCGGCGTCGCGCCAGTAGCCGGGCGCGCGTTGCGGCCCGGTCATCAACAGCTCGCCGATGTGGCCAGGCGCAACGTCGACGAGGCGTTCGTCTACAACCCTCGCGCGCATGCCGCGAATCGGCTCCCCGATCGGGACGATGCCGCCGCAGCATTCCGCCGGCGAGGCCACCGGGTGCCAGCGATATGCGGTGCAAGCAACTGTGAGCTCGGTTGGGCCGTAAAGGTTTTCGAGCCGCGACCCGGGCGCGGCGGCCGTCCATGCTTCGGCCAGTTCCATGGGCAGAGGTTCGCCGCAAAACAAGCTCCATCGCAGCGAAGAATAGCGTCCAGCCTTCAGTGCGCCGATCCGTTTCATCAGCAGTCCGACGGTCGGCACGGAAAACCAAACGGTCAGTTCGTGCTCGCGAATGAACCGGTCCGGATTGAGCAGCGCGGCTCGCGAGGGGCAGTACACGCAGGCGCCACAGTGCCACGCCACGAACAGATCGAACACCGATAGATCGAAGGTCGCGTCGAACATCTGTGAAAAGCGGTCGGCGGCGGTGATGCCGTAGCGCTCGACCATCGTCTCGACGAAATGCGTCGCGCTCCCGTGCGTCACGCCCACTCCTTTGGGCATGCCGCTGCTTCCCGACGTGAAGAGCAGATACGCAAACTCACTCGCTGAATCGCGATGCACGTTAGCCGAGGCCGACGCCAGCTCCTTCGCGCCGATGAACGTGTGCCGTGGCCAGCGCTCCTCGAATGCCTCGACGTTGTCTCTCTCTGCCAGAATGATGAACAGCGATGTGTCGACGTCCTTGAGCAGTCCATCCAGCAGCGTTTCCGCACTCGAATCCACGATGATCGAGATGCATCCCGCGTGCTGCAGCATGCGGCGCGTGCGCTCGATGGGAAACCTGACGTTCAGCGGCACATAGCCATGACCCGCGAGCAGGACACCGAGAATGGCGGCAAACCCGGCGCGTGATTTGTCAGCGAACACTGCCGTTCGACGCGGGGCTCGGGCGTGCAGACTTTCCTGCAGCGTCGCCGCAAACGCCGCGGCGTCGTTCCACAATTGTGAATAGGTGGCCGTACTCCCGTTGACGCAGAGCGCCGGCCGATCCGGCGTCACCTCAACTGAGCGGAGAAAGCCCGAGTAGAGAAGATCGTGTCGCACTATTATCTCAGCCGCCGAAGTCCCCGCAGGAACCCCATGTAGCCATGTTCAGCGGTTAGCGGAACCGTCACCGTGCCGAGCGGGCCGGCCGGCGGCGGTCCCCAAAGCGTCCCTGGCGGTACGCTCCGAGATATGACCGAACCTGCTTGAATCACCGCGCCGTCGCCGATCGTTACGTCCGGGAGAATGACGCAGTGTGGACCAACGAACACGTCCCGGCCGATCGTGACTTTGCCCCTGGTGACCGCTCGCCGCGGTCCCCAATAAAAATGCGTGATGATCGACGTTCGGATACCAATTGTGCAGTTGTCGCCGATCGACAGAGCCTCCGGATGAAGGTCATCGATGTAAACGTAGAGACCGATCCAGACGTTCGAACCGATGTCCGCCCCGCGCCAGCGTTGAAGGCGAGGCCGGACCCTTGCCCCTCCCGGCGAAACCATCGCGAGGCGACTGACCGCATAGCTTAGAACTCGCTCCATTGGTCGTGCTTTAGTTCAATACTGGGTAAAGGATAGCGCCACGCGGTGTGTAGCAGCCCGCATTGGCGATGCCGTAACGGTCAGTGCAGATCACTCGCGCTTCGCTTCCAACCCGACAGGCGCAGGTACAGAGAAGTTGGGGTTCGTGGTGCGGCATCCGGACAGGCGGCCGCGGGCTGGCTAGACGGTGACGAGTTTCCCTCTGTTATTCAGCGAGTGATCAGCCGCTTCGAGCAGCCGCACCACTCTGAGTCCTGCAACGCCATCGTTGCTTGGCGCTTCGCTGCGGCGAATGCAGTCGAGGAAGTACGCGAGCTCGAGTTTCAACGCCTCGGTGGAGTCCACCTTTGGCGCCCACACATCGCCCGATCGATAGCTGACGAGCAAGTCGTAAACACCTTCGCCGCTGGTAATGTTGACGCCCTTGTCGTACACCTTGATCTTCTCGTCCGGCTCTAGATCGTTCCATACCAGCATCTTGTCGCGGCCGCCGATGAGCGTGGTGCGGACCTTGACGGGCGACAGCCAGTTGACGTTGACATGCGCGACGATGTTGTTGGGGAAGTACACCGTGATGAACGCCATGTCGGCGTGTCCGTTGAGATGGTTCGCTCCCGTGGCACTCACCGCTTCGGGCTGTACGCTCACCAGGTAATCCATGATCGACAGATCGTGAGGCGCGAGGTCCCACACAACGCTGACGTCGTGCTGAAACAAGCCGAGATTCACACGCGTCGAGTCGAAATAGTACAGCGGACCCAGCGTGCCGTCGTCCACGAGCTGCCGAATCTTCCGGACCGCGCCGCTGAACAAGAACGTGTGGTCCACCATGATCTGCAGGTTCTTTCGGGCGGCCAGCTCAATCAATTGCTCGGCCTGGGCCGACGTGGACGTAAAAGGTTTCTCGACGAACACGTGTTTGCCGTGTTCGAGCGCCGCCTTGGCGAGCTCGAAATGGGTCCACACCGGCGTGATGACCGCAATGGCGTCGATGTCCGGCGAGCGCAGGAGTTCACAAACATCGGTCGTGAGCTGGACGCCGTGATACAGCTTGCCCGCTCGTTTCAGCGCCGCCTGACTCTGGTCGCAGATCGCAACCAGCTCACATCCATCAAGGCTGCTCAGATTGCGGACGATGTTGGGGCCCCAGTAGCCGTACCCGATGACGCCAAGGCGCACGACGTCTGCCCCTCCATGCGGGCGTTCGTTGATCGCCTGCGTGGCCGCGGTTGCTGCCGTGTGCTCGAATCCTGAGCTGCTGCTGATCATTTCAGGCTCCCAATCGTCCGGTCGACGGGCCGCAACGCCTTCGCCGGGTTGCCGGCGACGATGGTGTCTGCGGGCACGTCGCGCGTCACGACCGCTCCAGCGCCGACAATGGCGCGCTCGCCGATCGTGACGTTACACAGAATCGTGGCTCCCGAACCGATGGAGGCGCCGGCTTTGACCACCGTCGGTTCGACTTTCCAGTCCTTCTCCGTTTGCAGTTCGCCGTCGGGCGCGGTCGCGCGCGGGTAGATGTCATTGATGAAGACCACGCTGTGGCCGATGAAGACGTTGTCCTCGATGGTCACGCCTTCGCAGATGAACGTATGGCTCGAAATCTTGCAGCGCCGGCCAACGCTCGCGTTTTTCTGCACCTCGACGAACGCGCCAATCCTGGTCTCGTCGCCGATGGCGCAGCCGTAGAGGTTGATGAACTTCGACAGCCTGACGCCGTGTCCCAGCTTCACGTCGGGTGAGATGCAGACGTAATCGCTCAATGGGCTCCTTTACCAGTGACGACGGCGCGCGGCGTGGCGAGCAGAATCTTCAGATCCGTCCACAACGAGTAACCGCGCGCGTACCGGAGATCCAGACGGACCATTTCGTCGAAAGTCGTGCGGCTGCGTCCAGTGACCTGCCACAGTCCGGTGATCCCGGGTTTCGCTTCGTAGAGCCGCTTGCGGTGCCAACGCTTATAACGCGCGACTTCATATGGCAGCGGCGGCCGTGGACCGACAAGCGACATCTCACCGCTCAGCACGTTCAGAAACTGCGGCAACTCGTCCAGGCTTGATCGCCGGAGGAAGTGGCCAACGCGTGTTATGCGCGGGTCGTCAACGATCTTGAAAACGCTGGACGACGCTGGTTTCGCAGCGGCGCCGGCCTGAATGAAGTTGGTCACGTACTGCTGGTGGATGGCCGGATCCGCGTTGACCTGCATCGTGCGGAACTTGAGCATCGTGAACGGCCGCCCATGCTGTCCGACGCGGACTTGGCGAAACAGGACAGGACCCTTCGACGTCAACTTCACCAGGGCAGAGATCACGATCAACAGTGGAGCAAGGAGCGCAAGCAGCATCAGACTGCCCGCGATATCGAGCGCGCGCTTGCCCGCCTCGGCGATGCCCTGACGCACCTTCTCGTGGCGAGGCTTTTTCTCCAGCAGCACCGGCACCGATTGGTGGCTCCGCTCCGAATGCACCTCGAGACGCATCGCGCAGCTGGCGGCAAGCTCTCGGCTCAACATCCGCGACAGCTCCTGCTGCACCGTCATCGCCAATGCCGCCGCGGCTTCGGCGGGCTCGAGGTGAACGAGCGGCCGAATGAGGCCTACTGCGCTGTCCTGGTGCAACCACCCGACGACGTCGGTATCAGCTTTGGTCGTCGTAAGCACACGCACCACCTCGGACCACGCAGCTTCGCCCTGCTCGCTGCTCAGCGTGATTACCAGCAGCGCAAACGATTCGTCGAACCGATCGGCGCGTTTGAACTCGCGAGCGAGGGCGGCCGTGAAGAGATCCGAGGTGAGCAGGTAATTTGGGGGCGACCACCGACGCGCGCGCGGGAGTACGCTCCGCAGATGCAGCCTCGGCCGTCCTGCGGAAGCCCGTTGCGGAGGAGTGCTTGGCGGCGTTGTCGAAGGCTGGGGGGGCCAGGACATCGTCACATCCTCGAATCGCGGCCTAAGCCGACGACCCGCACCTCCGCGCGGGCCGCGTCGGTGGTCGAAAGTGTTGCTCGCAGCGCACGAAGCGCGCGTGCTTTGAGTTCCTCACGGACAGTCTTTGACGCAGGTGCTGTGGGCGCGAGAACCGCAGCAGCCACCGTGCTCTCGCGGTACCAACCGACGAAGTCCACCTCGCGGACGCATGAGCCGAGCGCTGAGAAAATCGCGGCGGATGTGTCCGGCGCCAGCAGGACGCGTGGACCGGGACGCTGCTTTAATGCCACCAACATCAGTAGGAGAGGCTTGAGCGATCGCTCGGCGCGCTTCCGCTCGACGGCCAGGAAATAGCGAAAGGCCGCTTCGTTGTATGCCCGAGTAACATCGCCAGCGATCCGGATGAACGCCGGAGTCGATTCGACACCCACTTGTTTCTCCGTGTAGTAGAAACTGCCGTGGTAAAAGCGCGACTGCGCCTGCAATTGCATCGCCGCTGGGGCTTGCCAGCGCGGTTGGATAATCGAGATTGCGGGCAACACGCGCAATGTCAGGTATTTACGTACGCTGCTGTTCGATAGCTCTTGAAACACTGTGACACTTAATGTCGTTCAAAGTCGTATGAATGGAAGTGAAAAGTCGCCGTGATTGCCGAATTAGAAAAGTTAGATGCGTTGATCCGCTACTGGGAAGTGTTGTAGTAGCGGTCGTAATAACCGGCCTCGCCAATCGCATGTGGTTCGACGCGATTGAGCACCGTGCCGATGATGCACTCCTGCCCGAGTTCCGCGATGGCTCGTTCGACGACGGCGCTGGGCGTCGATCCTGCGCCAATCACCAGCAGCACCGCACCGGCCTGCCGCGCGAGCAACTGCGCGTCGGTGAGCACGCCGACTGGCGGTGTATCAAGGAGAACCCAGTCGAAACGGCGGTCGCACTCCTCCAGCAGCGTGCTCATGCGTGGCGAGGTCAAAGACGCCAGCGGCGTAAGGCCAGGCCGACCCGCTGTCAGCACGTGAAGACCCTCTGAGATCTGAATAGTCGGTAATTCGACGCCGTCGGCGGACAGCGCTTCGGTCAATCCGCGCGTGTTCGCCACACCGAGGAGCGAGTGAATGGCGGGCCGGCGCAAATCGGCGTCGATCACGAGAACGCGTCGGGTATACGACTCGCTCAGTGTCAACGCGAGATTCACTGTCGTGAGCGTCTTGCCTTCGCTGGGCAGCGCGCTTGTGACCATCACG
>JBKPDL010000140.1:0-46529 GCA_046727855.1 Acidobacteriota bacterium
GCGCTCTTTGCGAGCATTGCGACGCCGCAGGTGCGCCTCACGCGTGATCCGAACACGTTTTTCTTTTTCCTCGATCACCTGGAAGACGAGCCGCCGTTCCGGATGCAGGACGACACGACTTGGGACACGAATATGGAGCGCGGCATCTACTGGGGCTTGCGATTGATCGAGAAGGACGAGGAGATAGCAAAGGCCGGTGGGGTGCTGCCGCCACCTGGCGGTCGCCGGCCTGAGCCATCAGGGTCAAGGAACGATTTGGCGGCACCCAAGCCCGGCCGCAATAACGCTGGTGTCGCCAGGAAAAATGCCAGAGTCTTTGTTTTGGTTTCCGATGGACAAGCCTGGAGCGGCGATGTGGCCAAATCGATCGCCGCGGCACAGAATCGCGGCATTCCGATCTTCGTGGTCGGCGTCGGCACCACGGCCGGCGGCGTCATTCCGGATCCGAATCCCGATCCCGCGCGCGCGATTCTCACATCCTCGCTCGATCGCTCGTCGCTCAGCGTGATCGCCAACGCCGGCGGCGGCCGCTACTTCGAACTGGGCCGAGACGATGACCGGGATATCGCCAACGTGATCATCGACAGCACACGCCGGCGCGCGAACACGGCGGGCATCAACGAGACTGTACAGGAGCTCTACTGGCGTGCGCTGCTCGCGGCTGCCGCCCTGATCGCGCTCGGAGTCCTTTTTCTGCGCGATCAAAGCGCCCTTGCGCTGCAACTAGGCGCGGCGGCGGGCGTGTTATTCCTCGTTATCACGTACGCCAAATAGATCGCGAGCCGAGCGATTACGGCTTGGCCGGGTCCGCGGGCGCCGGCTTCGCGTTTGGATCCACGTCCGCGATCTTTTCGCGTTTCAAGGCAGCGTTCAGCCGCGGCAGCTCCGTCTTCAGCGTCGCATCCATCTTCTGCAACTGGGCGTCTAACGCTTTGGAGAGCTCGTCGAACACCTCGTAGGTTTGATCCGTCGGGCGGTTGTCGCTGCTCTCGATCACGCCCATGAGCGCCGCGATCTTGTTGTTCAACTTGATCGGGTAGTTGAGCGGATCCTGGCTGCTGCGATTGCGGACCTGATAGACCTCGTCTTCGACGAGCGTGAGCGGCTTCATGAGGCGATCTGCCAGCGTCTGGATCTCCGATTTGCGCCGGGCAGAGACCTTCTCCATCGCCTTGGTGACCTGATCGCGGATCGCGCGGATCTTGATTACCGCCGTGTTGGCCTCACTGACTTTGTCGCGCACTCGTGAGGACAACGTGAACTGCTCCTGCAGATATGCCTCAGTGATGCCGTCGTTGAGCAGTCGCGGATCGATGCCGATCGCAAAATCGCGCGACTCCGTTTGACCGTTAGCGGTGATCCGCACAGCGTACTTCCCCGGCGGTGACGCAGGTCCGCGCCGCGGGTTGCCGGCCCACATGATCATCCCCGGAAAAACGACCGCGCCCTCCTGTCGCAAATCCCAGGTGAACCGATTCGTGCCCTTCTTGACCCCGACACGCGGCGGCGGCGGGTCGCCGAACCCGCCGCCTCTTTGGCCCTCTCCTGATGCCGGTTGCTGCGCGTCCTTGGCGGTGCCGGTGAAGGATCGAAGCACCTTGCCATCACCGAGGATCTCAATCTTCACTTCGTCCGCGTCTTTGCCAAGGTAGTAATCAAACCGGACGTTGTCGTCGAGTCCGCGCAGCGGGTTGGTCGGTTCGAAGATGTGCAGCGCGTCGGTCGTGATGACGGCGTTGGCCTGCCGCAGCACGTTGATATCGTCGAGAATGTAGAAGCCGCGGCCGTGTGTGCCGATCACGAGGTCGCGTTCTTCGGACACGATGCCGTGAACTGGCGTCACCGGAAGATTCAACTGCAGCGACTGCCACGACGCGCCGTCGTTGAACGAGACGTAAATCCCCAGTTCGGTCCCGACGTAGAGCAAGCCGCGGCGCTTTTTGTCTTCGCGGATCGTGCGCGCAAAGTCGTTACCGGGAATGCCGTTGACGATCTTCGTCCAGCTTTTGCCGAAATCAGCGGTCTTGTACACATACGGCGCACGATCGCCCATCTGGTAACGATTCGCGGCGAGATAGGCAACGCCGTTCTGGTGCGGCGAGGCTTCGATCAAACTGATCCGCGAAAACTCCGGTAGGTCGGGCGGCGTCACCCTCTCCCACGTCTTGCCGCCGTCGCGCGTGACATGCACCCACCCGTCGTCCGAGCCGGTCCAGATCGTGTTGATGTCCTGGCGTGACGGCGCGATGGTGAACACAACAGCGTAGGTTTCGACGCCGGTTTGATCTTTTGTGATTGGCCCGCCGGACGCCTGCATCGTTTTGGGATCAGACCTCGTGAGGTTCGGGCTGATGCGCTCCCACTTCTGACCGCCTGTCGTCGTGCGCCAGACGTGTTGCGAGGACGCGTACAGCACTTTCGGATCGATCGGAGAGAACACGATCGGATACGTCCACTGGAAGCGCTCCTTGATGTCGATTGAGGAGTACCCCATCGGGTTGTTCGGGTAGATATTCACAGCGCGCCGTTGACCGGTCTCGCGATCGAGACGGCTCAGATAGCCGCCGTAGCTTCCGGCGTAGAACACGTTGAGATCGAGCGGGTCGGGCGCGATGTAGCCGCTCTCGCCGCCGCCGACGTCGTAGAAAATCGGCGGCACGCTGCCCTCGCCGCCATCGCCGGTCTCTTCGCTGCCCACACACGCCGTACTGTTGTCCTGTTGCGCGCCGCAAACGTGATACGTCACGTGCCTGGTGGTGAAGACGTTGTAGAACTGGCCCGTGGCGTAATCCTGTGACGACCACGTCTGGCCGGCGTTGACCGATACGTTCGCGCCGCCATCGTTGGCTTCGATCATCCGTTTGTTGTCGTTGGGCGCAATCCACATGTCGTGATTGTCGCCGTGCGGCGGCCGCAGCTGAGTGGGGAACGTCTTACCGCCGTCGGTGGATTTGAAGAAGTTGACGTTGAGTACGTAGACAGTGTCTTTCTCGATCGGATCGGCGTAGATGTGAGTGTAATAAAACGCGCGTTGACGAAGATTGCGATCCTCGTTTGTCCGCTTCCACGTCGCGCCTGCATCGTCGGACACGAACACGCCGCCGTTCTCGTTTTCCACAATCGCGTAGACGCGGTTGCCGTCTGCGCCTGAGACGGAGACGCCGGCTTTTCCCCAGAGACCGGTGGGCAGGCCGGGATTCCGCGTGAGCTCGCTCCACGTCGTGCCGCCATCCGTAGACTTGAACATGCCGCCGCCAGGCCCACCGCTCTCCATCGACCACGGCGTGCGGTAGACCTCCCAGAACGTCGCGTAGAGGACGTCCGGATTCTTGGGATCGATCGCAAGATCGACGGCGCCGCTTCGAGCGTTCCGGAACAGCACGCGGTCCCATGTCTTGCCGCCGTCCTTACTGCGGTAGACGCCGCGTTCGTCGTTGGGTTCGTACGCATGTCCCAACGCCGCAACAATCACGATGTCGGGATTGGTTGGATGGATCCGGATTTTGCTGATGATTTGCGTGTTCTCGAGTCCGGCGTGCACCCAGGACTTGCCAGCATCAGTGGTCTTGTAGACACCGTCGCCCTGAATGATGTTGCCGCGAAAGCACGACTCGCCCATGCCGGCGAAGACGATGTCTGGATTCGAGGGCGCAATCGCAATGGCGCCAACAGACGACGTTTTGAGCTGCTGGTCGCCGGTCGGGCTCCAGGTATGGCCAAAGTCGGTGCTCTTCCACACTCCCCCGCCAGTCGCGCCGAAGTAATACTCGTTGGGCCGTACGGCGCTGCCGGCTGCCGCGATCGACCGTCCACCTCGCGCCGGGCCGACGCTGCGCCAGCGCATGCCCGCATACAAACTGTCGTCGACTGTGGGGTTCGTCTGTGCGTTCAAACTGACCAGTAGCGCGACCGTAAGGATCGGCGCCGCAAACCTCAGCATCTGCGTCATAAGCGCCAAGAATACCCCGAGGGCACTGCGTTTGCAGCGGCGGCGCTGCTCATGGTCGAATCGGATACGACTTATTGCGTTCCTTTGTTGGGGGCAGTGCCTGCGTGTGTTGCGACCTGCGAGGCAACACCCAACTCGTGGATCAGGAGCGCATCGCCGAGCAACGTCGCGTCCTGCATCACCTTCTCGGTGTAGAGGCCACGGCAGCCGTCGCCGCAGGCGCGCAGCGTGTCATCCACGATCGCGCGCAGGCGCTCTGGTGTTGCCTGCCGCAGCGCGAGCGCCGAAGCACGCGCTCGGTCGATCGCGGCGGCATCGACCGACTCGTCGGCAAGCAACTGCTTTTCGAGCGTCTGGACGTACTGGGACGTCCCGGGCACCGGTTGCGACGCAAACGGCGGGAAGAGAATCATCGATGCGGCGGTGGCAATGCCGAAGAACGCTACCAGCCGCGGATGGCCCGCGAGCAGGTGCAGGATCGATGAACCGCCAAGAAGCATTGAGGGGAGATACACGGATCGCTCTCCAGTTAGAAACTGCGTTTCTCAGTGAACCACGTGAGGGGTCCACCCCATCCAGAAGTTGACGAACACAACAGGCGACACATGCGTCGCCCCGCTTTTCCATTCACGCACTGCGCGCTGCGCCACACCGAAATCGACGACAGCGTCCTTGATATTGCGCGCGAACTTGACGCCGCCATCCACGAAGCCGCGGTTGTTCCAGTTGTAGCCTTTCGTATCCACCACCCCTGTTGCCGCGGCGAAGGGCACCATCGCATTTCCCCAGACTCTCCACACAGTGATGCCCTGGTCCACGTGCGCCGTGGTGATCCAGTTGTCCTTTTCGCGTGGTATCGAAACGCCCGACGTCGCCCAGAGGCGGCCGGGAGCCTTTCGCAGCCGCGTCGGCGGCTGCCAGCCTTTCCAGAACGTCACGTAAACAGCCGGCATGACCCCGTCGATCTCGGCATCGCGTACATCGCCGGCAACCCCAACTGCTGCCTGAAGCACGCTTGCAGAACCGGCGACGACGAACTTCACACCGGTGACGTAGGGAGTGGTGTTGTTCCAGCTGTAGCCCTTGGTATCCGCGCGAACCGTCAAGTCAACGAATCCGACCAGCGACAGCGGTCCGCGGCGCCACGCTCGAACGCCCTGCTCCACCACCACGGCGCCCAACACGTTGCCCGGTTCGAGCGAACCCACGGTGCCGAAGGTCCCGTTGATCGAGCCGGGCAGAAGCAGCTCTTTGGGCGCGCTGAGATCCTGAGCGGCCGCCGTCACCGAGACCGCCATTAAACCGAGCAGTGAGATCACCAGAGATCTACGCATTCAAGTTCTCCAAGGTCGCTCCCGAGTACCTCTCGACGCTAAACCAATCAAGAGCGCGCTCGTTGCGCACAACTTCGAGCCAGAACGTTCGCAACAACACGCCGCAATTGACGAAGCGGAGAAACGGGAAGAGCACGATAGTGGCGAGAATGTCCGCGCGCTTCAGTGCCACGGCGCAGGCAAGGGAAAACGCCGCGACCATCGAGAGATCGATCGCGAACCACGTCATCACCGCCGTCGGCCAGAGCATCGCGAGGATCGGGAAAGATACCGTCACTAGCGAGAAAACCAGGCCTTCGCCGAGCAGCATCGCGAACTCGGCATCGATGCGCTGCCTGCCAAAGGGCACGCGCCGGAGGCGCACGACCTGCCAGGTGCCGCGATACCAACGCGTGAGCTGACCGATATATTCACGCAGCGTCCGCGGATCCTGTGTGTAGGCGATTGCGTGGCGGGTATAGGCGACACGACCGAGCTTCCGTCGATGGATCTGCACCGTCAGGTCCATGTCCTCGACCAGCGTGCGTGCATCCCAGTCGAGCTGATCGAGGATGCGCGTCCGATAAACGGACGCACAGCCCGGGGCCACCGTGATGACGCCGAGCGCATTCTGTCCTTCGCGATACAGCCGGTGCGTCACGGCATATTCGTAGGCGCGGCAGGCGGTCAACCAGTTATGCCGCTCGCTGTGCGGCGCGCCGCACACGAGCACGGCGTTGTCGTCGCGAGCGAAGCAGCTGAAAATCTCCGCGAAGTAGCCGGGCGCGACGTGGCTGTCGGCATCGAGGATGGCAAGATACTCATACCGCGCCGCGAGATTGAACCGGCAAACCGCGTTGCGAATACCACCGAGCTTGCCGCGTTGCGGCTCGTTCACCAGGACGTTGATACCGGCGAATTGACGCGCAACCGCAGCCGTGCCGTCTGCAGACGCGTCGTCGACAACGTAGATATGCCGCGCCGGGATGCCCGCGTTGATTACACTTTGGATGCAACGACCAACGAGGAGCGCTTCGTTGAACGCAGGAATCACGACACAAAATTGGTCAAAGTCCGGCGTTCGGAAGTTCCTTGTTGTCATACGCTGTCACACTGAGCAAGTTAAAGGCCGCGCGATCGTCTTTACACCTTGGCGCAGCACTGCGCAGTTCGACGCAGTCACAGCCGCACTGTTTACAAATCTGAAAGCCATGTACCGCTTTGTGTAAGGATGAAGGTCGCCGTCTCGAGTGACTTTTCAAACGTGCTCCGCTTCGCCACAGTCAGGCCGTTAGGTGTCGCCAGATCACATCGCGACATCGCGCCATAATGCGGGCGGCCGTTAGCTTTTTCTCAGTGCGAGCAGGATCAGCCCGATCGAATTCCAGATCAGTATCCGGATTCGCCTGACGAGCGCGAGTGCGACGCCCACGGTCGGATCCAGAGCGAGCGCGCGTGCGACGATCGCCGTGCCCGCTTCATCAACACCAAGCCGGTACGGCACGAACTTGAAGACGACGACAATGAACCGGCCTGTCGCTTCGAGGACGAACGCCTGCAGAAGCGTCGCATTGGAAACGAGCCGCAATACCAGAAATACTTCCGCGACCGCGCCGATGTGAAAGAGCGCTTCCCACACGAATACGCGTACGATGCGACCCGCCGGCCACATCAGAAACGCGTAAAAGTGCACCTCGATCTGGCGCAAGCGATCGATCGACGTCACTTCCCTACCGGTCAGACGCGCCACGACGCCTGCCATGCGCGTCAGAATCGCAGGGCGCTGCCGCATCGCCCAGACCCCCATCAGCCCCACGACAAAAACGCCGGCGAGCGCGGCCTGAACGGCCACCCGTAAAGCTGCCGGCATACTGGTCGCGGCTAAGAAGCCAATCGCACCCAGCGCGATCATCGCCAGAACCGAGACGGTGTAAAACGTGTTCTCGGCGGCAACCGATGCCACAGCCGTGACGGTGGAGACGCGGTTCTTGACGATGAGCACCTTCGCGGGTTCGCTTGCGAGCAAACCGAGCGGTGTCAGGTTTCCAAGCGCATCGCCCACAAGCGTGGCTGCAAACGCATCGCGAACGCGAAGCCGTTCCGGTCGAGCGCAAACCGTCCACGCCGCGGATCGCGCCGCGAACCGCAGACCGCCGAGCGCGAGAATCGCTGCGTACCACCAGCCAATGGCGGTCACGCTGCTCTGCACATCCGCCCAGCCCACTCGCCGGACGGTGATGACCAGGAGCGCGCCGCCCGCGAGCGCGAAGAAGATGTTGAGTGCTGTCGCTCGCGCGCTTGCCGGGTTGGGAGCCATCGAGGGACTTCAGTTTATCCGCGTCGTGGGTGTGCGTCTTTCATGGCCACGAGAGGGTCGCAGGATTTGGGCGTGAAGAGCGGTTTCGGCGATCAGGGCGATCGAGTCACCGGTAGCCGACGGCGATCAACCGGATCGCGAGGCGCAGGCGCGAGCGGCGCGAAGCGATCGTCAACGACGCGGCGCACCACCAAGGGAGCATCGAAGCGCACAACGGAGCGATCGCGTCGAGGGGGATCGGCCCGCATGAAAAGATAAGTTCCGAAGTTCAAAACGTTCCGAGGTTCGAAGGTTCGAACGTTCCGAAACTCCAACGTTCGGCGTCCGGGTTCACACTTGGTGGTGGACCGGCACCTTGGAGCCTCTGCAGACGCTCGGAACTCCAGACCCGCGGAACTCCGAACCGCGGAACCCGGTTACCGGGAACGAGTGAGGCGCGACTGCATGCGATGAAATGCGTCGGAGTCGCGGCGCCCGCCTGCGAGGCGATTCGCTTCCTGCTGCAGGCGCGTTATTCGGTCGCCCGGCGCAGGATGCGATGCAAAGAATGTCTGGACGGAGCCCGGATCGCGGCCTTGTCGTGCGCGCAGCACCTGCAAGAACTCCACCATCCCGCGCGGATCGTACCCCGCCCGCTTCATATAGGTGAGCCCCTTGAGGTCAGCCTCGCGCTCGTCGTCTCTACTGAACTTCATCATCACCGACTGCGCCGCGACGCCTGCACCGATCTGCGCGATCTGTGCGCCGGCGCCACCGCCCAGCAGCGCGCCGAGCAGGCCGAGCCCCGCATTTGCAAACGTTCCCTTGGTGATTTGGTCGGCAGCATGCCGGTTGGCGATGTGCGCGATTTCATGCGCGAGCACACCCGCGAGCTGCGACTCGGTCTGCGCCGCCTCGATTGCTCCGCGATGAACCCAGATTGGCCCGCCGGGTAGCGCAAACGCGTTGATGTCGCGCCTGTTCGCGACGTCGAAGCTATACGGATAGCGCGGGCCATCGGCGCGCGCCGCAATGCGCCGGCCGAGACCCTCGACGTAGGCGGAGACGGTGCTGTCTCGCAATTCAGGCACCTGACGCCGCACTTCCTGCTGCGCCTGCCGGCCCAATGCGATTTCGTCGTTCACGGAGATCAGCCGCAGCGCGCCGATCGCCGAAGATGCCCACAATGTGAGCGCGAGTGTGATCAGAGCTTTCTTGCGGAACATGCCTCGCATTCGATCAAGGCACATGCCAGCGAAGGCGTTGCGAAACTGATGGGGAAACGGGGTCGAAAAACGGGACTGTCCGCTAATCGAGCCAGCCGGCGTCCATCAGGGCTCTCGCGTGCTCTGTCGAGATCCCGACTGGTCGCGCTCGCGAACCTGTTCGCGAGCGCGGCGCGATTCACGCTCGTCAATGTCTTCGGTGGTGTTCTGCAGCTGACTTTCTTCCCCGCTCACCGGCACCATCCGATCAGGACGATCGTTCGCCAGGCTTCCTCCCTCGACTCGGCGCGATGCTGGCTCGGTCGGCGCAGGTCCCCCACGAACCGCTTCGTCGTAGCCGCGCGTCTGCTCGGGCCGACGCCGCTCGCGCCGGATCCGCTTCTGCCGTTGTTCGCCTGATTCGTTCTTGCGTATGGCCATGACCCCTCCGGCGCGATGATTTGCAACGCCGAGGCCAGCTACAATCCTCCACGTTGAGATTCGCGCGTGTATCAAGCTGAGCGTGCGTCGGCGCAAACGCCGCTTGCGCGTCTCCTGCGCGGCAACCTGCAGATCAGCCGCAACGTGTGGTTCCTCGGGCTCACCAGCCTCTTTACAGACGTGTCGTCGGAAATGGTCGCGAGCATCCTGCCGGCGTATCTCGTGCTTCAGCTGGGCTTCTCGCCGATGGCCTTCGGCGCCATCGACGGTTTGTATCAGGGGATCGGCAGCCTCGTGCGTTGGGTCGGCGGCGTCGCGGCGGACCGAACGCGCCGCCATAAGGAACTCGCGGCCGCGGGCTACGCACTCTCGGCGGCGTGCCGCATAGGGCTGCTCATCGCGGGCAACGCATGGGCGGCCGTGACGACGTTTGTCGCGGCCGATCGCATCGGCAAAGGGTTTCGCACCGCGCCGCGCGATGCGCTGATCTCGCTCAGCTCATCGTCTCGCGACATGGCCACCGCCTTCGGTGTGCATCGCGCGCTCGACGCCTTTGGCGCGCTCACCGGGCCGCTCCTCGCCTTCGTCATACTCGCGGTCGCGCCCCGCTCGTTCGACCGCGTTTTCGTCGTGAGTTTTTCTTTTGCGATCGTCGGCGTCGCGATCATCGTCCTGTTTGTCGAAAACGCCGGCCGCATTGAGCGGCCGGATCGTGGTCGTCACGCGAGTGTGTTGCTCGCGCCGCTGCGAAGCGTCCCGTTTCGTCTCACGCTCGCCATCGCCTGCATACTGGCGCTCGCCACCATCAGCGATGCGTTCATCTACCTGCTGCTGCAACGGCGAGATCGATTTGGCCCGCAAATCTTCCCCTTACTCGCGGCGGGCACCGCCGTCTCCTACGTGCTGCTCGCCGTTCCAGCCGGGCGCGTCGCCGACAGGATTGGCCGCGGTGTCGTCTTCATCGCCGGCCATGCTGCATTGCTCGCGGCCTATGCCATGCTGTGGCAATCGTTTGCCGCTGTGACGACCGCGACTACTTGTGTGCTGCTGCTTGGCAGCTACTACGCGATGACCGACGGCGTGCTCGCCGCTGCGGCAAGCGGAGTGCTCGACCACGAGATTCGCGCGTCAGGCCTGGCTATTCTCGGTACCGCCGTCAGCCTGTCGCGCCTGGTGGCGTCATTGCTGTTCGGATGGGCGTGGACCCGTTATGGTCCGGCGCAGGCAGTGCTGGCCTTTGCTGTCGCGCTTGTGGTAGCCATCGTTGCGGCCGCCGCATCCCGGGGCCGGCTTGAAAGAACCACGACATGACGGTACGTGCGCGGATCCTCATCTTCATCGTCATCTGTGCCGTGGCGCTCGCCTTGCCGGTCATGTACATCGTTTACGAGCGCCATTACATGCGGCCCGCTGTAGTCCGAAGCGGCAACTACGCGGTGCTGGACCGTATCGATCCCGGCCACGAAGGCATCCTGTTCCGCAGCACCGTTCCCGACCAGAGCTTCGGTAAAGTGGCGTTCGTTCCTCGTGAGCGGATCGACGGAGCGTGGGCCGTGAGCAATCTTTCGTGCGACCGCGTGTATTTCCAGCGCGGTCGCGGGGTGTGCGAAGCCATCGAGAGCTCTTATCTGCCGCCATACGTGCTGTTCATGTTCGATAACAGGCTTCAGCCAGGCGCAAAGCGTCCGCTCGCCGGTGTGCCGGACCGGGCGCGCGTTTCACCAGATGGCCGGCGCGCGGCCATTACGGTCTTTGTCACTGGTCACTCGTACGCGGAGAGCGGTTTCTCGACCGCCACGACCATCCACGACGCCGTCACCGGTAACGCCCTCGACAATCTCGAGGCTTTTCGTGTCACGCGCAACGGCCAGCCGTTTGACGCCGTCGACTTCAATTTCTGGGGCGTCACCTTTACCGCCGACGGGAATACCTTCTACGCGACGCTGCGGACGGCTAACGTCAATTACCTGATCCACGGAGATGTCGATCGGCGGGAAGCGCTCGTGCTACGCGAGGGTGTCGAGTGTCCGTCGCTGTCACCGGACGGGCGACGCCTCGCGTTCAAACAGCGTGTAAGTGGAAATGCAACAGTCTTCTGGCGCCTGGCTGTCCTCGATCTGGCGACCATGGCCGAGACCCTCCTCGACGCGGAGCAGCGCAGCGTGGACGATCAAGTGGAGTGGCTCGACAACACGCACGTGATTTACCATCTCCCCGCCTCGGAAGGCGCTGATATCTGGTCGCTTCGGACCGATCAGCGCGAAGCGCCACAGCTCCTTATTAAAGGTGGATACTCGCCGGCCGTGTTGCGTTAACCGATCGTGCGCGGCAGCTTGGGCAGGTCGACGACGGTGTAAACAATCGGATGAGTTTGTCGAGGCAAAAAAAAGAGCCCGCCACAAACATCTGGCGGGCTTTCCTTCGGCGAAGAAGGCGTTAACAAGAATGAACCGGGGCCTAACCTGGCCCCGGCAGTGATAAGTCTGTCAGAGTCGAAACCCCCTCCGCAATAGCGTGATGAAAATCGTGTAAACTATTGATTGGCTTGACTTTATTGCCGAGTCTCGGCGACCTCCTCATGATACCCGCCATCTTTTTCGACCACGGGAACCCGATGAACGCGCTGCTGCGAAACGCGTATACCGACGCGTGAGGTGCTGTAGCTCTAATAGTTTACGGGAGCTCGGCAGTTGCGGGTGACTCGCGCTGGCACGCGTTGACACGCTCTTCGCGACAGCGGTACGCTGTTTTGCGGTAGGGAGTAGCGGCCCGCGCCAGCGGGTGGTCCAGTCGTCAACACGGAGCACTTGCTCCCGGCTGCGATCGGCGAATCACCGCAACCAGCGAGACTACCACGCGTCCCCAGGAGGCCCGTGGTGCTCATCTGGATTGCTTTTCTCTCCTTTATTCTCGTACTTCTCGCGCTCGATCTCGGCGTCTTTCACCGGCGCGCGCGCGTCGTGTCCGTTCATGAAGCCCTGGTCTGGACCGGCGTGTGGTTCGCCACGGCGCTCGCGTTCGCAGCGTTCGTCTATCTCGGGTATGACCGCCACTGGCTCGGGTTGGGGCTCGAGCCCGACCCGGTTGATCGCAATTCGCTCTCCCCCGACGGGCGGGTGAACGACCCCCGGTCCGCGGTCCTGAAGTTCCTTACCGGGTACCTCGTCGAGCTCTCGCTGAGCGCCGACAACGTGTTCGTCATTGCCATGCTGTTCAGCTATTTTGCGATTCCGCGGATGTATCAGCACGGCGTGCTGTTCTGGGGCATCCTCGGAGCCTTACTGATGCGCGGCGTCATGATCGCGATCGGCGCACAGCTCGTGTCTCAGTTTGCGTGGATGCTGTCGCTGTTCGGCGTTGTGCTCATCCTCACTGCCGGAAAGCTGCTGTTCATGAACACGGAAGCTCACGACGTGCAACACAACGTCGTGTTGCGTCTGATGCGTCGATTCCTGCCCATCACGAAGGAGTTCCACGGCGAGCATTTCGTTGTGAAGGCTGCTGCGGGCGGCTGGTTGCTGACGCCTCTCGTTCCCGCACTGGTGATGGTCGAAACCACGGACCTTGTGTTCGCGGTGGATTCGATTCCGGCCATCTTCGCGATTACGGCAGATCCGTTCCTGGTGTTCACCAGCAATGTATTCGCAATCCTCGGTCTGCGATCGCTGTACTTCGCTCTCGCCGGCGCGCTGCACGTGTTTCGATATTTGAAACCAGCATTGGCGCTCGTGCTCCTTACCGTTGGCGTCAAGATGCTCGCCCATTCATGGCTCGAACGTACGCTGGGCCCGAATTTCAATCTATATGTGCTCGCGATCGTGGCGATGATTCTTGGAGGCGGTGTCCTGGTCTCGCTTCTCGAGCTCCGGCGCGAGCGGATGACACTTGCGTTTCGTGGCGCATTGCGCATGCTCGAAGCGTGGGTTGTACCAGATCGCTTGATTTCCACCATTGCCAAGGCTGGAGAGGAGACGATTGCGCAAAATGCCGCGGCTGCAGAACAGCACCGCGCTCGCCCGTCAACGCCGCTCTTTACAGTGATCGCGAGACTCTGGCGTCGCTTCCGCCACAGCGCCGGCAGTTTCCGGATTCTCGTGCTGCCCGGCCTCGCCGAGGAGGGGGAGATGTACGCGATGTGGCTGCTCGGTGTCGTGTAGCGCAGACTGTTCAGGTAGCGAAGGCGGTGCATACAGAAAGGGTTACGAATGGAGACGCTGCTGCGCGAGATCCCAAGCGCGGAACAGCAATTCGCGTTCTGGTCCCTAAGCCGCGCTGAAAGCGGCAGCTGAGCAGCGTCTGGTCGGCAGGTCAGCCTTGGAACGTCGCTTCGATCACTCGGAACCGCTCCGCCGTCCTGTCGAAGCGTTCTATCCACCAGCCCGGCAGACAGTCGCTCAACTCGGCATCGTCGTAGACGACGCGCATACAGCCCTTCGTCGGGTTGTCATCAACGATGGCTTCCAATTCGGCTGGGGTGAACACAGGGTTGAACAGGAAGAAACCATGCGCGCCTGGTTGCATTACCGCATTGAACTCCTGGACGGCCTGGAGGCGATCAGCACGGCTCAAATTATCGAGGACGACTGCCGCCAGCACGCCATCGAATCTGCAGGTACCAACGGCAACGCCGTGACCGACGCGACCACGAACCGGGCGTTGAATCCAGTACGCAGTGCCCAGGCAGACGCCGCACTGACGCCCTGCTCGGCGTAGTCCACTCCGACGATTTCCGATATCCCGTGTCCCGCAAGAAAGTGTGCCCAGCGTCCGAAGCCGCAGCCTAGATCGAGGAGCCGAGCACACGGGTGCGCCGCAAAGTATGCCCGGCATTGATTCATCGCATCCGACGGTGGGGCGTCATACCACGCGGGCGGCATCGCGGAGAAGATGCGCTCCCACACAGCGCGATCACGGGTGATGTAGTCCGACTGCATTTTGCGTCCTGCCCCCACCTCCCTTTTGTCGCACCCCCGCCCCTATGCACAAGCCAACGAGAGCGTATTCGGTCGAGATCAGCCGGTCAGCGTGTGTCTAAATTGTGTCTACGTGGCGTCGTTTTGAGTTGTAGAAGGTAGTCTCGGGTAGCGTCACACCCGTGGTTTCTTGAAGGAAAGATGGTCGGGGCGACTGGATTTGAACCAGCGGCCTCTCGGTCCCGAACCGAGCGCTCTACCAAGCTGAGCCACGCCCCGACTAGGGAATCAACGCGGAACAACTAGTCTACCGGACCTCAGCCGAAAAACCAACGCCGCCACGCCGCCGCATTTTTGTTCCCGCTTCCAACCTTCAGCTTTTCAGCTATCGGCCTCCAACGACCCTCCGCGCGTTGTCTGCCAACCGTCAGGCCCGCGGGTGAAGCGCTGCGCGTCGATGGGGAAAAACGCACGTCGCACGTCGTCCCACATATGCCGCTCGACGGAGATTTCCTTGCCTTGCACGCGGAGCAGGTTGAACGCGTTTCCTTCACCGCGTTTGCGCGTCGAGGTCGCCGTCCCTGCTTCGACGACGACGGCTGACGGGCCGCCGCAGTCGTAGCGAGCGGCGGTGTGGCCGGCGTAACTCGTGTGGAGATGACCTGTGAGAAACACGTCCGCGCCGGCACGCGTCAGCCTCTTCACCGCGTCCGGCACGTCGAACGGATGATGCGCGACGATCACCTTCACCACTTCCTTTGCTGTGCGGCGCAGGGCCTCGCAAATCCGTTCGAGATCGCGTGCGCGAAAGATGCCGTGTTTGGTGGTGAACGACCGCGTCGTGTTCGCGCCAAGAACGAGCACTTCGCCGTCGTCATACCGCGGGGCCAGATCGCGGCTGATGAATCGACGATAGCCGCCAAGCGGATCGAGAAAGCGAGCCGCCACGTCGTACAGCGGCACGTCGTGATTGCCTGGCACGACCACGTGCGGCGGCGGCAGGGCGTTGAGAAACGCACGCGCCTGGCGAAACTGCCATCGACGCGCACGCTGCGTGACGTCACCAGATACCGCGATGAGATCCGGTCGGAGCCCGCGGATATGGTCAACCAGTGCATCGGCGATCACCTGGTCGACACGACCGAAATGGAGATCCGAGAGGTGGATGAGCGTGCGCATACGAGACTACGCCGGGACGAGCACGCCCAGCGCCCGTGGATGAATTCGATAGCGCAGCGGCGTGTTGAGCATGGCGACTTCGCCGTCGAGCGAAACTGCCAATTGCGGCTGGTGAGCCTCGACCAGGAGTTCGGTAACGGTCAACGATTCGAA
This sequence comes from Acidobacteriota bacterium, assembly GCA_046727855.1. Classification (GTDB taxonomy): domain Bacteria; phylum Acidobacteriota; class Vicinamibacteria; order Vicinamibacterales; family UBA2999; genus DASPWV01. Next base: position 15,450 of record JBKPDL010000140.1, read on the forward strand.
CTGATCGAACGACTCGAGCCGGCCGGCGAGTGCCGCGAGGAGGACCCGCAACGCACCCGCGCGCGTCACGTTCGGCGCCATGCAGACGTGCAGGCGCCCTCCGCTCAGCGTGCGTCGTCCACCGAAACTGAGCCCGCGCAGCTCGTACTCGTTGTTGCCGACAAACACAAACGGCGTTGAAACGACACGCGCAATCCCATTCTCCACGACAGCGACACGCACCCGTCGATATTGCAACCACACGCGCGCTGCCGCAAGCGCGAGCGACACCGCGCGGGAACGTCCTTCCCGTTCCTCGCGCTCCCGCTCGGAGACGAGGCGGGGATACACACCGAGACTTGCATTGTTCACAAACGTGCGCCCATTGACTTCGGCCACGTCTACGCTCATCGTGCGCCCGTTCGCGATGACTCGCGCGGCTTCGCTAATATCCGGCGGGATACCAACGGCCTTCGCGAAATGGTTCACCCTGCCAAGCGGAATCACACCGAACGCGGCGCTATGGCCGGCCACCGCCGAGGCCACGGCGCTCACAGTGCCGTCGCCGCCTGCAGCGACGACGATCTCCACGCCCGAGGCAACCGCCTGCCGTGCGCACATCGGCACGGCGACACCGGTGACCGTTTCGATGGCCGCAGTCAACCCGACCGCCGCAAACGCACCTGTGACCTGCCGATCGATATCGCGATGGTTTCCAGCCGACGGGTTGAGAATCACCGTGGCCGCAGCCGGCATGGATTACGACTGCTGCAAAGCGAGAGGAAGATGCTCGAGCGCGTCGAGCGCGTCAGGCGAGGTCATGTCGGGGTGCAACAACGTCACCGAGATGTAGCCCTGTTTGCACGCGTAGTAGTCGCTGCGATCGTGCGCCGCCCAGGCGTCGATGCCTTCCTCGATCCAGTAGTACGGTTTGCCACGCGGGTCGAGGCGCTCGCTGATCTTGGTAATGTGATTTCGCTTGCCCTGCACTGTGCGACGGTAGCCTTTCGGAATGCCCTTCGGCACGTTGACGTTGAGAAACGTCCGCTCCGGCAGCGGATGGCGCAGAATCAATTCGGCGAGCTGCCCCGCCGCTTGTGCGCTGGGGGCAAAGTCGAAGACGTAATCGCGCGTCCGCTGCAGCGATATGGCGATGCCTGGCACACCGAGCAGCGCACCTTCGAGCGCGCCAGAGACAGTGCCGGAATAGGTGATGTCATCGCCGAGATTCCAGCCGGTATTGATGCCGGACACCACAAGATCGGGAAGCTCGCCTTTGAGCAACACCGCGACGCCAAGGTTCACGCAGTCGGTTGGCGTGCCATCCACGGCGTAAACGCCAGCATTTACCTGCTCGACTCGAAGCGGCCGGCGAAGCGTGAGCGCGTGGCCAATGGCGCTCGACTCCTGGTGCGGGGCGATGACCCAGACCTCGCCGAGCGGCCTCATCGCATCAGCGAGGGCCTGAATGCCCTCGGACCGCACCCCGTCGTCATTGGTCACGAGAATTCTTGGCATGTGGATCGATGATCTTAACAGGCGCGGCTAAAGCCGCGCCACTACGAGGCACCACCTGCACACAACGGCTGATTCAAGTGCAATCGTATGAACTCCGTGGCATCACGCGATTCGTTGGGACGGCCGCCGCCGTTGGGAAAATTGTTGTCGTTCACGATCACGAGCGTTGAGCGGTCGACCGGCCACACGGCTTCTGTGGTGATGTACGGAAACGTGAAGCGCACCGGATATCCGCCAAGACCCTCTGGATTGATGATGTCGAGCAGATCGACCACGAGGGTGCGCACGGCTTTCCCGCCGGCGATGACGACTTCGTGAACGCGCTTGATCTTTGCGGCGGCGCCCTGTGCGCCATCCCGTTCGACCGCAAGAAAGCGGTTGGCGCATGTCGCACCGAAGATTTGTTCGAGACCGACAAGCTCGGTAAGCGCTTCGCCGTCGAGCGGAAAATCCCAGGTCTCGTCACTCAACGCGCGGCGGGCAGGGTCGAAAGTGAACACGCGTCGTCCCGGCGACGCGAGCGGCGCAGACTCGAGTGCCGGGTACAACGCGCGAAAACCGGCGCCGGCGGACAGCGATTCAAATCCTCTGCTGCGTCTGACTGTCGCCGCACTCATCTGCCCGGCATCCGCCGATTGCAAATGCGGGTGATCCGGCGATCGCAGACCCGGCACTTCGACCGGCGCGTCGAGAACGCTCCCCGTTGCGCTCACGTGCACGAGAAACGGTCCGAATTCGTCGCCGATCCAAAAAGACCCGTCGGGCATGCGAACCAACGACTCGGGATCGAGGTCCGCGCCCGTGAGCCATCGCTCGCGCGTCTCACCGCGCGCGATGGGAAATGGCAGCTTGCGATCGGGGTCGGCGATCTCGATGAAGGCACGATCGACGATGACCTGTCCCCCGCCGCTCGCTGGCGATTCCGCCCACGTCACCAGCAGCCGGTAGATGCGCAGCAACGCGTCGGCCGAGTTGATCTTCGCGCCAAACCCGTTGTCCACGAGCACGAACCATGCTCTGCCGCTCGAGTCCGCCGGCCAGAGCGCAGAAAAGCCCTGCACGGGTTGTCCCTTGAACTGCGCGATGCCTTCCTTGCCCGCCACCAGCCAGGCACCGCTGGCAGGACCCGGTGCGAACGTATCCGGCGCCATACGCGCGTAGCCAGTGAGCGTGACCCTCGGCGCCTGGGCTGCCAGACTACTGACAACACCGAGAATGGCAAGGAAGCAGAGGCACCTGAAGCTCAGCATATAATCCCCGGCAATGGAATGGTGGATGTGGCTCGTCGTCGGTCTGGGGCTGATGGTGATCGAGCTTGCGACGCCGAGCGGGTTTTTCATCATGTTCTTTGGACTGGGCGCCCTGACGGTGGGCATCCTGTCACGTCTGGGCGTGACGGGTCCGGTCTGGATGGAGTGGCTCCTCTTTACCGTCACGTCAGTCGTCTATCTGCTCCTATTTCGCGGCCGTTTGCAGCAAGTTGTGCAACAGGCCACACGAGCCACCGAGGTCGACACGCTCATCGGCGAGCTCGCCGTACCTAAAGAACGCATTCTGCCCGGCGCCGTGGGGCGCGTCGAACTGCGCGGGACGCTGTGGAACGCGCGTAATAACGGAAGTGAACCCATCGAGCCGGGACGCCGGTGCCGTGTCGTTGGCGTCGACGGATTACTCGTGTTCGTTCAACCGGAGTGAGGACCCATGGAAGGTGGATTGCTCGTCATCATCCTGCTCGCGATCTTGGTGCTCATCGTGCTCGCCAAGACTGCGATCGTGGTGCCGCAGCAGAGTGCGTACGTCGTGGAGCGCCTTGGCCGTTACTCGGGCACGCTCGGTGCGGGCTTTCACATCCTGGTGCCGTTCATGGATGTAATTCGCTACAAGCACTCGCTCAAGGAAGCGGCCGTCGATATTCCGGCGCAGGTTTGTATTACCCGCGACAACGTGCAGGTGCAGGTGGACGGTATCCTCTATCTCAAGGTGCTCAATCCCGAGCGCGCCTCGTACGGCATCTCCGACTACCTCTTTGCGATCTCGCAGCTCGCACAAACGACGCTGCGCAGCGAAATCGGCAAGATCGATCTCGACAAGACGTTTGAGGAGCGCATGAACATCAACGCGCAGGTCGTCACCGAGCTGGACAAGGCCTCGGAACCCTGGGGTGTGAAAGTACTGCGCTACGAGATCAAGAACATCACCCCTCCGCACGATGTGCTGGCGGCCATGGAAAAGCAGATGCGCGCCGAGCGGGAAAAGCGCGCGGTGATTCTCACATCCGAAGGTCAGCGCGACGCGGCGATCAATACCGCGGAGGGCACCAAGCAGGAAACGATCAAAGCCTCAGAAGCCCGCAAGCAGCAGCAGATCAACGAGGCCGAAGGTCAGGCGGCGGCTATCCTCGCCGTGGCCACGGCAACGGCCGAAGGCATCCGCCGTGTCGCCGATGCGATGCGTGTGGAAGGTGGTCAGCAGGCCGTGCAGCTGCGCGTGGCGGAGCAGTACATCACCGAGTTTGGCAAGGTGATCAACAACGCCGATACCGTGATTCTGCCGGCCAACGTCGCAGACGTAGCCTCGATGATCACGACCGCGATGCAGGTTGTGGGTCGGCGGCCAGGCGGTCAGCGGCCAGAAGTCCCGCAGCCATAATCGCGAGACCGGCGCCGGTGAAAAACGCCGTCGCCGGTCCCAACGTCTTCCAGAGAAAACCAAAGAGCACGCTCGCGCCGAGTGCGCCAAAGCCGAGGACTGCGTTGTACCAGCCAAACGCCGTCCCTTGCGCAGGTCCACGCACGAGGTCGGCGACAAGCGCCTTTTCGCTGCCTTCGGCAAGTGCGAAGTGCGCGCCATACACGAAAAACCATACGAGCAAGGAAGTGAGACTTTCCGACAGCGCAAAACCTGCGTAGACCGCTGCGTACAACATCCAGCCACTGATGATCAATTCGCGGCGTCCCAAGCGATCCGACAGTGCGCCACCGTAGGTCGAGAGACCCGACTTGATCACGTGCAGCCCAGCCCACGTGAGCGGCAAAAGACTCGTCGCCAGTCCAACGTCCGACAGACGCAGCAGAAGAAAGGCGTCGCTGGAGTTACCGAGCGTGAACACGCCGAGGATGACAAGGTAGCGCTTGAATTCACGCGGGTAGGTCTTGAGCGGCTGGTCGAGCGGGTGTGGGGATTTTGCGGCTCCGAGCGGCGCGCGAGTTTCGGGAACCAACAAGAGCATTGCAATCGCCAGCAGTCCGGGAATGATCGTGAGCGCAAACAGCGTGCGGTACGCGCCGGGTGCGACGTAGAGAAACACGGTGGCGACGATCGGGCCGATCACGGCGCCCGCGTGATCCATCGCGCGATGAAAGCCGTAAACGCGTCCACGCTGATCCGGCGACGCCAGCGCGCCGAGCATCGCATCGCGCGGCGCGCCGCGGAGTCCCTTGCCCACACGATCGGCAACGCGAACCGCGAACACGTGCTGCCATGTCGTCGCGAGCGCGATGAGCGGCCGCACCAGGCCGGCGACGGTGTATCCAGCCAGGGCGAAGGGACGCCGTCGTCCGGTGCGATCGGACCAACGCCCGGCAAGAATCTTGAGGACGCTTGACGTCGCGTCGGCGGCCCCTTCGATCAGACCGAGTGACGCGGGATTGCCGCCAAGCACTCGTGTGACAAAGGTCGGAAGCAGCGGGTAGATGGCTTCCGTTGCCGCGTCTGTAAAGAGGCTGGTCAGGCCGAGCAGCTTTACGGAGCGCGGAAGTGGAGCAGCCGACATCCGAATTTGGAGATCTCGAGATTTAGGGAATTGGAGACGATCTGGAGATCACCAAATCGACTCCAAATCTCCCGATCGCCAAGTCTCCAGATTCACGCACTCGGCACGGCGGCATGCGCGAGCAGTTCTTCGACGAGCGCGTCGGCCTTGTACACTTTTCTCAGTGCCTCAATCATGCCGCGGACGTCAACCGAGATCATGCGATTCACCGCGCCGTCGTAGATGAAATAGCCCGGCAGCGATTGGATGTTGCCGTCAAATGCGAGGCCGACGAGCTCGCCCTTGACGTTGATCACCGGTGAGCCGCTGTTGCCGCCCACGATGTCGTTGGTGGTGACGAAGTCGAATGGCGTACTGAGATTGAGCGAGCTTTTGGCGCGTGCCCAGCTCTCGGGATATTTGTAAGGCGGCTTCAACCCGTGTTCATCAGCGCGCACGTACAAACCTCGGAAATCCGTGTATGGCTTCACCGGCTTCCCGTTGTCGTTGTACGACTTGACTGCGCCAAAGGAGAGGCGCAGCGTAAAGGTGCCGTCCGGATATGCGGATTCGCCCTGCACCGCGAACACCGCCTGGGCGATCTTGGCGTAGGCGTCGCGTTCGACGCCAACCACTTCGTTGTCGTAGCGCTTGCGCAACTCGCGCGCGCGGGGCTCGATCAGCCGCGCGAGCTCGATAAACGGATCCTTGGAGGCCGACACGGCGGCTGCGCCGCCGGCGAACAGTTCCTTGCGCACTGCCGAATCGCCGAGCTTGGTGCCATCGACGAGCTCAACCGCTCGCTGCCCGGGCGTCATGCCGGCGAGAATCTGTTGCACCAGTGTGTGATCGGCGCCAAGTTTGTCACGCATCAGTGCGAGCGAGGCGGAGAGCCGCGCCTTTTCCATGCCGGGATAGATCGGCGCCGATGCGCCGACTTCTCTTTCAATTTGCGGCTTGCGCGCGTCGGAGAACTCCGGGAGACGTTGGCCGTTTGGCTTCTGGCTTTCTTCCGCCCAGCGCAGCAGCCTCCGTGCGTGGGTGAAGTACTCGGAAAACACGCCGAGGCTGCTTTCGAACATCACGCGTTCGAGGTTGTACGAGAGGAGGTCCTTGCGCGCCTTGGCCACGGCATCCCAGGCGTCGCCGTAGCGCGTTTTGAGATCGGCGTTTGCTATCACGGCCTTGCGCAGCGCACCCTCCGTCGCGCGCTTCTTCCCCATCGTCGCCTGGTCCTTCAATCCACCCAGTTGCCCTTTGAACGACTTGAGCGAGTTCTCAATCGAAAAGATCAAGTCCTTGATTTCACGTTCCTGCTCGGCGCCCTGTTTGCCGTACGCGGCCAGCGCATCGTGGATGCGCGTGTACGCCTCGAGCGTGAGCGGCAGCGCGTAATCGCGCAGGTACTCCAGGTGCGCGACCGTGTTGAGGCGCTGTGTCGCAGCGGGATGTCCGGATGTGAAAACCGCCTCGCCCTCCTTGGTCCCTGCGGTTGACCACGGGAGGTAGTTCTTGACCTGCAGCGGCTTGCCGCCTTCGTAGACACGGAATATCGCCATGTCGAGGCAGTAGCGCGGATATTCGAAGTTATCCGGATCGCCGCCGAAGAACGCGGCGTCGAATTCAGGCGCGAACACGAGCCGGATGTCCGTGTGCTTTTTATAGAGATAGAGGTGATACTGCGCGCCCTGATAGAGCGTGACGACCTCGCTCTCGAGCCCTGTCTTGTCCTGCGCCTCTTTCTCAATCGTTGCGATCGCTGCTCGCCGGGCGGCGAGCGTCTCCGCCGAAGACATCCCGGTTTTGATCGCGGCATTGACCTTTGCCGTGACGTCTTCGATCGTTTGCAGCGACAGCAACTCGAGATCGGGTACCTTCAATTCCTGCGCGCGATCGCGCGCGAGAAAGCCGTTCTGGACGTAATCGTTCTGCGCGTTGCTCAACTCCTGAATGACCTCCATCGCGACGTGATGGTTGGTCAAGACGAGCCCGTCGGGTGAGACAAACGACCCGGAGCCGCCCGGAAAGCGCACCGACGCCTGCTGAACGCGGTTCAACCACGCATCCGTGAGATCGACGCCGTACGCCTGCTTAATCGCGGCTTTCGGAATGCGGTTGAACGGCCAGAAACCTTCATCGGCCGTGCCAAGAGCCGGCGCCAGCAGGATGATCGTGAGACACGCAGCCAGTAATCGTGTGCAGTTGAGTGGAGACTTTCGCATCTCTCGATTGTATTAGGGAACGTAGGCAACGCAATCAATCTCGACCCTCAGTCCGTCCCCAGGCAACGCTGCCGCCTGAATCGTTGTGCGCGCGGGCCGATGCTCTCCGAACATTCGTGAGTACACCGCGTTCATCTTCGAAAACTCGCTCATGTCGATGAGGAACACGCCGCAGCGCAGGATGTGCGGCAAGTCCGATCCTGCCGCTTGCAGAATGGCGCGGATATTGCGCAGACACTGCTCGGTTTGAATTTCAATGCCGGAGCCGGCGAGCTGGCCCGTAGTAGGATCCGTCGCGCCCTGACCGGATACGAAGATGAGCCGATCGAAAACCATTCCCGGCGAGTACGGGCCCACCGGCTTGGGCAGGTTTGCCGCGTGAACGGGACGATGAGACATGGCCGGTCATTGTAGCAACTGAAACAGGCTGTGGATCGCGGCCAGCGTCACGGCCGTCGCTCCGATTGCGAGCAGCGTGACCGCGATGACGACGACAGCGGTCAGGTATGCGTTGAGCGCGAGAACCGGCACGAGCACGACGGAGCCGGCGATCTCCAGCATACGCGTGCCGCTTCGCAACGCACGACGTCGCGGCTCCCAGGTGAGAATGGCGCCGCGCGCTGCAAGGCGCTTGAGTCGCTTGGCCACCGGCGGATGCGAATTGGTGAGTCCGCCAGGAGTACGAATCGGATTTTTCACGTCGCTTGCCACGATGGTTTGCAGGCGCGCGGGCACCCATCCCGGATCGCCAAACACGCCTGAGATGTTGTGCAGCGCCCGCGCGAGTTGCGACGGGCTGTGCGCGAGCTCGACGCCATACCGATCGGCGAGGTACCGCCGCCGTCGCCACGCGGCAGCGAGAATAGGTGCCACAAAGCCGGTTTCCAGCAAGTCTGCAGTCACCAGCACGGCCATGTTGAGCAGATGGAGCGGTAACAACAGCAAGCGAACCAGCGCGCGCCAGACGTTGGCCGCCGTGGTGCGATCCCGCTCGAAAAAGCGCGTGAGATCGTTCGCCGGCGATCCCCACTCCTGCAGCAGTACTTCGAGCGTTTTGGCATCGTCCGCGCGTGGTTTGCGGCGCCCCACCGCTCGCACGGTTGCCACAACCGCGCGTTGTCCGGCGCGGCCAAACGGCGCGTTGACCAGCGCATTGAGTGCGGCGCCGGTAAGGTAGACCGATTCGAATCGAATCGCGATGGCGGGGTCATCGTGCACGAGCGAGGCGATGAGGTGCGCTACCAGCGCGCGAATTTCCGCCGCGTCGCAGGTATTCAACAAGCGCCGCGACACGACGACGCCGGCGCGATCGAACGACGTGCCCACGAGCGCCATGTTCGGCGAGAGCTGCTCGGTGATCCACACCGGCGGCGGATTGATCCCGGCATCGCCGGAGATGTCCTCCACCGTGCGCGCGAAGCGGCATTCCTCGGCGACATCGTTCTGAGGTCCGCGTGCGCCGAGTGCTCGCAGAGTCGCTTCCAGACCTGCGCTGGCCAGCAGGCGCCGCATCGCTGCCCAGACGGCGATGATCGCAATCGCCCCAGGGGCAACCAGCATCACCGCCAGGCCGGCGAGCGTGACCAGCTGCTGCGAGCCGGACTGGTAGGCGTGCCACGCAAGTGGGATGAGGCCCGCCATGCCATCGGCAACGGTCCACACCGCCGCAGGGACATCGACGATCCGGTCGATTAAGTGGAGCATGATGAGCGCGCCGAGGTACAGGATCGGCGTGAGCACCATGGACAGCGGCAGCGCCATTACGACAACCGCCGCGGCCGCGAGCACGGTCCAGCGCCACGGTGTGCCTCGGTACCTCGCCTGATGCTCGAAAAACGATGTTGCCATGCTCTGCTGACGAACTAGCCAAGGGCCCTGCCCTTGATATCCAGCTAACTCCGCGGCCCTTGGCTAGTTCTCAGTTCTTCATTCTTAGTGCTCTGGGGAGGGATGGCTATTATGAACCGTTGTGGCGAGATTCAAAATAGTTCTCGAATATGCCGGCACACGCTACAGCGGCTGGCAAAAGCAGAAGAACGCGCGGACTGTTCAAGGGGAATTCGAGCGCGCCGTTGCAACGGTCACGGGTCAAAGGCAATTCGAGTGCCAGGGCTCAGGCCGCACCGACGCGGGCGTGCACGCGCTCATGCAGGTGGCTCACCTCGACGTCCAGACAAATCTGCCACCAGAAACATTGAGGCACCGCTTGAACGACGAGCTTCCGCCCGACGTCAACATTCTGGCGCTCGCGAAAGCCCACCATCGTTTTCATGCGCGACACTCGGCCGTCGCACGCAGTTACCTCTATCAGATCGCGCGTCGGCGGACCGCGTTTGCGAAACCGTTTGTCTGGTGGGTCAAAGAGCCGCTCAATGTCGACGCGATGCGCGACGCAGCAAGTCGATTCTCGGGGATGCACGACTTTCGATCGTTCAGTGACGACGATCCTGAGGAGAAGTCAACCGATGTCCTGATCGAAGCAGTCGAGATCGCGGAAGAAGGTGACCTGCTCTTGATCCGTGTGGCGGGATCACATTTTCTCTGGAAGATGGTGCGCCGCATGGTCGGTGTGCTCGTCGAGATCGGAAAGGGCGACCTGAAGGTACTCGACCTTGATGCGTTTCTGTCTTCACCATCGGGTACGCCGGCGCGTGTAACCGCCCCCGCCTCGGGACTGTTCCTCGAGCATGTCGCCTACTCGGACGATGAACGCAGGCGTCCTCTCACCGCGGCTGTCGCGGTGCGGTCGTTAAGTACTCCGACGCCCGGTAAACTCCTATTGGGGCACGGCCGTATGCAGTCGATGCAACGGATTCATCTCAAGGAGGATCCATGAAGCGTGTATTGGCATTGTGCGTTGCCGCCGTCCTCGCGCTCCCGGTTGTCACGATGGCGCAGGGCAAGGCTGACTTATCGGGCACCTGGACGTTCGACGAGGCCAAGAGCGACCCCGCGCCCGCTGGCCGTGGCGGCGGTGGTGGCGGCCGCGGCGGGTTCGGTCCCGCGACCAAGCTGGTGATCAAACAAACCGCTGGCGAACTCACGGTTGAGTCGACGAACGCCAACGGGACCAACACCGCTGTCTACAAGCTCGATGGCAGCGAAAGCGTCAACAAGATGGGGATGGGTGAGGCCAAGTCGAAGGCGGCTTGGGAAGGCGGCAACCTCGTTGTCACCAGCCAGCAGCAGTTGCAGACGCCGAACGGCACGTTCGACATTACCACCAAAGACGTCTACAGCGTGCAGGGTGGAGTGTTAACCATCACACAGACGCGCACGACGGGGCGCGGGGATAACACGAGAAAGCTCGTTTACAACAAAGCCTAACGCCCAGCTACCTGGAACCTCACGCAAGTTCCCTGACGTAGGTTCCCTACGTACGTTCCTTACGTGGGTTCACGGGGGTTCTTCACGAAGGTTCCTCACGGGGGTTCACGAGGGTTCTTCACGGGGGTTCTTCACGAAGGTTCCTCACGGGGTTGACGAAGGTTCCTAAAGGGGGGTTCCTAAAGGGGGGTTCCTCACGGTCGTTCGCCACGGTCGTTCCTCACGGCCGTTCACGGAGGTTCTTCACGGCGGTTCTGATGCACCTTTCAGCGAACAGCAAACGTGCGTGAAGAACCACCGTGACGAGCATTCGTGAACCTCTCCGAGGAACCCATGTTAGGAACCCATGTTAGGAACCCATGTTAGGAACCACCGTAAGGAACCGCACGCTCTTGGGACTGTCATAAACTCTGGCGATGAGCGACGTGGCCGCCGCGGAACTCGACCGCAGAGATGCGGCGCTGCTGTCGAGGCTGCGTGCCGGCGAGCCGGAGGCCTTTGAGGAACTGGTCCGTACTGAGACGGGCAAGCTCCTGGCCGTTGCGAGGCGGATTCTGCCGACGGAAGAAGATGCTCGCGATGCTGTCCAGGATGCGTTTTTGTTTGCGTTCCGGAGCCTTGACCGGTTTCAGGGGCAGGCCCGGCTTTCCACCTGGCTGCATCGGATTGTCGTGAACGCCGCGCTCATGAGGCTCCGCACCGCCCGACGCAAGCGCGAGGAACCACTCGATCCGCTGCTCCCCGCGTACAAAGATGATGGCCATCACGCGGAGCGGTTCGCGACGTGGGACGACCCGGCGGCGACGATCGAACGTGCCGAGAATAAAGCGCTGGTCCGGCGGCTGATTGGCGAGCTTCCCGACGGCTACCGTACCGTTTTGCTCCTCCGCGACATCGAAGGATTAGACACCGAGGAGACGGCGAAATTATTGGAAACCACGCCCAACGCCGTCAAGGTTCGGCTGCATCGAGCACGGCAAGCGCTGCGGACGCTGCTGGCGCCGCACTTCAGGAAGGAGAACGCGTGAACTGCCGCGAATGTGCCGAATTTCTTGACGACTACGTCGCCGGCCAGCTCCCGCCCACCGAGCTCGAGATATTCGAGCGTCACCTCTCGCGTTGCCGCAACTGCGAGGAATACATGCGGCAATACAGGGCGACGATTGCCGCCGGCCGTCTTGCCTGCTCCGACCCGAACGCCGAAGCCGATATTCCGGAGGAACTCATCAGAGCGATCCTCGCCGCTCGCGCGAGTTCCAAGCCAACCCCGAGCACCTGATACCCGGATACGCGGACACTTGATATCTGACAGCTGATAGCTCCAGCGCAGCCTCCCTAAGCGCGGTCGCGGTCCTCAGCTTCTTCCTGCAGCAACTCCGTCGCTTGTCCTTCGAGCGCCTGTCCGGTGATCTCTCGCGGCCCGTGCCGCCGCGCATAGAGAAACGAGAGCAGGAAAATCGAGATGATCAAGCCGATCGAGAGCCATCTCGGGATCTCGACGTCCAACACGCCGATCGTGTGGAAGTACTCCGCAATCAGCTTGAAACCGACCCAGCCGATGATGATGAACGCGCCGTCGACGAGCGCGGGGTATTTCTGGATGATGACCAGCAACTGCCCGACTACGAGGCGCAACGCGACAATGCCGAGGACGCCGCCGGTCATCACCACCCAGGCCTTGGGTGACATGGCGACCGCGACGAGGATTGAATCGACGGAGAAAGCAAGGTTGACAGCCTCTACCTTGACGACGGTCGCCCACAGCGCGGACAAACCGAAAGCCGCCTTTGCCGGCGGCGGCGACTGCCGCGCCTCGGCGCCGCCTTCCTGCGTGAAGTGTTCCCACGTGAGATACAAGAGATACAGACCGCCGAGCAGCTTCACCCACGCGACCTGAATGAGGTACACGGCGAGCAGCGTCGCGAGGATGCGCAGACCGAAGCCGCCAACGAGACCGTATTTGAGCGCTTTTTTGTGCTGGTGCCGTGGTAACCCAAGCACCATGATCGCCATCACCAGCGCGTTGTCGGCGCTGAGAAGACCTTCGAGAACGATCAGCAGAGCAATTGTGACGAAATCGGTCGCCTGAACGTCGAGCACGCTAGGTGTGTATTCTAGAACGCGCGCGCACTCGCGCCACAATGGAAGCTGAAGTGAGCTCGCGTCTCGCGTCGGCGCCGATCCATCGTGCGGCGCGATCGTCGCGCTCAGCGAAACGCTGCGCCACGTCGATCGCCGCGGCATTGAGTGCGGCGTTGCGCTTTCCAATTTGCCGCAGCGCCCAGTTGACCGCCTTTTTCACCAAGCTCCGCTCGTCGCTGGCGGCACGTTCGATGAGCGGCAGCGTCTGGAGAAACATGCGATCGTCGGCACGTTGGTCATGCACCGCAAGTCCCGCCAGCATGGCAAACGCGGCCCGTCTCACGAACTCCGGGCGACGCCTCGCCCACACCGGTACTTTGCGCCACGCGTGCCGCGTGCGATCGAACAAGTGAATGCACACGCTATCGCAGACCGCCCAGTTGTCGAAGTCTGCCGCCCAGCGTTCCATTTGTGCCGGCGATACGCTCTCCGGTTCGTCAACGAATGACGCCAGGATGCGCGCTTCGAGATAACCAGTGTCCCAGAGCGCAAGCGCGAGTTGATGATTGCGCCCGAGCCGCTTGACGAGCGGCCGCATCGTGGCCATCGACACGCCGAACACCTTCGGCGTGACGATGCCGTAGCGCGCCATGCCTGCGCGATTGCGGTGGCTCCCTCGCCGCTCGAGCCATGTGAGGACGGCCGACACGTCCATCGAGCCTCAACCATCTTATAGCAAGGTATTGACACGGCTCATATCAAGTCCTAGGCTGGATTTGTAGTTGTTGGTATGGCGGAAGAGCTGATTTTTATCTCGACGGCGGCGCGGATGCTCGGCATGCACCCACAGACGTTGCGTAAGTACGAACGGCTCGGGCTGGTGCGGCCATCGCGCACCGTCGGCAGCATGCGGCTGTATTCCGCCGATGAGATCGAGCGGCTGCGCTTCATCAAACGGCTCGTGGACGACCTCGGGATCAACCTGGCTGGCGTCCAGCAGTTGCTCGAAATCGCGGAAGTGATGCGGCGCATTCAGCCGCTCATGGAAGAGGACGGCCTGTCGCGCAATGAGCTGCGACGCAAATTGCTGCGCGAACTCGGGCGCTTGAATCAGATGCTTGGGCTGTGACGGCGAAAAAGGGGTCAGACCCCTTTTCCGCAAACGCTGATGGAATTCAAGGACTACTACGCGACACTCGGCGTGACGAAGAGCGCCTCTGAGAAAGAGATCAAGCAGGCGTATCGAAAGCTCGCGCGCAAGTATCACCCGGACGTGAATCCTGGTGACAAGTCGGCCGAGGCGCGTTTCAAAGAGATCAACGAAGCGTACGAAGTCCTCGGCGACATGGAGAAGCGCAAGAAATACGACGAGCTTGGCGCCAACTGGCGGATGTACGAGCAGGCGCAGCAGGCCGGCCAGGGCGGCGGCGGCAGCCCGTTTGGCGGCCAGTGGACATGGAATCAGGGGACGGGCGGCTTCCGGCCGATGACCGCGGAAGAAATGGAGGACATGTTCGGCGGCGAAGAGTCGCCCTTCTCCGACTTCTTCCGCACGTTCTTTGGCGGCGGCGAGCCGACGTCGCGGACGCGCGGTGGCCGTGCGCGAGCGCCTCGCAATCAGAAGGGGCGCGACGTCGAGCACGAAATCGAGCTCAATCTCGAGGACGCGCTCCACGGCAGCGTGCAGCGGCTCGCCATTCAGCAAGATGGGCAACACCGCACTGTCGAAGTGCGTATTCCGGCCGGCGTCACCGACGGCTCGCGCGTTCGCGTGTCGGGTGAAGGCGGCCGTGGCACCGGCGCGGGCGCAAGCGGCGACCTGTATTTGCGGGTTCGTCTGCGGCCGCAGCCTGGCTTCGAGCGCAAAGGGCGCGACCTCTACACGCGGGTCAAGGTGCCGGCGCCGACGGCTGTGCTGGGCGGCGAAGTCGACGTGTCAACGCTCGGCGGCAAGTCGCTGCGGCTCAAGATCCCGCAGACCACGCAAAACGGACAGATGTTTCGGTTGCGCGGCCACGGCTTGCCCGCCGTTGGCAAGCCGGACGATCGCGGCGATCTGTACGCGACCGTCGACGTGCAGTTGCCACAGTCGTTGAGTGACGAAGAGAGAAAACACTGGGAGGCCTTGAAGCCCAAACAGGCTTAGCAAGCGAGCACTCGCCATGAACCTGAACAAATTCACCGAAAAAGCACAGGAAGCCGTTCTCGCCTCGCCCCAGCTCGCATCGGAGCTGAACCACGCGCAGGTGGAGCCCGAGCACCTGCTCGTCGCGCTCGTGGAACAACCTGACGGCGTGGTCCCGGCAGTGCTCCGCAAGCTCAACGCCGATCCAGGCAAAGTGTCGCGCGCGCTGCGCGAGTACCTCGCCAAGCAGCCCAAGGCCTACGGTGGATCCGAGCCGAGCCTGTCGGCGCGCATGCGCGTCGTACTCGAGGCCGCGCAGGCCGACGCCAAGGCGATGCAGGATGAGTTCGTCAGCACCGAGCACCTGCTCCTCGGCCTCCTCGCCGAGCCGGGTCGCTCGACGACCGTCGACGTTCTCCACCAAAACGGCATCACCCGCGAGCGTGTGCTCGAAGCGTTGACGTCGATTCGCGGCAATCAGCGGGTGGTCGATCAGAATCCCGAAAACAAATATCAGGCGCTCGAGCGATACGGCCGCGATCTCGCTGAACTCGCGCGGCGCGGAAAGCTCGATCCTGTGATCGGCCGCGACGAAGAGGTTCGCCGCGTCATCCAGGTACTGTCACGCCGCACCAAGAACAACCCGGTGCTCATCGGCGAACCAGGCGTCGGCAAAACCGCAATCGTCGAAGGTCTCGCCCAGCGCATCGTCCGGGGCGACGTTCCCGAGGGACTGAAGAACAAAAAGATCGTGGCACTCGATATGGGATCGCTCGTCGCCGGCGCCAAGTATCGCGGCGAGTTCGAAGAGCGCTTGAAGGCGGTGCTCAAGGAGATCACCGAATCGCAAGGCGCGATCGTCCTCTTCATCGACGAGCTCCACACGGTAGTGGGCGCCGGCGCGGCCGAAGGCTCGCTCGACGCGTCGAACATGCTGAAGCCGATGCTGTCGCGCGGCGAGCTCCACACCATCGGTGCCACCACGCTCGATGAGTACCGCAAGCACATCGAAAAAGACGCGGCGCTCGAACGGCGGTTCCAGCCAGTGATGGTGGGTGAACCGTCCGTCGAGGACACAATCAGCATCCTGCGCGGTCTTCGCGAGCGTTACGAGATTCACCACGGCGTGCGCTTGAAGGACGCCGCGCTCGTTGCGGCGGCGGTTCTCTCGCATCGCTACATCACCGATCGATTCCTGCCCGACAAGGCGATCGATCTCGTAGACGAAGCGGCGTCGCGCCTGCGGATGGAAATCGACTCGATGCCCGCCGAGCTCGACGAAGTGCAGCGCCGAATCATGCAGCTCGAGATCGAGCGCGAAGCGCTGCGCAAAGAAACCGACAAGGCCTCGCGCGAGCGGCTGGCCAAACTGGAAAAGGAGCTCGCCGATCTCAAAGAGCAGCAGTCGCGGTTCCGCGCGCATTGGGAGCAGGAAAAAGAAGCGATCCAGAAGGCGCGCGAGCTGAAGGAACAGCTCGAGCAGGTGCGTCTCGAGATTGAGCGCGCGCAGCGCGCAGGCGACTACGCGCGGGCATCTGAGCTGCAGTACGGCCAAGTGCCGGCGCTCGAGCAGGAAATCAAGCAACAGGAATCACGGTTAGCCGAGCTGCAGAAATCGCAGCGGATGCTCAAGGAGGAGGTCGACGAAGAGGATATTGCCGACGTCGTGGCTCGCTGGACCGGCATCCCGGTCAGCCGGCTGATGGAAGGAGAGATCCAGAAGCTGCTGCGGATGGAAGAGCGCCTGCACGCACGCGTCGTGGGGCAGGACGAAGCCATCCGGGCGGTGGCCAACGCGATTCGGCGTGCGCGCGCCGGTCTGCAGGATCCCAATCGTCCTCTCGGCTCGTTCATCTTTCTCGGACCGACCGGCGTGGGCAAAACCGAATTGGCGCGCGCGCTCGCCGAATTTCTGTTCGACGACGAGCACGCCTTGATCCGGATTGACATGTCCGAGTATCAGGAAAAGCACACCGTGTCGCGGATGATCGGCGCGCCTCCCGGATATGTCGGGTACGAGGAATCGGGACAGCTCACCGAGGCCGTTCGCCGCCGCCCGTATTCGGTGGTGCTCTTCGACGAAATCGAGAAGGCGCATCCCGAGGTGCTGAACGTCATGTTGCAGCTGCTGGACGATGGCCGCTTGACCGATGGTAAAGGACGCACGGTGGACTTCAAGAACACCGTCGTGATCATGACGTCCAACCTTGGGAGCCAATTCATCGCCGAAACCGCGGGCGACCGTGGCGAGCTGAGTGAGGGTGTGAAACGGCAGGTCAGCGAAGACCTGCGTCAACACTTCAGGCCGGAATTCCTGAACCGGGTCGACGAGATTATCTTCTTCCACCCGCTCTCGCGCGAGCATATGAAGCAGATCATCGACATCCAGCTGCGCGGCCTGATGAAACGGCTCGAGGACCGCAAGATCCACGTCGAGCTCACCGACGCCGCAAAGGACTTCCTAGTGCAGGAAGGGTATGATCCTACGTATGGAGCCCGACCGCTGAAGCGAACCATCCAGAGGCGAGTCCTCGACCCGCTGGCGCTCCGGGTCCTCGAAGGTGACTTCCGCGAAGGCGATCACGTTGCCGTTGACGTGGGCGCGGACGGGCTCATCTTCTCGAAACAAGGGGTTGTCGTTGCCTAATCCGATACTGCCTTCGGGCGGAAACAAACGATCAACGTCGACTCGCCCTACCGTCATCTGGTGGGTGCTTGGCGCGCTGTTCATTCTAGCCCTTGGCCAGGCGTACCTGCTGACGCCGGGCGGCCGCCAGGTCTCGTACAGCGAGTTCAAGAATCTCGTTCGCTCGGGCCAGGTTGCCGAGGTCACGGTTGGCGAATCGACGATTCACGGGCAGTTGAAAAAAGGCGACGGCGACAAGGGCAGCACGGCATTTTCGACGACACGCATCGAGGATCCGAAGCTTGTCGAGGATCTGGAGGCGCACGGCGTCAAGTATTCCGGCGAGGTTGTGAGCCGCTGGTTGCCCGAGGTTCTCAGCTGGGTTGTGCCGCTGTTGCTCCTTGTTGCCCTGTGGTCCTTCTTCTTCCGCCGCATCGGCGGCGCCGAAGGCGGCGTCATGTCGTTTGCGCGCAGCAAGGCGAAGATTTTTGCCGAAGACGACGTCAAGGTGAGCTTTGCCGATGTCGCCGGCGTAGACGAGGCGGCGCAGGAACTGCGGGAGATCGTCGAGTTTCTAAAGACGCCGCGCAAGTACACGCAGCTTGGCGGCAAGATTCCGAAAGGCGTGCTCCTCGTCGGTCCGCCCGGCACTGGCAAGACGCTTCTGGCACGCGCGGTCGCCGGCGAAGCCAAAGTTCCTTTCTTCAGTCTGAGCGGTTCCGAGTTCGTCGAGATGTTCGTCGGCGTCGGCGCCGCTCGCGTGCGCGATCTGTTTGCGCAGGCCGAAGCCAAGGCGCCGTGCATCGTCTTCATCGACGAGCTCGACGCGCTTGGCAAAGTCCGCGTGCAGAGCCCGATTGGCAGTCACGAAGAGCGGGAACAAACCCTCAACCAGCTGCTCGCGGAGATGGACGGCTTCGACGCGCGCAAGGCGATCATCATCATGGGGGCGACGAACCGCCCCGAGGTCCTGGACCCTGCTCTGCTTCGTCCGGGGCGTTTCGATCGTCAGGTACTCGTCGATAAGCCCGACGTCAAGGGGCGCGAACAGGTGCTGCGCATTCATGTCAAGAACGTCAAGCTGTCGCCCGAAGTGGATCTGAAAAAGGTTGCGGTTCGGACCGCGGGCTTTGCGGGCGCGGACCTCGCGAACCTGGTGAACGAAGCGGCGCTCCTCGCGGCGCGCCGCGACAAGACCGCGGTGGACATGCGCGACTTCGACGAGGCGATCGATCGGCTCATCGCCGGGCTCGAAAAGAAGCGGGTGATGAGCACGAAGGAGCGCGAGATCGTTGCGTACCACGAATCGGGTCATGCGATTGTTGCCAGCTCGCTCCCCGGTACCGACCCGGTTCACAAGATTTCGATCGTCGCTCGGGGCTTCGGCGCGCTCGGCTATACGATGCAGACGCCGCTCGAAGATCGCTACCTGATGCAGCGGCGCGATCTCATGAGCCAGCTGGCGATGCTGCTGGGCGGCCGTTCCGCCGAGGAAATCGCGCTCGGCGAAATCTCAACCGGCGCGCAAAACGACCTGCAACGCGCCACCGACATCGCGCGCGCTATGGTCACCGAATGGGGCATGAGCGAGCGGCTCGGCGCCATCAACCTCGATCCCGGCAAGCGCAGCCGCTTCCTCGACCTGCCGCAAGGCAACGAGCGTGGCCCCTACAGCGAGGAGACCGCGAAGATGATCGACGAGGAAGTGAAGATGATCGTCAGCGAAGCCCACAACGACGCGCGGCGCATCCTCATGGACAAGCGCGATCTGCTCGAGACAATCACGCGCCGGCTCCTGGACAAGGAAGTAATGGAAGGCGACGAGCTGCGCGCGATTCTCGAGCGTCGACTCGTCGACGATCAGAGCGCGAGGGACGCGGCAACGGCGACCACTGCACCCAGCACGCAATCGACCGCGTAGTGATACCTGCCGGCGATTGCTGATGTGATAATCGCCGCTGCCATTCCCATCAGGATCCAACCCGCGGTCGCGCTCACCGACATGACCGCGAGGGCCGCGGCGACAGCTCCTGCGACGTGCCCGCTCGGAATCGTGTTGGCCTGCACGCTGGCGCGATCGAGGATGGCTGTGTTCAACCAGCGCAACCTTGGTGCTCGTTGCGCCATCACGCCAGGGACTTCGAGCGCGCGTGGCGGGCGCGAGCGCAGGAACGGCAGCGCACCGTAACAGGCGAGCTCGGCGGCAAGCACAATCGTCCAATAGCGGCTGATCGCACCAACGCCGGCGGACGCCGAGATCAACGCTCCGGCAGCAACAACCAGGTAATCGGCCGTGTAAGAGGCTTCGAGCAATTCAAGGATCCAGCGCGGCGCCGTGCGCAGCAGCCGGTTCACACCGAGGCGAGTGAATACGGCGTGATCCGTTTGCTCGAGCCATTTCTCGAGCCAGGGCTGCGGATCGCGAAACAGAAGGCCGGGGAGCCAGTAGCCGCTCAACAGCAGCACGGCCGGCACGATCAGGTGAACCCAGAACGAGCTCAACGTGCCCAATCCGAACGCGAGGCACGCGTAGGCGGCGCTCCCGGCGATGGCGATGGCGCGCCTTGGGACGCCCGTGAGAGCAATAGCTGTAAGCGTCAGGAAGACGCCGTAAACGCCCGCAATCAGACCCCAAGCCGCCATCAACCCGTAGTGTGTCGTTTCTGCGCGAAGCGGCTCAATCTAAGCGAGTCCCAGACCCCAATTTCGTGAGTTTTGCACGAACGGCGGCCGGCTGATCGGGAGCCTTGACACCATGCCTACATTGCAGACACAATCTGCCTACATTGCAGGCATGAACCCCTCGACCTACCTCGGCGAATTCGAATATGCGGTTCTCCTAGCAGTGCTCCAGGTGGAAGGCGCCTACGCCGTCCCCATCCGACGCATCCTCGAGGAGCGCACCGGCCGGCCGGTCGCGCGCGGCGCGCTCTACACGGCGCTCGAACGTCTCGAGGCGAAGGGCTGCCTGCGTTCGCGAATGGACGACGCCTCGGCGGAGCGCGGCGGGCGCGCGCGGCGATACTTCTACGTCACGCCGGCGGGCCTGCGTGCTCTCAAGAGCACGCACGCGGCGTTCGCCAACCTGACCCGCGGGCTCGATGCGATCCTGGAGAAGCCGTAATGTCGCTGGTCCCCCCGCATTGGGCCGAGCAAACCATCGCGCTGTTCGTGCGCGATGCTGATTGGCGCGAGGCGATCCTCGGCGACCTGCGCGAGGAATTCGCCAGCCGCCGGACCCAGGAGATCGGCGTGCGCATGGCGCTCGGCGCCAGTTGGTGGCACGTGATTCGTGTCGCCACCACGCAGGCGGTCCGCATCACCGTGTCGGGCGTCGCGCTTGGTGGCCTGCTGGCCGCGGCCCTGGGACGGGTCATGGAAACAGTGCTGAGGGGAGGCGTCGTAAGCAGTCCGTGGCAACTCGGCGCGCTCGCCGGAATGCTCGCGGCGGTCGCGTTGACGGCCGCATATCTACCGGCGCGGCGCGCGGCGCGGATCGATCCGACGCTCGCTCTGCGGGCCGAATGAAAAAGGGGTCTGACCCCTTTTCCCGCAGGCTCGCGGGGGGAAAAGGGGTCAGACCCCTTTTTCATCAGCGGGACGGTCCTTCGCTTCGGGCCCGAGTGCCGCTTCGGCAGCCTGAAACCCTATCCGCGAGTGAGTGCCGTCGCAGAACGGCTTCTTCGTCGAGAACCCGCAGCGACAGAGCGCGAATGGCCGCTTGGCGATCTCGTACTCGTTGCCATTCCAGTCGATCAGCTTGACTTCCTCGCCGTCCACGAGCAGCGAGCCGTTTTGCCTGACCTTGATAGTTGCCACCGTATCCCTCGCTGTAAGTCCCGCAGGCGCGCGCCGCGCGACTACCCCATTTTTTGCATCGCGGACAGGAACTCCGCGTTGTTCCTTGTTTTCCCCATCTTATCGAGCAGCAGCTCCATCGCTTCCACGGGCGACAACGGATTGAGCACTTTCCTTAGCACCCAGATGCGATTCAGATCCTCGCGGGGAATGAGCAGCTCCTCTTTGCGCGTGCCGCTCTTCAGCATGTCGATCGACGGGAACACACGCTTGTCGGTGAGCTTCCGATCGAGGTGGATTTCCATGTTGCCGGTGCCCTTGAACTCCTCGAAGATCACATCGTCCATGCGGGACCCGGTATCGATCAGAGCGGTGGCGATGATTGTGAGAGAACCGCCCTCTTCGATGTTGCGCGCGGCGCCAAAGAAGCGCTTCGGCTTCTGCAGCGCGTTGCTGTCGAGACCGCCCGACAGAACCTTGCCCGAGGGCGGAATGACGGTGTTATAAGCGCGCGCGAGGCGCGTGACCGAGTCGAGCAGGATGAGCACGTCCTTTTTGTGCTCGACGAGGCGCTTGGCTTTCTCGATCACCATTTCCGCCACCTGCACGTGGCGCTGCGCCGGTTCGTCGAACGTCGACGAGATCACCTCGCCATCGACCGACCGCTGCATATCGGTGACTTCCTCCGGCCGCTCGTCGATGAGCAGCACGATGAGATACACCTCAGGGTGATTCCTGGCCACGGACTGGGCGATGTTCTGAAGGAGCATCGTCTTACCGGTGCGCGGGGGCGCGACGATGAGACCGCGCTGGCCCTTGCCGATGGGCGTCATCAGATCCATGACGCGCGCTGAGAGGTTGTCGGATTCGGTCTCGAGCTTGATGCGCTCTAGTGGGTAAAGTGGTGTCAGGTTCTCGAAAAACAGCTTGTCGCGAGCCTGGTCCGGCGCCTCGAAGTTAACGGCCTCGACCTTGATTAGCGCGAAGTATCGTTCTCCCTCTTTCGGCGGTCGAATCTGTCCCGACACCGTGTCGCCGGTCTGCAGGTCGAACTTGCGAATCTGCGACGGCGAAACATAGATGTCATCAGGACCTGGCAGATAGTTGTAATCAGGGGCGCGGAGGAAACCGAAGCCGTCGGGCAGCACTTCGAGCACGCCTTCCGAGAAGATGAAGCCGCTCTGCTCGGTCTGCGCTTTGAGGATCTGGAAAATCAGCTCCTGTTTGCGCATGCCGGTCGCGCCCGCGACGTTCAGGTCTTTCGCCACGCCAGTGAGCTTCTGGATGCTCATGTCCTTCAGCTCGCTGATGTTCAGGCCGCGGCCGCGTCCTTCGGCCAGCTCACCCCTCGCGTCCGCTCGCGAGGACGCTGTCGAAGCGTCAGGTCGGCCCGAGCCTGTCGAGGCGCGATTGTCCTGCTGCGCAGGCGGCGATGGTGGTGCGGGTGCCGGTTGAGCGGTGCTGTTTTCGGCGCCTTCCTGGCCACCGTTGTCCGGCGGTGCCTGGGTGGCTCCTCCACGTGATCCGTGACGCTTGTGATTCGACATATCTGAGTTCTCGGAGGGATACGGGGCCGGGACCTAAGCCCGCGTGCAAATCGACTGAGGCAGGAAAAGGGTTTCGCCGAGTATATCAGAACTCGCTGGGATGGAGACCAATTGCAATGATGCTGCACGATTGAATGGGCCGTATGCCCAATGATTTGGCCTTCGCGACGAGCGCCCTGGATTCTGCACCCGGGTTGAGCCAGACCTCCCCGATGCCCTTTTGCGCGATTTCGCCGATCACCTGCTCCCCTATTTCGGGCGGCACATATACGGTGGCCATATGGATTGGATCTGGGACATCCAGCACCGACGCGTACGCTTTCAGGCCTTCGACATTCCGCTCGTGCGGGTTGATCGGAATAACCTTGTAGCCGGCATGGACGAATGCGCGCACCGCTTTGTTCCCGAACTTTCGCCGATCGCCTGAAGCGCCAATGACCGCAACTGTCTTCATGCCCTGATTATCGGACGTCTCCGCGGCGCCACGGTACAGCTCACTCCGGCTTACAATCGTCTTCCGTGCGTCGGTCGACCGTTCCGCTGCTGCTGCTGTGTGCCCTCAGCTTCTTTGTCGGGCTCGGCAGCGGCGCTATCACCGATGCAGACGAAGCGTTCTACGCCCAATCGGCGCGCGAAATGGTCGAGTCGGGCGACTGGATCACCCCTCACTACAACTACGAACCGCGATTTCAGAAGCCGGTGCTCTATTACTGGCTGACGGCGGCCACCTACCTTGCGACCGGACCCAACGAATTCGCCGCGCGCCTGTGGTCGGCAATGTCGGGCCTCGGGCTGGTCCTCGTAATCGCGGCATGCGGCCGCCGCTGGTTCGACGAAGACATCGGGTTGCTTGCGGGCGCGATCGCCGCCACGACGTTCGGCTACTTCACGATGGCGCGAATGGCGTTGCCGGATCTGCCGCTCACGTTCTTCATGACGCTCTCGATTTATGCGGCGCTCGTCGCGATGCTGGATCGCGAGCCATACCCGCGCAAGTTTCTCCTCCTCTCGGCAGCTGCCGCGGCTCTCGCCTTCCTGACGAAGGGTCCTGTCGGCATCGTCATTCCCGCGTTGGTTGTCGTTCCGATCGTGCTGCTCGAACGACGATCGGTGAACCTCGAGCTCACTGACTTCGTTCTCGCCCTGTTGCTGTTCCTCGCGCTCGCCCTGCCGTGGTACGTCGTCATGTGGATGCGCCATGGCACCGCCTACCTCGAGGGCTTCTTCGTGGGAGACAACTACGAGCGGTTTGCGACCGCGCGCTTCAACGATCCGCGACCGTGGTGGTTTTATCTGCCCGTACTCGCCGGAGGATTGCTGCCGTGGACGCCGCTCGTGATCGTCTGGTTTGCGCCGATATGGCAGTTTCTGTCGCGGCGGCGTGACATCGCGTCGCTCGACATTCGCCTGTTGATGTGGGCGCTGTTGCCGCTCCTTTTTTATTCCCTGTCGGTCGGCAAGCAACCTCGCTACGTCCTGCCGGTGCTGCCGCCGGTGGCGTTGTTGCTGGCCGGCTCGATCGTCGAGCGCACGCGCGAATGGCGCAGTCTGGATGGCATGCGTGTCCGCCCACGGCCAAACCGGGCCGTGGTGCTCGGCTGCGCCCTGTCCGGTGCGTTTCTCGTTGCCGTGGCGACGCTGCTTTATCGCGCCCGACCGCTGTTCGTCGATGTCGGCGATGCGCTTGCGCTGACCGCCGTCGGCGTCATCGGTTTGGTCGGCGCCGCCGTTGTGATCGTCAGCTTCACGAGCGCGTGGCGTGCCGCGCCGCTTTGTCTGGCCGCCGTGTCCGCCATCACGTTTGCTGTTCTGCCGTACGGTGTGCTTGGGCGGCCGCACGATTCGGCCGTTTGGCACCTGGCGCAGGCGGTCATGGCCGAGAATTATCACCGTCGGCCCGTGGGCACGTATCACGTGTTCGTGCGCAACTTGATCTTCTACACGGGTGTGCGGCAGGCCGACTTACTCGACGACAGCCATCTGGAGGCGTTTGCAACGGACAATCCCGGCGCGCTCGTGGTCCTACCGGCCGTCGACCTCGAGCGCCTGGAACGCGCGGGATCACTGCGCCTCGAACGCCTGCGTCTCCTTCGCTATTTCGACGAAGGGCAGTTCAAGTTCGGCACCCTCATGCAGCCGCGCGCCGACGAGGATCTCAAAACAATCGTTCTCGCACGTGTATTTCGCGGATAAAGACATCCGCGGATCGCTATTTCCGCGTACTCGTCCCGGGCGAGTACTCCCAAAGCTTCCCTGGATTCAGAATCCCATTCGGATCGAAGGCGTGCTTGATGCGCGCCATCAGCGCGATCACCGCTGGCGAGAGTTCGAGATCGAGGTAACCGGCTTTGGCGAAGCCGATGCCGTGCTCGCCGGAAATCGACCCTTCGAGCGCGACCACACCTTCGAAGAGCTCGCGCTCCGCGAGTTTGGCGTGCCGCATTTGCTCGGCATCCTC
The DNA here is from genome assembly GCA_046727855.1 of Acidobacteriota bacterium. GTDB lineage: Bacteria > Acidobacteriota > Vicinamibacteria > Vicinamibacterales > UBA2999 > DASPWV01. The sequence goes on from JBKPDL010000140.1 coordinate 40,883, forward strand.
CGGATTCACCATGAAGTTGACGTGGATATTGCCGTCGCCGGCGTGGCCGAACGCCGGGATCAGGAGGTGGTGCTCGCGACGCAGACGCTCGATGAGGTCGAACAGCGCCGGCACGCGGCCGCGTGGCACGACCACGTCGTGGTTGATCTTGCGCGGTGCGAGGGCGCGAAGCGCGTACGAGAGCTCACGGCGCGCCTCCCAAATGTCGTTTCGCTCCTCCTCCGTCGCAGCGCGCTGCACTTCCAACGCGCCGGCGCGGACGCACGCGGTTGCGACGCGATCCGCTTCTTCCTCCACCGCGCCTGGCACACCGTCCACGTCGATGATCAGCATTGCACCGGTGCCGGCTGGCGCCACACGACGCCCGGTTCTCTGCTCCACGGCGCGAATCGAAATCTCATCGATCAATTCGATTGTCGCAGGCACCACGCGGTCGCTCAGTAAGCCGGATACGCCGGCGACGGCCTTCGGCACGTCGCGAAACGTCGCGCGCAGCGTCGCCTGAACGGCCGGCTTCGGCACCAGCCGAAGCGTGACTTCGGTGATGATGGCGAGCGTCCCCTCCGACCCGACGAGCAGCTGCGTCAGGTCATAGCCGACCACGCTCTTCACGCTTTTTGATCCGGTGCGAACGATTTCGCCGGTGGGCAAGACGGCCTCGAGCGCGAGCACGTATTGCCTGGTCGTGCCGTATTTGACGGCGCGCGGGCCGCCGGCACACTCGGCGACGTTGCCGCCGATGGACGATTGCTTCAGGCTTGCGGGATCCGGCGGATAGAACAGGCCGCGAGCTTCGACCGCCTCCTGCAGATCGTGGGTAATCACATTCGGCTGCACCACGGCAAGAAGGTTGGCCTCGTCGATCTCGATGATGTGATTGAGCCGCTCCATCGAGAGGAGGACGCCGCCGCGGATAGGCACCGCGCCGCCCGTGTAGCCTGTTCCGGCGCCACGCACGACGAGCGGCACGCGGTGCTCATTACACCGGTGCGCGATCGCGGCGATTTCTCCGGTCGTTCCGGGAATCAGCACAAGATCGGCGGGGTGGCCGATCTGCAGCGCATCGGTCCCGTACTTCTCGCGATCCGCTTGCGCCGTACGGACGTTCGCGGCGCCGACGACGTCGGTCAGCGCTGCAGCAACGTGAGATGGAACCACAGCTTACACAGATTACACAGTTTGAATCCGCAAATCCGCGCAATCCGCGGATGCCCCAATCCGCGTCATTACCCCGCGGCCGCGATCGTCTTTTTCGAGCGCCGCTGCACGAACTCGTGAATTCGCGTGACGCCTTCGCGCAGCCGATCGAGCGACGTCGCATAGGAGATGCGGAAATACCCGGGCGCATCGAACCCTTCGCCGGCTGTAAGCGCGACGTGGGCTTCCTCAAGCAGTTGCTCGGCAAACGCGTTGGTGGTCGGTACCCGTGATGCCTCGAGAGCGTCGGCGGCGTAGGGAAACAGGTAGAACGCGCCCTGCGGCTTGACGCAGGTGAAGCACGGTTCAGAGGTCAGCCACTCCCACACTTTGTCGCGCCGCATGCGGTATTCATCGAGCATCGCCATCACGCCGTCCTGCGGACCGGTGAGCGCCGCAACTGTGGCCTTTTGCGTGATCGACGTGACGTTCGACGTGGAGTGGCCCTGGATCGCATTGCAGGCGGCGATCACGTTGGCCGGTCCGATCGCCCAGCCGGAACGCCAGCCGGTCATCGCATAGGCCTTCGACGCCGCGCTGCACAAGATCGTGCGATCGCGGTGGCGGTCGACGAGCACGCGCGGCAGGTTGTGCGGTATCGGCTCGTAGACCAGTTTTTCGTAGGTCAGGTCCGCGATGATCCAGATGCCGTGTTTCGCGGCGGCGTCGGCAATCGCTGCCAGTTCGTCCTCTGCGATCAACGCCCCGGTGGGATTGCACGGCGAATTGATCACGATGCCCTTGGTGAGTGCGGTAATCGCCGCGACGATCGGCTCGGCGTGCAGGGCGAAGCCGTCCTCGGCATGCGTCCGAACGATGACGGGTGTGGCGCCGGCGAGTTTGATCTGCTCGGGAATCGACGGCCAGAACGGACCGTGCGTGATCACTTCGTCGCCTCGCTCGAACAGCGCCATCGCCGTGTTGTAGAGCGCCTGCTTGCCGCCCGCGGTGGCGATTGTCTCTTCGGGCTGGTAGTGCACGCCGTAGTCGAGCCGATACCGTTCGCAGATCGCCTCGCGCAGATCCATGATGCCGGCCGAGGGCGTGTACTTGGTGAAGTTTCCGGCAATCGCGCGCCGGGCGGCTTCCTTGATGTGCTCGGGGGTCGGAAAATCCGGCTCGCCGGCGCCCAGATCGACGACGTCGATTCCCTGGCGGCGCAGCCGATCGGCTTCCGCGGTGACGCGCAGCGTCGGCGACGGCGCGATCTGCGACATGCGACTGCTCAGACTCATGCTTTTCGTGTTCCTGCCAGCGGATTGCGCAGGCTGGCCTGCTTGTTCCGGAGCCGCTCTTCGACCATCGGCGGTACGAGGCCGGACACTTCGCCGCCGAGCATGAAGACTTCTTTGATCAGACGCGAGCTCGTGTAGGTGTATTTCTCATCAGGCATGAGAAACACCGTTTCGAGATCGTGATTGAGGCGCCGGTTCATCAGCGCCATCTGAAACTCATATTCGAAGTCGGACACTGCGCGGAGTCCACGGATCAACGCAGAGGCGCCGCGGCGCCGCGCGTAGTCGACCAGCAGGCCGTCGAAAGTGTCGACATCGACGATCGGCTGATTGCGGAATACTTCGCGAATGATCGCGACGCGCTCGTCGACCGAGAAGAGCGGCACTTTTTCCGCGTTGACCGCCACGGCAACGATGATGCGATCGAAGATGCGGGAGCCGCGCTCGATGATGTCGACGTGTCCGTTAGTCAGTGGATCGAACGAACCGGGAAACACCGCGATGTGTGCAGCAGTCGTCGGGCTCATGCAGCCTCGAAAAACGTGAGTGCGCTGTCGCCCGACGCAACCGTTCGCACCGGGCGAACACCTGCCGCCCCCGGCAGCGCACGGCGGCGCGCGTGCTCCAGCACGATCCATCCGCGCGGCGCAAGATGCGGCGCGGCCGCGCTCAGCACCTGCGCGAGCGGCGCGAAATCGTAGGGCGGATCGAGAATGATCAAATCAAATGGATCACCGGCAATCGGCTTCTGCAATGCGCGTTCGGCGGCGTCGCGGATGATAACACAGCGATCCCGCGCGCCGCAGAGCTCGGCGTTCTCGGCGATCAACGTCGCGGCGCGCCGATCCTGCTCGATAAACACCGCCCGCGCCGCCCCGCGACTCAGACTTTCGAGACCGATCGCACCGCTACCGGCAAAGACGTCGAGCACGCGCGCGTCGGCGACGCACGGCCTCACGATGTTGAAGAGCGTCTCGCGCAGCTTGTCGGACGTCGGGCGCAGCCCGTCCCACTTCGGTGCCTTCAGCGTTCGCCCTTTGAACTCGCCCGCAATAATTCGCATGTCCGTGGCCGCGCGTCAGCAGCGCCGCTGCAGCGGGGCTGCCGCCCTGCCGCTACCCCACCGTGATCAACCCGAACTGACGCTGCCACACGCTTTCAACGTAAGCGCGCTCCGCCTGCGTCAGCGTGCCGGTGTCAACGCGCTGGCGCGCTTCGGAATAGGCGAGTTCGAGCAGATCGACGTCGCGCGTCAGATCACCGGCTCGCAGCTGCGGGATGCCCGACTGCCGCGTGCCGAAGAAATCGCCTGGACCACGCAGCTGCAAATCGCGCTCGGCAATGACGAAGCCGTCGTTGCTGTCCGCCATTGCCTTCAACCGCTCGCGCGCGTCCTCCGACCACGGCGCCTGATAAAGAAGCACGCAGTACGATTCGTGCGCGCCACGGCCGACGCGCCCCCGCAGTTGGTGCAGCTGTGAGAGTCCAAATCGTTCGGCGTGTTCGACGATCATCACGGTTGCGTTGGGCACGTCCACTCCCACTTCGACCACAGTCGTCGACACCAGCATGTCGAGCGCACCGGATGCAAACGCGCGCATGACGCGTTCCTTTTCCTCGCCTTTCATCCGGCCGTGCAGGAGCGCCACATGGAATTCAGGAAAGACGTGGCGCGCCAGGTGCTCGGCCATCTCGGTTGCGGCCTTCAAGTCGACCTTCTCCGACTCTTCCACCAGCGGATAGATCACGTACATCTGTCGACCCTGCTTCAGCTGTTCACGCGCCAACGCGTACACATCGTCGCGCCGCGAGTCGGGCTTCACGAGCGTCTTCACCGGACGGCGCAAGGGCGGCAGCCCGCGAATCACCGATACTTCCATGTCGCCGCACTCGGTCAAGGCCAGCGTGCGCGGAATCGGTGTGGCCGTCATGATGAGCACGTCCGGATGCAACCCTTTCGCCGCGAACGTGCCACGCTGCAGGACGCCGAAGCGGTGTTGCTCGTCGATGATGGCCAGCGCCAGCGCACGGAACTTCACATGCTCCTGGACGAGCGCATGCGTGCCGACCAGCAGTTGGACATCGCCGCGCTCGATCGACGGGAGCAGCGTTCGCCGTTCCGCAGGCGTCGTGCGGCCGGTCAGCAGCGCAACCCGAAACCTGGTCGTCGCAAGCCACGTCGAGATCGTTGCAAAGTGCTGTTCGGCCAGAATCTCGGTGGGCGCCATGAACGCCGCCTGAAATCCGTTTTCCATGGCGACAATCGCCGCGAGGAGCGCGACAATCGTCTTGCCGGCGCCGACATCGCCCTGGAGCAGCCGCTGCATCGGCCACTCTTTCTGCATGTCGGCCACGATCTCCGCCAAGGCCTGGCGCTGGCCGTCAGTGAGCTTGAACGGCAGCACCGCACGTGCGGCGGCGCGCACACGATCGTCGACTTTGCTCACGAGTTCCTTACGCACCTGCGCGTTCTGCTGGCGGCGAAGCGCGAGACCGGCCTGAAACACGAAGAAGTCCTCAAAGATCAACCGCCGCTGCGCCGCGGTTTGAAACGTATTGAGCGCATCCACCGGCGTGTCCGCATCGGGAAAATGCGCCCGCTGCAAGGCATCGCGCCGGGAGGGCCACCCCTCGCGCGAACGAATGTCGGCCGGCACCGGATCGTAGAGTTCCGATCCGAGTTGCTCGAGTACCTGCCACACGAAGCGGCGCTGCATGTTCGTGGTCACGCTGCCGGTCCGCTCGTAGACGGGCACAATCCGTCCCGTATGAATCGTTGCGAGCTCGTCGTCCGCGTTCTCGTCGCGGATGACCTCGAACTCAGGATCGGTGATTTGCAGTCCGCGCGATCCCCAGTACTCGACTTTGCCGTAGAGCACGATGTGCGCGTGCGGTTTGATGACGTCTTTGAGGAAGGCCTGATTCGGCCACACTGCTTTAATCTGACCGCTCTGGTCCTGAATCAGCGCGGTGAAGAGACGAAAGCCGGGACGCCGCGTCGGCTGCAAACTCGCGTGCAGCACTTCGCCGGAGACCGCGGATACCTGACCGGGTTTGAGCGAGGCGATCGGTTGCAGCCGGCTTCGATCTTCGTAACGCCGAGGAAATCGGAAGAGGAGATCTTCAACCGTGTGCAGGCCGGCCCGCTTGAGATCAGCGGCCTTGCGGGGACCGACACCCTTCAGATACTGCAACGGCATCTGTAGGAGGTCGCT